>JADQCD010000176.1 GCA_016278285.1 Actibacterium sp.
CTTCCTTCCGGACCTGACCGGGTTGGCGAGGCGCTTGCCCGCGCCAACCTCTCATTCGCGTATCTAGGCGGCATGGGGCGGATTCGCAAGGGCTGCGCGCACCCCTTTACAGCTACAGCGCGATACGGAACCGGGCGAAACCGTCCGGCCCTTCGTCCGCGGGTTCCAGCGACACGCCGGGCACGGCGTCCGCATAGCGCACCGCCCGTGGGCCGGTGTCGAACAGCACTGTCGTTCCCGGCATCGGGTGGAAGGTCCAGTTTCCGTCGGCCTGCGGGTTGATGGTGCCCTGCTCGACGATATAGCGCACGATCACGTCCCGGTTGGTATCGGGCGCCTCGAACACGATGGTGGAGCCGTCGGCGCCGGGAAAACCGCCACCGCCCGAGGCGCGGTAGTTGTTGGTGGCAACGATGAATTCCTCGTCAGGCTGCACAGGTCTGCCCTTGAAGGTCAGGTTGACGATCCGGTTCGCACCGGGGTTGGCCAGCGCCCCGCCGCCGCTGGCGTATTTCGACGGCTGGCTCAGGTCGATCTGGTATTCGACCCCGTCGATGACGTCGAAATTGTAGCTTGGAAAGTCAGGGTTCAGAAGAACCTGGTCCACCCCGCCCGGCGTGATCCGGTTGAACATGCCAGCGCTGCGTTCCAGCCAGTCCTTCACTTGCGCCCCGGTCACGCGCACCGCGCGCACCGTGTTGGGATAGAGATAGAGATCGGCCACGTTCCTGATCGCCACGTCGCCGGCCGGAACATCGGTGTAATAATCCGGCCCGCCGCGCCCACCTGCCTTGAAGGGGGCGGCCGCCGACAGGATCGGCAGGCCTTCATGGGGCGTGCCCCGCATCATCTGTCCGATATACCAGGTCTGCGCGTTCGACACGATCTGCACCGAAGGATCATCCGCCACCAACGCGAAATAAGAATGCAGCGGCGCCGATGTCTTGCCGACGGCACGGCGCACATAGGCCAGCGTCGCCGCGTGGTCAGCCTCGACCGAGGCCAGAACCGTGCCTTCACTTTCCACAAGTGCCGTGACGGACCGATCCGGGTTACGCCGGGAGATCGGGCGGGATTCCGATTCGGTGTTGACCACATGCCAGGCATTGCCATCGCGTTCCAGAAGCAGGTCGATCACGCCAAGATGCGAGCCCCAGAACCCGCCCATGACGGCGGGTTTGCCATGGATCGTGCCCTTCACCGCATCCACCGGGCCGGCCCCGCCGAAGCCGGGGGCCGGAAAGACCAGATGGGTGTGCCCCGTCATGACCGCATCAATGCCGTCGACCGCCGCCAGCGGAACCGAGGCATTTTCCATGCCCTCGATGTGATCGGCGGCGCCGATGCCCGAATGCGACAACGCGATGATGATGTCGGCGCCTTCCTCCTTGATCTGCGGCACCCAGGCGTGGGCCGTCTCGATAATGTCGCGGGCCGTGACATTGCCCTCAAGATGCTTTCGATCCCAGTTCATCACCTGTGGAGGGGTGAAGCCGATCACGCCGACGCGGATCGGGTGGGTCTGGCCAGCCCCATCGGTCATCTGTCGATCCAGGATGACATAAGGCCGGAACAGCGTGCGATCGGCGCGCGGTCCTGCGCCCGCGCCGGTGGCGATATTGGCCAGCACGACCGGGAACCGCGCGCCGGCCATGGATTTCAGCAGGAAATCCAACCCGTAGTTGAACTCGTGGTTGCCGATCGTGGCGGCATTGAGCCCGATCGTGTTCAGCGCGGCGATGACCGGGTGCAAATCGCCCTCTTTCATGCCGCGCTCATAGGCGATGTAATCGCCCATCGGGTTGCCCTGAAGAAAGTCGCCATTATCCAGCAGTAACGAATTGGTCGCCTCGGCGCGGATATCGGCGATATGCGCTGCGGTGCGCGCCAGGCCCGCGGTATCCACGGGCCGGTCGGAATAATAGTCATACGGGAAGACATGTACATGAATATCTGTGGTTTCCATGATGCGCAAATGGACCTGCCCCGCGGCCGTACGGGCGGAATATGGATGAAGCGCGATCAAGGATGCCCCCGCAACAGTGCCGGCAAGAAATTGCCGGCGGTTCATCAGCCTCATTTGATGGTCGCTCATGACGCCCTCCGCGAAAACTGTTCAGGGACGCCGATAGAACACCATCATGTATGTATCGTGACACTATCCGCGACAGGCCACGGAAGGCCAGAAGAGACTCGCCTTTAAGGCGAGTTTGCGCAGGATTGCTTGTCAGAGTGGGGCATGGCAGTCACAGATCATCAGGGAGATCTGCGATGCGAGATGCGGAAACGGTGACATTCGGTGGCTCGGGCCTTGACAGGGCGGCACATCTGCGCGGCGACGCGGCCGCGCTGGAGCGACTCTGGGCCGGGGATGCGGCGCGGGTGCTGCCGCTCTGGCGCGGCAAGCCGCTTTTCCGGCTTGGCGATGCGCAGGAGTTGGGCTGGCTGCCGGCAAGCCACCCACTGGTCATGGCGCGCGCCGCCCGGTCGGTCTTTCTGGGGCTCGATGAGGGGGCCGCCCGTTTCGCCGTCGACATCTCGGACTGGGACCCCGATGAGATCCCCGACACCCTGGATGCCTTTCTGGACCCGTCGGAACAGCGTCACCCGCTGCTGGACCAGGACCTGGCCTTTTCCGAACTGCGGCGTATGATGACCGCCCTGACCCCGCGCGAGGCCGAACTGGCCGCCACCGCGAAGGCGATCACCGGCTGGCACCGCAGCCACGCCTTCTGTTCGCGCTGCGGCGCGCGGTCGGAATTCTGGATGGCAGGATGGCAGAGCAAATGTCCGGCCTGCGGCGCGCATCACTTCCCGCGCACCGACCCGGTGGTCATCATGCTGATCACGCATGGCAATTCGGTGCTGATGGGCCGCTCGCCGCACTGGCCCGAGGGAATGTTTTCGTTGCTGGCGGGCTTTGTGGAGCCGGGCGAGACGATCGAGGCCGCCGTGCGGCGCGAAGTGTTCGAGGAATCCGGCGTGCATGTGGGCGCGGTCAACTATCTCGCCTCGCAACCCTGGCCGTTTCCGGCCTCGCTAATGCTGGGGTGTCACGGCCAGGCCACCAGCCGCGAAATCACCATCGACCCGGTAGAGATCGAAGACGCGAAATGGGTCAGTCGGGAACAGATGCTGGCCGTGTTCGCCGGCGAATGCGATGCCATGCTTCCCGCGCGCCGTGGCGCCATCGCGCAGTTCCTGCTGTCCAACTGGCTTGCGGATCGGCTGGATTGACGCGAAAAGGGATGAACAATTTGACAGTTCGGCAGGGCACATGAAATTCTCGACGCGCGAAGACATCGCCGCACCGATCGACCGGGTTTTCGAAGAGCTATCGGATTTTTCCCGCTTCGAACGCGCGATCCTGCGGCGCGGCGCCGACGTGGCGCGGACAGACACGCTCGACCGTCCGGGCCCCGGCATGTGCTGGGTCAGCCGTTTCACGTTTCGCGGCAAACCGCGCGAAATCCGGTCCGAACTGGTCGAACACCAGGCACCTGAAAAACTGCGGCTCCTGTCCAGAAGCGACGGGCTCGAAGGTCAGATGTCAGTCGATCTGGTTCAGTTGTCGCCGCGGCAGACGCGCGTTTTCCTGAATCTGGATCTCAAGCCGAACACTTTGTCGTCACGCCTGTTCCTGCAATCCCTGCGCCTGGCCAAGGCAACGCTGACGCGCCGCTTCAAGACCGGCCTGCACGATTTCGCGCGCGACATCGAAAGACGGCGGAACGGCCCGGCCTGAGCGCGCCGCGCGCTCGGGGCGCCGCGTCAGTGACGCCTGGGATCGGCCGGGTAGACGCCCAGAAGCGTCATGTTGCTGGTAAAATAATCCAGCTCTTCCAGCGCCATCCGGACGTTGTGATCGTCCGGATGGCCCTCGATATCGGCATAGAATTGGGTCGCCTTGAACGACCCGTCCACCATGTAGCTTTCCAGCTTGGTCATGTTCACGCCGTTGGTCGCAAACCCACCCATTGCCTTGTAGAGCGCGGCCGGAATGTTTCGCACCCGGAAAACGAAGCTGGTCATCATGCCGGCATCCCCGCGCCGTTTCAGGTCCAGCTCGCGCGACATGATCAGAAAGCGCGTGGTGTTGCGGTCGTGATCCTCGATGTGGCGGGCCAGCACGTCCAGCCCATAGATTTCGCCCGACAGTTCCGATGCCAGGGCCGCTTCCTCGGGGTCGCCCTGTTCGGCGATCAGATGCGCCGAACCTGCCGTGTCGGCGCCGGTGACCCAATCGATTCCGTGTTCGCGCAGAAAGCCCCGGCACTGACCCAGCAGCACGGTGTGGCTCATGGCGCGCTTGACCTGGCCAAGCCGCGCGCCCCGGACTCCCAGAAGGTTGATATGCACCCGCACGAATGCCTCGCCGATGATATGCAGCCCCGACTCGGGCAACAGGCGATGGATGTCGGCAACGCGGCCATAGGTCGAATTCTCGACCGGCAGCATCGCCAGGTCGGCGTCACCCTTGCGGACCATCTCGATCGCGTCCTCGAAGGTCTTGCAGGGCAGCGCCTCCAATTCCGGATAGGTTTCCCTGCAGGCCTGATGCGAATAGGCGCCCGGTTCCCCCTGAAAGGCGATGCGTCCTGTCTTTCTGGCTGTCATGTCATTTCTTGTGCAGTGGCGTCTGGTCGCGGTAACTACACCTTGCATCAGACGCATGGAAGCGCATAGATACGCCCGAAATTGGGATCCACTGGGAGCGCGACATGTTCGACACAATGACCCTTACCAAGATCGTCGGCGGTTTCTGTGGCGCCTTGCTGATCTTTCTTCTGGGCAACTGGGCGGCGGAATCTCTGTATCACGTCGGCGGCGGCCATGGCGAGGGCGAACAGGTCGCCGGGTATGCGATCGAAACCGGCGCCGAACCCCAGCAGGCCGAGGCCGAACCGAAGGTCTCCTTTGTCGAGGTCTATGCCTCTGCCGATCCGGACAAGGGCGAACGTGTATTCAACAAATGCAAGGGCTGTCACAAGGCGGTCGAAGGCGAGAACGGAGTCGGACCGTCGCTCTACGGCGTGGTCGGGCGAAATGTGGATTCGGTCGAAGGCTACAGCTATTCGGGTGCGCTGGAAAAGGTCGTGGATGTCTGGACCCCGCAGCACCTGAACAGTTTCCTTGAGGATCCGCAGGGCTATGCGCCGGGCACTGCGATGTCCTTCTCGGGGCTGCCCGACATCGAGGATCGCGCCAACGTCATCGCCTATCTGGATCAGCTTGACGGCGACACCTACCCGATGCCTGAAGTCAAGGCAGCCGCCCCTGAGGGCGGCGACGAGGCAGGCACGCAACAGGCCGCCGCCGAAGACGATGCAACGACGCAGGAGGCTTCAGCCACGCAGCAAGCGACCACTCAACAGGCCGAACAGACAACGGCCGAACCCGAAGCTGCCGGTGGCGGGGAATCGGAGTTCTCGAAGCTCGTGGCGGCCGCCGACCCCGCCGATGGCGAGAGGGTCTTCAACAAATGCCGGGCCTGCCACCGTCTTGAAAAAGGCGCGAACGGCGTCGGCCCGCATCTGTTCGATGTTGTCGGCCGCGATATCGCCAGCGCCGAGGGATTCCGGTATTCGGACGCGCTGACCGCGCTCGACGGGGCCTGGACCGAAGACAAGCTGAACGCCTGGCTTGAAGGTCCACGAGCGTTCGCGCCCGGCAACCGGATGAGCTTTCCGGGGCTGCGCAAGATCGAGGAACGCGCCAGCGTGGTCGCCTATCTGAAGACGATCAAGTAGGGCCTTCAGGCACCGCACGACAGGGCCGCTCCGGACCGGGGGCGGCCCTTTTCATATCGACCGCCTCACTTGCCATCACGGAATCTCAACTTGAATGTTTGGTCCTGCGGGACATAGCTTGTCACCAACGCATCCATGCAACCCGATCCGGAGGAGCTTGATGACGAACCCGCCAAAGGCCAGTGCCGTTCCGATCGCGCCGCCCCCGTCCCGGAACGCACGATTTCGCATTCTTGCCTTTTCTGTCCTTGCCATCGCTCTGGCATTCGGCATGACCAGTGCGCAGGCGCAGCAGGACGTGATCGAGGCGCATGGCATTTCGCCCTTCGGCCAGTTGAAATACCCGGCCGATTTCGCGCATCTCGACTACGTCAACCCCGACGCGCCGAAAGGCGGCGAGATTTCCATCTGGGGCTTCGGCGGGTTCGACTCGGTCAACCCCTATACGACCAAGGGGCGCGCGGTCTCGCTGGGCTCGATCTTCTATGAATCGCTCTTGCAGGGCACCGCGGACGAAGCGTCAGCCGCCTACTGCCTGTTGTGCAGTACGCTGGAATATCCCGCGGATCGCAGCTGGGTGATTTTCAACATCCGCCCCGAGGCCCGTTTTTCCGATGGCAGCCCCGTCACCGCCGAAGATGTCGTTTTCAGCTACGAGACGTTTCTGGAGGACGGCTTGCCCAGCTACCGTGCGGTTCTGTCGCGTCAGGTCGAGACCACCGAGGTGCTGGGCCCGCGCCGGGTGAAATTCACCTTCAAGCAAGGCGTTCCCACCCGCGACCTGCCGCAGATGGTCGGCGGTCTGCCGGTCTTTTCCAAGGCCGATTTCGAAGCCAACGACCGGGATCTGGAGGAAAGCACGCTGGAACCGTTCCTGGGCAGCGGGCCCTATGTGCTGGACGAAATGGAAGTTGGCCGGCGTGTCGTCTATCGCAGGCGCAACGATTATTGGGGCGCCGATCTGCCGATCAATGTCGGGCGCAACAATTTCGACCGTATCCGCATCGAATATTACGCCGACTACAACGCCGCTTTCGAAGGGTTCAAGGCCGGCAGCTATACCTTCCGCAACGAGGCCTCCTCAAAGATATGGGCAACGGGGTATGACTTTCCGGCGTTGGACAACGGGTGGGTGGTGAAACGAGAGATCGCCGACGGATCGCTGGCGACCGGGCAATCCTTCATCTTCAACCTGCGCCTTGAAAAGTTCCAGGACGAGCGCGTGCGCCGGGCGATCGGCCTGATGTTCAATTTCGAATGGTCGAACGAGACACTGTTCTACGGCCTTTACGAACGTATCGATTCCTTCTGGGAAAACAGCCATCTCGCGGCCGAGGGGGAACCCGGCCCTGCACAGAAGGCGTTGTTGCAGCCGCTGGTGGACGAGGGGCTTCTCGACCCATCTATCCTGACCGTCCCGGCAGTGATGGCGCCCGAATCGGGGAGCCGCCAACTGGACCGTGGCAACCTGCGCAAGGCATCCGCCCTGCTGAACGAGGCCGGCTGGACGGTGGGCGAGGACGGCATTCGCCGCAACCAGGCAGGAGAGCCGCTGACAGTGGAATTCCTCAACGACAGCCAGACCTTCGATCGCGTCATCAGCCCCTATGTCGAAAATCTTGGACGTCTGGGCATCCAGGCCAAAATGACCCGCGTGGACAGCGCGCAGATGACGAACCGCGAACGAAGCTACGATTTCGACATCATCACCAATCAGTTTCCGATGAGCTATGTGCCCGGAAACGGCCTGAAGCAGTATTTCGGATCGGAAACCGCGGATAATTCCGTCTTCAACAAGATGGGTTTGCGCAACCCGGCTGTGGACCGGCTGATCGAAGTCGTGATCGGCGCCGACACAAGGGACGAGCTGGTGACCGCGGTCAAGGCACTGGACCGTGTACTGCGTTCGATCCGCTTCTGGGTGCCGCAATGGTACAAGGATGCGCATACCGTGGCCTATTACGACATGTATGAGCATCCGGAAAACATGCCACCCTATTCGCTGGGACAGCTGGACTTCTGGTGGTACAACGCCGAGAAGGCCGAGAAACTGAAGGCCGCCGGAGCCTTCTGAAAACAAGGGCAGAGCAGAGCCTATGGGCGCCTACATCTTCCGGCGGTTGCTGCTGATCATCCCGACGCTGTTCGGGATCATGGTCATCAATTTCACGCTGACACAATTCGTGCCGGGCGGTCCGATCGAACAGATCATCGCCCAGGTGCAGGGCAATGCCGACGTGTTCCAGGGCATCGCAGGCGGCGGTGATTCCGGCGAGGACATGCAGTCGAGCGGAAGTTCGGAATATGCCGGGGCGCGCGGCTTGCCACAGGATTTCCTGGACGAGCTTGAAATCGAGATGGGTTTTGCCCGGATCGTCTGCGAACCGGGCTTCGAAGGAACGCCGGATGTCGAAGCCCCCGAATGCAGCAAACAGAAGATCCCGATCCTGGAGCGGTTCTGGATTCTCATGGGCAATTACATCACCTTCGATTTCGGCCAGAGCTATTTCCGGTCGATCTCGGTGATCGATCTGGTGCTGGAGAAGATGCCCGTCTCCATCACCCTGGGGCTGTGGTCGACGCTTCTGGCCTATGTGATCTCGATCCCGATGGGGGTGCGCAAGGCGGTCAAGGACGGCTCGCCCTTCGACACATGGACCAGCGCGGCGATCATCCTGGGCTATGCCATACCGGGCTTCCTGTTCGCCATCCTGTTGCTTGTCCTGTTCGCGGGCGGATCGTACTGGGATTTCTTCCCGCTGCGTGGTCTGACTTCGGACAACTTCGAAGAACTCAGCCTGTGGGGCAAGGTGGTGGATTATTTCTGGCACATCACCCTTCCTGTGCTTGCCTCGACCATCTCCAGCTTCGCCACGCTGACGCTGCTGACCAAGAACTCGTTCCTGGACGAGATCAAGAAGCAGTATGTCATCACCGCGCGGGCCAAGGGCCTTGGAGAGCGCGGGGTGCTTTATGGCCATGTCTTCCGCAATGCCATGCTGATCGTCATCGCGGGTTTTCCGGGCCTGTTCATCAGCGTCTTCTTCGGCTCGTCGATCATCATCGAAACGATCTTCTCTCTCGACGGGCTTGGCCGGCTGGGCTTCGAGGCGGCGGTGGCGCGCGATTATCCGGTGATCTTCGCCACGCTTTACGTCTTCGGGCTGATCGGCCTGCTGGTCGGGCTGCTGTCGGATCTGATGTATGTGCTGGTGGATCCGCGCATCGACTTTGAAAGCCGGGAGACCTGACATGCCCGCGCTTTCCCCCCTCAATCAGCGCCGCTGGCGCAATTTCCGGCGCAACAAGCGCGCTTATTGGTCGCTGATCGTCTTTCTGATCCTGTTCGGCCTGTCGCTATTTGCCGAATTCCTGGCCAATGACCGGCCGATTTATGTCAACTATCGCGGCGAAAGCTTTTTTCCGATCTACAATTTCTATCCGGAAACCGCTTTTGGCGGCGATTTGCGAACCGAGGCGGTTTATCGCGATGTGGCGATCCAGTGTCTGATCATCACCGGCGGCAAAACGGGGTGCTGGGACGCCCCCGAGGCGATGATCGAGGACGCCCAGGACGGGATCATCGGCGGCGAGAAGATCCAGAAAGGATACCTCGTCTGGCCACCGATCCCCTATAGCTACGACACGGTGAACGATATCGAAGGCACCGCCCCCTCTCCGCCCAATTCCGATCACTTGCTGGGCACCGACGACACCGCACGCGACGTGCTGGCGCGCGTGATCTATGGCTTTCGCCTGTCGATCCTGTTCACGCTCATCGTTACCGGCATCGCGTCGTTGATCGGCATCGTCGCGGGGGCGGTTCAGGGATTTTTCGGCGGCTGGATCGACCTGGTTTTCCAGCGTGTGATCGAAATATGGACATCGACCCCGCAGCTTTACATCATAATCATCCTGTTCGCGATCCTGGGGCGAAGCTTCTGGCTGCTGGTGTTCCTGACAGCGCTTTTCGGCTGGCCCGCGCTGGTGGGTGTCGTCCGGGCCGAGTTCCTGCGCGCACGCAACTTCGAATATGTACGCGCGGCGCGGGCGCTGGGGGTTTCCAACTGGACGATCATGTTCCGCCACATGCTGCCCAACGCGATGGTCGCAACGCTGACGCTGCTGCCGTTCATCATTACCGGCACGATCGGCACGTTGGCCAGCCTGGATTTCCTGGGCTTCGGCCTGCCGTCCTCGGCACCCTCGCTGGGCGAGTTGACGTTGCAGGCCAAGCAGAACCTGCAAGCGCCGTGGCTGGCTTTCACCGCCTTCTTCACCTTCGCGATCATGCTGTCGCTGCTGGTGTTCATCTTCGAGGGCGTGCGCGATGCCTTTGATCCGAGGAAGACCTTTCAATGAGCGGCGTTCTGGAAATCCGCGACCTGAAGGTCACTTTCCGCCAGGACGGGATCGATCACCTTGCCGTTGACGGTGTCTCTTTCGAGGTCGGACAGGGCGAGACCGTGGCGCTGGTGGGCGAGTCGGGATCAGGCAAATCTGTCACCGCGTTGTCCACCGTGTCGCTGCTGCCCGAAAACGCGACCGTCACCGGATCGGTCACCTATGGCGGGGCGCAGATGGTCGGGGCCCCGGCCGAACGTCTGCGGCAGGTGCGCGGCAACGACATCAGCTTCATCTTCCAGGAACCGATGACATCGCTCAACCCGCTGCACACGCTGGAAAAGCAGCTGCGCGAGTCGATCGAGCTGCATCAGGGCCTGCGCGGGCCGGCGGTGCGGACGCGGATCATCGAATTGCTGGAAAAGGTCGGCATCCAGGACGCCGAAAGCCGGCTTGGCGCCTATCCGCATCAACTGTCGGGAGGTCAGCGGCAACGGGTGATGATAGCGATGGCGTTGGCAAACGGCCCGGACCTGCTGATCGCCGATGAACCGACCACCGCGCTGGACGTCACGATCGAGGCGCAGATCCTGGAGCTGCTGGCCGATCTGAAGCGCGAAGAGGACATGAGCCTGCTGTTCATCACGCATGACCTGGGCATCGTCCGGCGCATTGCCGACCGGGTCTGCGTGATGAAGGACGGCCGAATCGTCGAGAGCGGCCGCACCGAGGAAATCTTCACCAACCCGCAGCATCCCTATACGAAGATGCTTCTGGCGGCCGAGGCGACCGGCGTTCCAGTCCCGGTCCAGCATGCGGCGCCCGAGGTCGTGCGCACCCAGGATCTGCGCGTCTGGTTCCCGATCCTGCGTGGATTGCTGCGCCGCACCGTGGGCCACGTCAAGGCCGTGAATGCGGCGAGCATCTCGGTGCGCCAGGGCGAGACACTGGGCATCGTCGGCGAAAGCGGATCGGGCAAGACAACGCTGGCGCTGGCGATCATGCGACTGCTGTCGTCGCAAGGCGATATCATCTTCGAGGGCCGCAACCTGCAGGGGCTCAAGTCGCGCAGGATGCGCCCGATCCGCCGCCATATGCAGATCGTTTTCCAGGATCCCTACGGCTCGTTGTCGCCGCGCATGACGGTCGAACAGATCGTTGCCGAGGGCCTGGGCGTGCATGGGCTGGAGCCCGGAAAGACCAGGCGCGAGGAAGTGGCCCAGATGTTGGCCGAAGTCGGGTTGGACCCCGAAATGATGCACCGGTATCCGCACGAGTTTTCCGGCGGTCAGCGCCAGCGCATTGCCATCGCGCGCGCCATGATCCTGCGGCCGCGGCTGCTGGTGCTGGACGAGCCCACCTCGGCGCTGGACATGACGGTTCAGGTGCAGATCGTCGATCTTCTGCGCCGGCTGCAGGAAAAATACGGCCTGGCCTATCTGTTCATCAGCCACGACCTGCGGGTGGTGCGCGCGCTCAGCCACCGGGTGATCGTGATGAAGGACGGCGATATCGTCGAGACCGGCGAAAGCCAGGCCCTCTTCGCCGATCCGCAGTCGGTTTATACACGAACGCTGATGGAGGCCGCCTTTGGCACAAGTCCGGATCAGGCCGCGGGCGGCTAAGCAGCGGTGACGGTCAGTCCACTCCGGCCAGCTCGTCGAAGCATTCGATCGCCTTGGCCGCATACATCATCGCCGGACCACCGCCCATCTGAATGGTCATGGCCAGCACGTCGCCCACCTCTTCCCGGGTTGCCCCGGCGCGCAGCAGCGCCTCGACATGCAGCACGATGCAGGCTTCGCAGCGCAGGGCGACGGCGATGCCCAGTGCCACGAATTCCTTGTGCTTGAAATCCAGCGTACCGCTCTCCTTGACGGCTTTGCCCAGCGTTGAAAACCCGTGGGCAGCGTCGGGGATCGCCTTGTTCAGGCGCCGAAGCTGATCCTTGGTTTTGCTTTGCTTTTCCGTCCAGCTCATTCGTTCATTCCTTTCGCTTACGTTGCCATGACGAAATCATCCCTGGCCGGCCGTGACCTTGATCACGGTCAAGTGCCAACTGATTTGACCGAACCGCAGCGGCGGCATCGGGGTCAGCGAAAGCGTGACGGCGAAAACTGCGCCACCAGGTCGGTCGGCAGTTCGGGCGCATGGCCGCCGATCAGGTCGGCGGCAAGCTGGCTTGCGGCTGGCGATGTCTGAAACCCGTTGCCACCCTGCCCCGCGTGCCAGAAGAACCCCTCGGCCGACGGTTCGAAACCGATCACCATGACGCGGTCGGGCGAAAAGGTGCGCAGCCCCGCCCAGGAGGTTTCAAGCCGCGTCACCGGCTCTGTCACCATCTCTTCGTAACGGGCCAGCCCCTCGGCCAGAACCATGTCGTCGGCCCAGGCATCATGCGGCTGCTGCGGGTGTTCCTCGGCCGGAGAGACAAGCAGTTTACCGGCCTCGGGCTTGACATAGAACCGTTCGCCTGCGCTCAGAACCATGGGCCAGCCGGTGACGTCGTGCCCGCCCGGGGCCGGGATCTGCGCGATCGACCGGCGCATCGGCGTGAATCCGATCGGCTCCAGCCCGGCCATTTTGGCCACCTCGTCCACCCAGGCACCCGCTGCATTGATCACGACCGGCGCCTCGAACGCAGCCTGCGCGGTATCGACGCGCCACCCGGCGCCCATACGCGAAATCGAAGTGACTTGATGACGGGTCAGAACCTGCCCCCCATTTCCGCGCAATTCACGGGCAAAATTCTGGATCAGCCGGTCGGTATCCATGTCCCAGGCTTCCGCGTGATAGGCTGCGCGGGCCAGCATCGCACGGTTCAGGATCGGCACCATGTCCACGGCCGCGTCGGTCGAAATTTCATGCATGGCCAGCAAAGGCATCTCGCGCGCGAAGGCCTCGGCCTGCTCGTGCCCGGTGACAAGCATCAAGCCGCGCGGCGACAGGATGCCGCCATTGGCGGTGGCGTGATAGTCGTGCCCGGCGCGGTTGAGAGCCACCGCCGTGGGATGGCCATACATCACGTCGAACAACGATGCGGACCGCCCCGAGGCATGAAACCCCAGCGACTCCTCGCCCTCCAGAAGCGTGACCCGACCCAGATGCGACAGGCGCGCACCCACGGAAATTCCGGCGATGCCGCCGCCGATAACGATGAAGTCCTGTTCCATGCCGGCGACATTGGCACGGCTTTTCCGAAAGGAAAAGGCCCGCCAAAGGGCGGGCCTTCAATACCTTTTCGTCCCGGCCGGGCGGGGCGGTAGGGGTGCCTATTGCGGCATCTCGGCCTCGATGCCTTCGACGAAGAAATTCATCCCCAGAAGCGTCTCATCCTCGGCAGTTTCACCCGCGGCCAGCCAGGCGCTGCCGTCCTGCTTGTTCAGCGGGCCGGTGAACGGGTGGTATTCGCCCGAGGCGATGCGCTCTTTCAGGGCCAACGCATCGGCTTTCACATCGTCCGGAACGGCATCGGTGATCTCGCCGATCTTGACCATGCCTTCGCCGATCCCGTCCCAAGTGTCATCGCTTTCCCAAGTGCCGTCAATCACGGCCTGAATCCGCTCGATATAGTATGGCGCCCAGTTGTCGATGATAGAACTGACTCGCGGCATCGGCTTGTATTCGGCCATGTCCGAAGCCTGTCCGAAGGTGATGACGCCGCCCGCCTTTTCAGCGGCGGCATGCGGTGCGGTGGAATCGGTGTGCTGCAGGATCACGTCGGCTCCCTGTTCGATCAGCGCGGTTGCCGCATCGGCCTCTTTCGCGGGATCGAACCAGGTATAGGCCCAGATGATCTTGAACTGGACATCCGGGTTCTCCTTCTTCGCGTGGATATATGCGCTGTTGATGCCCCGGATCACCTCGGGGATCGGAAACGAGGCGATATAGCCAACGATGTTGGAATCGGTCATGCGCCCCGCGATCAGGCCCTGCACCGCCCGGCCTTCATAGAACCGTGCGGAATAGGTTCCCACGTTCTCGGCTCGCTTGTAGCCGGTGGCGTGCTCGAACTTCACGTCGGGGAATTTCTTGGCGACATTCATCGTCGCGTCCATGTAGCCGAACGAGGTGGTGAAGATGATATCCGCCCCGTTCAGCGCCATCTGGGTGATCGCGCGCTCGGCATCGGCGCCCTCGGGCACGCTTTCCTGATACACGGTCTCGACCTTGTCGCCGAAATGCTCCTCCACCGCCAGACGGGACTGGTTGTGTTCGTAGGTCCAGCCGCCATCGCCGATGGGACCGACATAGATGAACCCGACCTTGACCGGCTCTTGCGCAATGGCCGGGGCGGCGAGCCCCAGCGCCACCGCGGCGCCTGCAAGCAGATTTCTGAATTTCATTTGGAATCTCCCTTGTTGGTTGGGGCCCTAAGGCCCCGGTTTTTGCAGTTCGGCCTCAGCCCGAGGCATGAAACACGCGCCCAAGCGAAGACGGCGCGCTCAGCGCAGTCCGCGATCGGTCGGACGAGATGATGACCAGCACCAGGATGGTTATCAGATAGGGCGACATCGACAAATAC
>JADQCD010000261.1:0-10496 GCA_016278285.1 Actibacterium sp.
TCGATCCTCGACTACATCTTCCGCGAACTGGCGGTCAGCTATCTCGACCGCACCGACCTGGCGCATGTAAAGCCGGAAGGCGCCTCGTTTGACGATCTGGGCCGAGGCGAGGAAGAGGGCGTCTCCAATATCCGCGAGATGAGTGAAAGCGCCGCCTCGAAGTCGTTGGAGGTGCTCAAGCAGATCAGCTCCGCCGGCTATCTGCGCAAGCGGGTGCCGCAGGATCTGGTTGTGCTGCAGGGCGGGATGAGCACCACGGCAATGGATCTTGCCGGCGACGGCATGGCCGCGCTGGACACCCGGCTGCCCGAGGCCGCGCCGTCCACCGCCGTCCCCGTCCGGGCCAGCGCCAGCCTCGACGCGCGCACCAAGGCGCGGATGCAGGGCTACGAAGGCGATCCCTGCGGCGATTGCGGCAACTACACGCTGGTGCGCAACGGCACCTGCATGAAGTGCAACACCTGCGGCGGAACCAGCGGTTGCAGCTAGGCGGCAAGGAATATCGCGCGCGGCCGGGGCTGCTTGACACCAATACCCGCGGCGGGCGCGCGCGCCCGCCGCGGGTCAGGGCGCAGGCGGAAAAAACCGGGCGGTCAACAGACAGGGCCTGATCCGTGAAAAAGGGGCGCCCGCGGGCGCCCCTTTCTCTCTTCATCTTGCCTTAAATACTCAAACCCGGGCTTGCGCCACAGACCGGCCGGTGTGTCAGCGGTTTTCCACATCCACATAGTCCCGACGGGTATGCCCGGTATAAAGCTGACGTGGACGACCGATCTTCATCGTCGGGTCGGAAATCATCTCTTTCCATTGGCTGACCCAGCCCACCGTGCGTGACACGGCGAAGATCGGCGTGAACATCGACGTGGGAAAGCCCATCGCATCCAGGATGATGCCCGAATAGAAATCCACGTTGGGATAGAGCTTCTTGTCGACGAAATACTCGTCTTCCAGCGCGATCCGCTCCAGTTCCTTGGCGACCTGCAGGGTCGGGTTGTCGTGGATCCCCATCAGGTCCAGAACCTCGTCGGCAGATTGTTTCATAACCTTGGCGCGCGGATCGAAATTCTTGTAGACGCGGTGGCCGAAGCCCATCAGCCGGAACGGATCGTCCTTGTCCTTGGCGCGCGTGATGAATTCCGGAATCCGGTCTGGCGTGCCGATCTCCCGCAACATCTCCAGGCAGGCCTGATTGGCGCCGCCATGTGCCGGCCCCCAAAGACAGGCGATGCCCGCCGCGATGCAGGCGAACGGGTTCGCGCCCGAACTTGAGGCCAGCCGCACGGTGGAGGTTGAGGCGTTCTGTTCATGATCGGCGTGAAGCGTGAAGATCCGGTCCATCGCGCGGGCCATGATCGGATCGACCTCGTAATCCTCGGCGGGGACAGCGAAACACATGCGCAGGAAATTGGCGGCATAGTCGATATCGTTGCGCGGATAGACGAAGGGCTGCCCGATCGAATACTTGTAGGCCATCGCGGCGATCGTCGGCAGCTTCGCGATCATCCGGATCGAGGCGACCTCGCGCTGCCACGGGTCCGAGATATCGGTCGAGTCGTGATAGAAGGCCGACATCGCGCCGACCACGCCCACCATCGTCGCCATCGGGTGTGCGTCGCGGCGGAAACCGCGGAAGAAATTGTGCATCTGCTCGTGCACCATGGTGTGATTGGTTACGCGGGACTCGAAATCCTCAAGCTCGTCGGCGGTCGGAAGCTCCCCGTAAAGCAGCAGATAACAGACCTCCAGATAGTGTGACTTCTCGGCCAGCTGGTCGATCGGATAGCCACGATGCAGCAGCTCACCCTTGTCACCGTCGATAAAGGTGATCTTGGATTCGCACGATGAGGTCGATGTGTATCCGGGATCATGCGTGAACACACCGCCCTGGGCGTACAGCTTGGAGATATCGATGACATCGGGCCCGGCGGTGGGGGTGCGGATCGGCAGGTCCAGCGTCTTGCCCTCGAAGCTCAGGGTCGCGGTCTTGGTGCTCTCAGCCATTCTTGTCCCTCTCTGAAAGACCGTCGCGGGGAAAACGGCGCCGGTCGGTGGTGTCACAGCGGCGGGACAAAACCCGCATCAGGACTGGGCGTCGGCCAGCCGGGCGAGCGTTTCCTCCCGGCCGAGGACGATCATCATGTCGAAGACGCTGGGCGAAACCGTTCGCCCCGCAAGCGCCGCACGCAGCGGTTGCGCCAGCTTCCCGAGTTTCATGTCATGGTCCTCGGCAAAGCGCGTCACCACCGCTTCCAGAGCGTCTCGGATCCAGCTAGCATCTCGCAACTGCGGCGTCAATTCTGCCAGTATACCACGGGATACCTGGTCGAGGACCCTGGCCGCCTTTTCATCCGGTTCGAGCGGGCGGTCGGCCAGAATGAAATGCGCCTTTTCAACGAGTTGGCCGAATGTCCGGCTGCCTGTCTTTACCAGCGGAATGACCGTTTCCATTCTCTCGCGCCGCGCTCCCGTCAATGCGGGGGCGCCGATCGCCGCAAGGTAATCGTCCAGCTCTTGCAGCAGTGCAGCATCCTCCGCGGCGGCCATGTGCAGGCCGGACAGGTTGTCGAGCTTCTTGAAATCGAACCGTGCCGGGGATTTGCCGATTCCGGACAGGTCGAACCATGCCTTGGCCTGTTCGTCGGTAAAGAACTCGTCGTCACCATGGCTCCAGCCCAGCCGGGCCAGGTAGTTGCGCATTGCCGCGGCGGGATATCCCATCTTGCGGTATTCCTCGACGCCAAGCGCGCCGTGCCGCTTGGACAGTTTCTTGCCGTCGGGTCCGTGGATCAGCGGGATATGGGCAAATACCGGAGGTTCCCAGCCCATTGCATTGTAAACCATGAGTTGTCGCGGAGTGTTGGAAAGATGGTCATCACCTCGAATGACATGGGTTATGCCCATGTCATGATCATCAATTACAACGGCTAACATGTAGGTTGGACTACCATCAGAACGCAACAAGATCATGTCATCAAGCAGATGCGGATGGACACCTACAGTGCCCATTACCTGATCTTCAAATGTATCAGCTATGAAAATGCCATCTCTTTCGAGGCCGGGCGCCTTGATGCGGATGACGTAAGGCGCGTCCGGATGGGTGGCGGGATCGGCGTCGCGCCAGGGGCTCCGGAACAGCGTCGAACGACCCTCGGCCTTCGCCCCCTCGCGAAAGGCGGCGATTTCCTCGGAAGTGGCGAAGCATTTGTAGGCATGCCCGGCGGCGAGCATCGCGCGCGCGACTTCGGCATGACGCCCGGCCCTTTGTGCCTGGCTGACCGGGGCCCCGTCCCAGTCCAGCCCCAGCCATGTCAACCCATCTAGGATCGCCTGCGTCGCCTCGGGGGTCGAGCGCGCAAGGTCGGTATCCTCGATCCGCAGCAAGAATTTTCCGCCCCGCCCGCGTGCAAAGAGCCAGTTGAACAGCGCCGTACGCGCGCCCCCGATATGCAGGAACCCGGTGGGCGAGGGGGCGAAACGGGTAACGACCTGGGCCTCGGACATGGGCATTAACCTTCTGGCAACCAAAGCGGCGATAGCATTGGCGCCTGAGTAAGCAATCGCGCGGGAGAGGACAAGAGATGCGTGCCCTGGACGCGCTGGAGGCGCAGCGGGGTCATCTTTTTCCCTGGGTGCCGGTGGGTCTGGCCACAGGGATTGGCGGCTATTTCGCTCTGCCGGCCGAACCTGCCCCCTATGAATGGATGGCCTTGGGGATGTTGGCCCTGGTCTCCCTGGCCGGCACGCTCTGGGCCAGCGAGAGACAGGCGCCGCTGTTCCTGCTGGCGCTTCTGGTATTGTGCGGCGCACTGTTGGCCGGGGCACGGGCGCAAATGGTCGCGGCGCCGGTTCTGGATTACCGTTTTTACGGCGCGGTGTCGGGGCGCATCGTCGAAGTGGACCGATCGCTGTCGGACAAACCGCGGGTGACGCTCGACCGAGTCTGGATGGAGGATCAGGCCGTCGACCGGACACCAGAAAGGGTCCGCGTGTCTTTGCACGGCCGCCAAGGGTTCACCCCTCTGCTGCCGGGGCGCATTGTAATGATGACAGCCCATCTTTCGCCCCCTCCCGGACCGTCGGAACCCGGCGGGTTCAGTTTCCGACGGCTGGCCTGGTTCGCGCGCTTGGGGGCGGTGGGCTATACCCGCAACCCGGTCGTGGCGCTCGCCCCGGCAGAGGGGGGCGCGGCACAAATGCTGTCCCGCGCGCGCAACGCGTTGTCGGCGGCGATCCGTACGCGGATTCCGGGCGACAGCGGGGCCTTTGCTGCGGCGATCCTGACCGGCGACCGATCCGCGATTTCGCGCCGCACGTTGCAAGCGTTGCGCGACTCGAATCTCGCACATCTTCTGGCGATCTCGGGGCTGCACATGGGGCTGCTCAGCGGGTTCGTCTTCGCCGCGACCCGTTTCGGCCTGGCGCTTGTGCCGCCCGTTGCCCTGCGCTGGCCGGTCAAGAAGATCGCGGCGGGTGTCGCGTTGCCGGCAGCGGCTATCTACCTGGCGCTTTCGGGGGGGAACGTCGCCACCCAGCGGGCCTTCGTGATGGTCGCCGTCATGCTGGTCGCGGTGCTGTTCGACCGGCGGGCCCTGACGTTGCGGGCGGTGGCACTGGCCGCAGTGATCGTTCTTGTCCTTAGGCCCGAAAGCCTGACCGGACCGGGGTTCCAGATGTCCTTTGCGGCGACGGCGGCACTTGTGGCGGTGTTCGGCTTTCTGCGCAACTGGCCCGAGGATCGTTGGCGCCCGCCGCGCTGGTTGCGCCCGGTGCTGGCGGTGGTCATCTCTTCGGTCGTGGCTGGGTTGACCACGGCCCCGATCGCGGCCGCGCATTTCAATCAGGTGGCGCAATACGGGCTGCTGGCCAACCTGCTGAGCGTTCCGCTGATGGGAACCGTGGTGATCCCGGCGGCGGTCGTCGCGGCAATTCTTGCACCTTTCGGTCTGGCCTTTCCGGGGCTTGAAGTCATGCGGCTGGGGATCGCCTGGATCCTCGGCGTGGCACACTGGGTGGCGGGGTTGGACGGGGCCACCTGGCCGGTGGTCATGCCCGCCCCCGCCGTGCTGCCACTGCTGGCGTTGGGGGGGGTGTGGCTGATCCTGTGGCAGGGACGCCCGCGCCTTGCCGGGCTTGCCCCGATCGCGGCGGCATTCATCCTGTGGGGGGTCACCGAACGACCGGCCCTGCTGATCGCAGATAGCGGCGGGCTGATCGGGGTCCTGACATCGCAGGGTCGTGTGCTCAGCAAGCCCGGCGGCGACGGTTTCGTCGCGCGAAGCTGGCTGGAAAATGACGGTGACGCCGCCACGCAGCCGGTCGCGCATGATCGCGCGGGCCTGACCGGGGCACCGGGTATGCGACGGGCCGAGGTGGCCGGGCAGGGGGTCGTGCAATTGTCGGGCCGCGGCTGGGCCAATCGGCTGGAACGCGCCTGCGGCTTGGGGTGGGTGGTCACCGCCCGCGTCGTCAACCTGCCTGTGCCTTCCGGGTGCGTTCTGCTGGACAGGCGCGCGCTGCGCCAAACCGGGGCGATCGCGGTCTATGCGGACAGGCACGGTCCACGTCGCGTTAGCGCCCGCCAAATCGCCGGAACCCGCCCCTGGACGCGCGTTCAGTAGTTGCGAATCAAACCAACAAGCCGCCCCTGAACCTTGACCTGGTCGGCGGGCAGAAACCGTGTCTCATAGGCCGGATTCGCCGCCTCCAGCGCGATCATGTCGCCCTTGCGACGAAACCGCTTCAGTGTCGCCTCGTGGTTCGCGACGAGGGCAACGACGATTTCGCCGTTGTCCGCGGTGGACTGTTCACGAATCACGACCACGTCGCCGTCGTTGATCCCGGCCTCGATCATCGAGTCGCCCTTGACCTCCAGCGCGTAATGGGTGCCGCGCCCGGACAGCATCGTGCCAGGCACTGCCACTGTATGAGAGACCTCGCTGATGGCCTCGATCGGAGTGCCAGCCGCGATCCGGCCCATCACGGGCAGATCCATCGCATTTGCAGCTTCGACCGGGATTGCATCGGCCGGCGCGGGCCGCGGCCCGTCACCTTCGACCACTTGGGGCGTGAAACCCGGCTTTTTCATTGAATCGGGCCGTTTCAGAATCTCGATCGCACGCGCCCGGTGCGGCAAACGGCGGATGAACCCCCGCTCCTCCAATGCGGTGATCAGCCGATGGATGCCGGATTTCGACCGCAGGTTCAGCGCCTCTTTCATTTCGTCGAAGGATGGCGGGACGCCATCGCGATTCTGACGTGCATCTATAAAATGCAAAAGATCCAGTTGCTTGCGAGTCAACATTGTCAGCTCCGTCAATAATCGCCCGCGAAGAAAGCCGGGGCACGTTCCTCTCTGTTCTACGGATGTTCCCGTTTTGTGTCAAGTGGCCGGGTCAGAGCGGGATGTAGTGCATTACTTCACCCGGCTTCCGAGCCGGATCGTGCGGTGGGCGGATCAATAGCGCGCGCGCCTTCGCAAGAACCGAGAGCAACGCGCTGTCCTGACGGTCGAACGGGATCAGCCCCGCCTCGGTCAGGTCGGCGCGCATGTAATGCTCGCGTGGGCCGTTCTGGTCGATCGCCACGGCCAGCGGTGCCCGCTGCCGGGGCAAGGGCGCGGCGGGCATCCCCTGCATCGCCCGCAATGCGGGCCGCACGAAGATATGGGCGCAAACGATTGAAGAGACGGGATTACCTGGAAGTCCGATCATCGCCATGCTACCCAACCGGCCGGCCATCAGCGGCTTTCCCGGGCGCATTGCGACCTTGTAGAACGCCTGTTTCATGCCCATCCTGCCCGCCACATCCCTGACGATGTCATGATCCCCGACCGAAGCGCCGCCGCTGGTCACGATCAGATCGGCGCCCTCGGCCAGTGCGAACACCGCCTCAAGCGAGGCAGCGCTGTCGCGGGCGATGGGCAGCATCCGAACATCCCCGCCATCGGCCTCCAGCAGCGCCTTCAAACCGAATGTGTTCGAGGCAATGATCTGGTCAGGACCGGGGTCTTCGCCCGGCATCACGAGTTCATCCCCGGTGGCGATGAGGGCGACGTTCGGGCGGCAATGCACCGGGACCTGCGCCACGTTCATTGCCGCCAGAAACGACAGATCGGCCGGCCCGAGGCGGCGTGGCGCGTCGATTCGGGCGCCTTCGGCGAAATCGTCTCCGGCGGGGCGGATATGCGGACCGGCATCCAGATCGGGGTTTAACGTGATGAGCGTGCCGTTGCGGGTCACGTTCTCCTGGATCACCACCCGGCTTGCGCCGACGGGCAACGGAGCGCCCGTGAAGATGCGCACCGCTTGCCCGGGTCCAACGTGACCGGAAAACCCGTGCCCCGCCGCCGCGGTTCCTATCACCTTGAACTGGGCGCCGGGCTCGGCCTCGGCGGTGTCGACCGCATAACCGTCCATCGCCGAGGCGGGGAAGGGGGGTTGGCTGCGCCGCGCCGAGACCGGCTCGGCCAATACGCGCCCTGCCGCCTGGACCAGGGGAACCCGCTCGGTCGCGGTGGTGGTGACGAGGTCGAAAACATGGCTTAATGCCGCCTCGACCGAAATCATCGCCCGGCCTCATAGCGACCCGACTTTCCGCCATCCTTAAGCTTGAGGCGTATGCCGGTGATCTCCATACTCTTTTCTGCTGCCTTCACCATGTCGTAAAGGGTAAGCGCGGCGGTCGAGACAGCAGTCAGCGCCTCCATCTCGACCCCGGTCTGGCCGGTGGTCCTGACTGTGGCCTCGATCCGGATGCCGGGCAGGTCAATGTCGGGAGTCAATTCTATCGCGACCTTGGTCAGGGGCAGCGGATGGCACAGCGGGATCAGGTCCGACGTCTTTTTGGCGCCCATGATCCCGGCCAACCGCGCGACGCCAAGAACGTCTCCTTTGTCTGCGCGCCCTTCGGCAATCAGATCAAGGGTTTCCGGCCGCATCCTTATGCAGCCCTCGGCGACGGCAACGCGCGCCGTGGTCGGCTTGTCGGACACGTCGACCATGTGCGCGTCGCCCTTGCGGTCGAAATGGGTCAGCCCGGCCATCACATGCCCCGCATCTTCTCTGGCGCACCGGTCAGCAGGGCGCGGGTGGCGGCGGCCACGTCTTCGGCCCGCATCAGGCTTTCGCCGATCAGGAAGCACCTTGCGCCGAAACGCGCCATCTCTGCCAGGTCTTCGGGGCGGTGCAGCCCGCTTTCCGAGACGATAAGATGCCCCTCGGGCACGCGCCGCGCCAGTTGCCTTGTGGTGTCAAGCGTTGTCTCGAATGTCTTGAGATCGCGGTTGTTTATGCCGATCAGCGGTGAGGAAAGTAAAAGCGCGCGGTCAAGTTCCTCGGCGTTGTGCACCTCGATCAACGCATCCATGTCCCAGTTAAATGCGGTCTCTTCCAGTTCGCGTGCCTGGGCGTCCGACACGCTGGCCATGATGATCAGGATGCAATCGGCCCCCATCGCCCGGGCTTCGGCCACCTGATAGGGGTCATACATGAAATCCTTGCGCAGCACCGGCAAATCGCACGCGGCGCGAGCGGAGCGCAGATAGTCCTTCGCGCCCTGAAACGATGGCGCGTCGGTCAGGACAGAAAGACAGGTCGCCCCGCCTGCCTGATAAGCGCGGGCCAATGCGGGAACATCGAAATCGGGGCGGATCAGGCCCCTGGACGGGCTGGCCTTCTTTATTTCCGCGATCAGCCCGTAACCCTGCCTGACCGCGCCGCGCAGCGCCTCGGCGAAACCCCGCACCGGGCCTGCGGCGCGGGCATCGGCTTCGACCTCGGCCAGCGGATGCGCGGCCTTGTCGGCGGCGATCTCTTCCAGCTTGTAGGTCTTGATCCTGTCGAGAATGGTGCCGGTCATTCCGCCTCCGATGTGATGCGAGCCAGATCGCGGACCTTTTTCATCGCCTTGCCGCTGTCGATGCTTTCCGACGCGATTTCAACGCCTTCAGTAAGAGAGTTGGCCTTGTCCGCAACTACCAGAGCGGCGGCGGCATTCAGCAGAACAGCGTCGCGATAGGCGCTTTTTTCGCCGTTCAGCAATGCGCGCATTGCGGTCGCGTTCTGCTCGGGCGTGCCGCCGAAGATCGCTTCGAACGGATGCACGGGCAGGCCCGCATCATCGGGATGGACCTCGCGCTCGGTCACGGTGCCAGCTTCCAGCGCCGCCACCCAGGTGACGCCGGCGATGGACATCTCATCGGTGCCATCGCCACCATGCACCAGCCATGCCTTTTCCGAGCCGAGCGTCAACAGCGTCTCGGCCATCGGACGGATCAGATCGCGCGAGAACGCACCGGTCAGCTGCCGCTTGACGCCCGCGGGGTTGGTCAGCGGTCCCAGGATGTTGAAAATCGTCCGCGTGCCCAGCTCGGCCCGGACCGGCCCCACATGCGCCATCGCCGGGTGGTGCATGGTCGCCATCATGAAAGCGATGCCGACCTCCTTGAGCGCGATTTCAACAACTTCCGGGCCAACCATCACGTTGATTCCCATCTGGGTCAGGGCGTCGGCAGATCCGGATTTCGATGACAGGTTACGATTGCCATGCTTTGCTACCGGCACACCCGCCCCTGCAACGACCAGCGCCGCTGCGGTCGAGATGTTCAGCGTGCCCTTGCCGTCGCCACCGGTGCCCACGATATCGATGGCACCGGCGGGCGCATGCACCCGGCGGCATTTGGCGCGCATCACCGCGGCGGCTGCAGCGTATTCCTGAACGGTCTCTCCGCGGGTGCGCAATGCCATCAGGAAGCCACCGATCTGGCTGGGTGTGGCCTCTCCGTCGAACAGGATCGCGAAGGCCTGTTCGGCCTCGTCGCGGGTCAGCGGGCGCTCGGCAGCGGCGCCGATCAGGGCCTTGATGGCGTCGTTCATGCGGGAACCTTCACCATATCCAGGAAATTCTCAAGCAATGCGTGCCCGTGTTGCGAGGCAATGGATTCGG
Organism: Actibacterium sp.; assembly: GCA_016278285.1. Lineage (GTDB taxonomy): Bacteria > Pseudomonadota > Alphaproteobacteria > Rhodobacterales > Rhodobacteraceae > JADQCB01. The sequence goes on from JADQCD010000261.1 coordinate 9,943, forward strand.
GGTGGAACTGAACGCCGTGAATCGGCAGCGTCCGGTGTCGCAGCCCCATGATCGTGCCGTCATCCAGCCAGGCATCCACCTCCAGGCAGTCGGGCAGGCTGTCGCGGTCCACGATCAGCGAGTGATAGCGGGTGGCCTCGAAGGCCGCCGGCAGGCCAGCGAAGACGCCGGTGCCGTCGTTATGGATCATCCCCATCTTGCCATGCACGATCTCGCCCGCGCGCATGACGCGCCCGCCAAAGGCTTCTCCGATCGCCTGATGCCCCAGGCAGACACCCAGCAAGGGGATTCCGGCCTCGGCTGCGGCCGTGACCAGCGCCAGGCAGATACCTGCCTGCGAAGGATCGCAGGGGCCCGGCGACAGGATGATCGCCTCGGGGCGCAACGCCATCGCCTGCTGCACGTCCAGCGCGTCGTTGCGATGCACCTGAATGGTGGCACCCAGTTCGCCCAGATAATGCACGAGGTTGTAGGTGAAACTGTCGTAATTATCGATCAGCAGCAGCATCCGGGGCGCCTTCGTGGTTGCATGGCGGAAACCGTGCGAACAGGGT
>JADQCD010000261.1:10508-14608 GCA_016278285.1 Actibacterium sp.
GAAACGGGGGTGAACCCCGCGCGTCGTCACGCTATACATGTTCAGAGCCGCGCGCCGGGGTCAAGGGCAGAGCGGCATTGCAAACCGGGCAGGGGTGAGCAGGCCCGCAAAACGGAGGCGAGCGGAGATCATGAAGGATGTGTTGCGCGGAATGACCTGGGGGGTCGTCGCCCTTGGCATCGGCTTCATCGTGTTGACGGTGATCGCCCCGTCGCCGTATGCGCCACGCCCCGATCCCGCGGCGATTTCCGGCCCGGCGCCGTCACGCGGGGCGGATCCCATCGCCGCCGAGGACCGCCCGGAAAAACAGGCGCCTGCGCTGGAAACGGCCGCTGCACCCGACGCCGCGCCGGGTGCGCCGCCGGCTGCACCACAGGATGATGCGAGCGCGCCCGAAACGGGCGCGGTGGAGCTGCCCGCCGGATCGGAATTCAATCGCCCGCCGCCCGAAGATGCAGCGCGTCTGCCGGAAACCGACCGGGCGACGCCGGCCGGCACCGCGCCCACTGTGCCCAGCCCGGCGCGGGATGCGGCGCCCGCGCCGGACACGACGCCATCCGACGTCCCCGAGACCAGCACGGACGCCCCGCCGCCGATCATGCCGCCCGCACCGGGGGGGGGCTCCGCGGCCAGCGACATTGGCGATGCTGATGCGTCGGTAACCTCCGGCCGGTCCAGCGCCCCCACGACACCGGATATCGAGGCAAGACCCGGGGCCCCCGCCAATCTTTCCCCGTCCGTGGCACTGCCCGGGATGGCTGAACCGGACAAGAACGGCACAGGGTTGGGTCGCGTGCCGGCTCCCGTCACTGCGCCAACCGCGCCATCGACGCAGGATGATGGGGAGGGCGCGGACCCATTGCAACCGGCCCCGACGCCGCCCGCTGTGGCGCCTGAACCCGAACCGGCGCCCGACGAGGGCCCGGCGGACGAGGATCTGACGGATTCGACCCCAGAAATCCCCACCGACGCCCCCCCCGGTGCGCTGCGAATCCCGGTTCCCGGCGGTGAAATCGCCAAGCCGGATGTGCAGGTCGGGCAACTGCCCACCGTGGGCGGCGGATCCGCGTCCGGGGCTGACGCCGTCATCTCCGAACCGGAGGCCGGCGCGGCAAAGCTGGGGGCGCTCGCCCGATATGCGGTGCCTTTCATGCCCAAAGGCGAAAAACCGCTGTTCGCGGTGATCCTGATCGAGGCGGCAGAAGGTGGGTTGGATCGGGCCTCGCTGACGACCTTTTCGTTCCCGGTCACTTTCGCCCTCGATCCCGCGCGCGCCGGCGCGTCCCAAGCCGCGCGCGCATTTCGCCAGGCCGGGTTCGAGGTGGTTTCTCTGGCCGGTGATCTGCCCCAGGGCGCGACGCCGCAGGATGTCGAGGTCAACCTGGCGGCCTGGCAACGTGCCGTTCCCCAGGCGGTGGCGGTCATGGATCCGGCCGAGGGCGGGTTCGGGACCAGTCGACCGCCATTACGCACGCTGATGGATGTCCTGAAACAAGCCGGTCAGGGCGTCATTTCGTATGACAGCGGGCTGAACACGATCGAGCAACTCGCCGAAGCGGCGGATGTGCCGTCAGCACTGGTATTCCGACGCCTCGACGCTCGGCGCGAGAATGCCGCGACGATTCGCCGTTATCTGGATCGGGCCGCGTTCAAGGCGGCCAGGGACGGCCATGTGGTGATGGTCGGTCACACCTATCCGGAAACGGTGACGGCGCTTTTCCAATGGATGCTGGAAGGCAAGGGGGCCGAGGTGACGATGGCGCCGATCTCTGCGATCCTGCGGCGCTGACCGGGCGGGCCGACGCGGATTTCGCCTTGAACACTCGAAAGTGTTGGTCCTGTGTCGAGCGACACGATCACTGCGGTAACATGAATGTCGCATAATGCGTATTATGTTAAATATTGATTAACCCGGCGCGCGGAAGATTTGAAAAAAATACCCGGCAGAATGAGCCGCTGCCGGTCTGCATCCTGGAAAATTGTTCTTTCATATTAGTTTACGCAGAGTATTTCATTTACCCCTGCGCGGTGCGGTAACGCCTCTCGAAGACAGTCACGCGGCCGGGCGCAAACCTGACGCCTTCATCTCGCGCGTTTCGATTCTCTCAGCTCTCGACAATGATACATCTACCGTTAGGATATTTGGCAGTTTGAGCGGTGCCGCGCTGGTACGGGAGACGAGTAATGATGGCGACCCTTGAGCATCTGGCCCAGGCGCCGGATGTCGAACAGGTCTGGAACAGCCTTCTGATCTTTGCGGACCGTTTCGGATTCGACCGGCTGATCTATGGTTTCACCCGCTTTCGTACGGCGAACTCCTTCGGCGATCCCGCGGACATGCTGTTGCTGTCAAATCATGACAGTGCCTTTCTCAACCCGTTCATGAAGGATGGACTCTATTTTCACGGCCCCATGGTCCGCTGGGCCGCGGAAAACACCGGTGCGTGCTCTTGGCGCTGGATCCAGGATCAGGCCACGGCCGGGCGTTTGACACCAGAGGAACAGTCCGTACTCCGTTTCAACCGGGCACATGACGTAACGGCCGGGTACACCATCAGTTTCCCGAATGTTTCCGTCCGGTCAAAAGGGGCACTTGGATTGACGGCCCGGCGCGGACTGACACAGGATGATGTCGATGCCGTGTGGGAGGCGCATGGGCGTGAGATATTGGTCGTCGCCAACGTAGCGCATCTGAAAATTTCTTCCCTGCCCTATGCCGGGACCGCGCGGAAGCTTACGAAACGACAGCGCGAGGTTCTGGAATGGGTCGGTGACGGAAAGACGGCGCAGGATATCGCGGCGATCGTTGGCGTGTCGCCAGCGACGGTCGAAAAACATTTGCGTCTGGCGCGCGAGACCTTGGGCGTGGAGACGACGGCCCAGGCCGTTCTGAAGGCATCGTTCCAGAACCAGATCTTCACTCCACAGATCCCGAAAATCGGCGTGAAGTAAGGAATACCCGACTATCTTTACCAAAGGTTAATGTGCAAATTTGTGGAGTTCCGTGAGTGGTGGCTTTGGCCATGGAACCTTCGGAAAGGCGTGGCCGGTTATTTTGCGGCCCAACCTTCCGGCCGGGTCGTCCCGGGGTCGGGCCTGGCGGTGTATAGTCCACCGGCAGGCCCGTGTTTCGTAAATGAGCGTTCTGATCCCCAATTTGCAACGCTGCATTCAGAGTCGGTGCAGCCCGTCGGGCTGCACCGTTTTCATTCTCGGACCGCAGTCAGCCCTGGGCAGCCTTGGCGACCTCGGCAGCGAAGTCCTCGGACTCTTTCTCGATCCCCTCGCCCACTTCCAAGCGCACGAATCCGAGGATTTGTGCCCCGGCCTCTTCCGCGGCCTTGGCAACCGTCAGGTCCGGATTGATGACGAAGCCCTGGCCCAGCAGCGTCACCTCGGCCAGGAATTTTTTCATCCGGCCTTCGATCATCTTCTCGATCACCGCTTCTGGCTTGCCCGATTCGCGTGCGATTTCGATCTGGACCTGCTTTTCCTTTTCAAGGACGGAAGGATCGAGATCGGCTTCGGACAACGAGGCAGGATTGGCGGCGGCGACATGCATCGCAACCTGGCGACCAAACGCTTCGTCCCCGCCATTCATCGCGACCAGAACGCCGATCTTGCCCATCCCGTCAGCCACGGCGTTGTGGACATAGGACACGACCGTATCGCCGCTGACGGCGGCCATTCGGCGGATGGTCATGTTTTCACCGATCGTGGCAATCTTGTCGGTCAGGGTGTCGGCCACCGTCTTGCCGTCGAGATCGACGGCTTTCAGGGCCTCGATATCGTCGACGGACAGCGCGGCTTCGGCAATCTTGCCGACCATCTCCTGAAAGTCGGCGTTCTTCGCAACGAAGTCCGTCTCGGCATTCACCTCGACGGCAACGCCCTTGCCACCGGACACCTTGACGGCGACCAGCCCTTCGGCGGCAGTGCGGCCCGATTTCTTGGCAGCCTTCGACAGCCCCTTGGTGCGCAGCCAGTCAATGGCGGCGTCCATGTCGCCATCGTTCTCGGTCAACGCCTTTTTCGCATCCATCATGCCTGCGCCGGTCTTGTCGCGCAGTTCCTTCACCAATGCGGCGGTGATTGCCATG
>JADQCD010000142.1 GCA_016278285.1 Actibacterium sp.
TTACGCTCAGGAGGGCATGGACAAACCACAGATGCTGCAAGAGCACGGCCATGTTCTGGGGCTGCAGAACATCAATGTGGATATGCGTGAGGGTGAAATTACCGTCATCATGGGTTTGTCCGGCTCGGGCAAATCGACGTTGATCCGTCACCTCAACCGCCTGATCGAGCCGACCTCCGGACAGATCCTTGTCGATGGCGACGACGTGATGGGCTATAACGAAACACAGTTGCGCAAGCTTCGGCGCGAACGCATGTCCATGGTGTTCCAGAAATTTGCCCTGCTGCCACACCGGACGGTTCTGGAAAACGCCGGCATGGCACAAGCGGTGCGGGGCTATACGCGCAAGGATTTCGAGGCCGACGCCAACAAGTGGCTCGATCGTGTCGGGTTGCAAGGTTATGATGCGCAGTATCCGCATCAGCTGTCGGGCGGGATGCAGCAACGTGTGGGTATTGCCCGGGCGCTGGCGGCCAATTCAGACATCATGCTGATGGATGAGGCGTTCTCGGCGCTCGACCCGCTGATCCGGACCGACATGCAGGATCTGCTTCTGGACCTTCAGCAAGAGCTGTCGAAGACCGTCGTCTTCATCACCCACGATCTGGACGAGGCGCTGAAGCTGTCCGATCATCTGGTGATCCTCAAGGACGGTTACATCGTCCAGCAAGGAGAGCCGCAAGAGATCCTGTTGCGGCCGAATGATCCTTACATCGTGGATTTCATCTCGGACATCAATCGCGCGCGCGTTCTGCGCGCACGGTCGGTGATGGACCGCGCAACGGAGCCGCCCAAGGGCGCCAGCGGCGATGTGGATGCCAACGATACTTTGGAATCGGTGATCGCAAAGTCCGAGGGCGATACCGCGAAGGTGTTCCGCGTCATGCGTGATGGCACGCAGGTGGGCGTGCTCGACATGCAGATGGTAGTGCGCGCGCTGGTGCCCACCGGCGCATCTTCAGATGGGATCCGCGCGGCAGCCGTCTGAAGGCCCCCGGGCGGCGAGGTCAGCGCCCCGCGGCCCGGCGATGGGCGAAACCCGTCATCATCGGACCGAGGGCAAAACCGGCAACGAATCCGCCCAGATGCGCCTGCCAGGCCAAGGCGCCGCCCATGAACAGTGCCATGACCAGATTGATGGCAATCAGGGTGCCGATCGTGGCCAGAACTGGCTGAAGCGACGCGCGCAGGCGACGGCGGGTCAGGGCTTCCCAATATTGCCAGAGGCCCAGAAAGCCGAAGACGGCGCCCGAGGCGCCGATCATCGGCCCCGCGCCCCGCGCCAGCAGGCCAAAGGCCAGCCCGCCGGCCACGGCGGAGGCAAGGAACAGAAAAAGCATCGGCCATTGCCCGGCCCGCTGCGCGACGAACTTGCCCAGTGACAGCAGGATTACCGCGTTCATGGCCAGATGCAGCAGGCCGCCATGCAGAAAGGCATGACTTGCGAACATGGTGATCGTCTGGCCGGGAAAGGCGGGTCGGGCGGTTCCGTCCAGGACCGGCTGCCAGAAGGCGCCGTGGATCAGCGCGATCTGGCGCCAGTCGGTGGCACCGATCCAACCCCGATCCGCCGCCGAAAGCACCAGTTCGATCGCTGTCATGGCGCCGACCAGCACCAACAGAAGCTGCGGCAACCGGTCATCGTCAAACTCATGTCCTGCGCGCATCGGTTCCTCCTCGGTGGCCCGCACTCGCTGGAGGTTTCGGCTGGCGGGGTCAAGACCGGAAACACGGCTGCGGGTTGGATTCGTCCCGATGGCGCGGCGCATTCCGGTCCCGGCCTTTGCTATTGCGCAAGAATGGCTGTTGTCCTTAGCTGTCCGTAACCTACCCCCGCAAACCGGGATCTGAAGATGGATGAACCGCGCGAAGCATTTTTCTACAACCATCCGGACCCGATGTGGATCTATGATCGGCAGACGCTTCGCTTTCTGGATGTGAACCGCGCCGCGGAAGTCTGCTATGGTTATTCCAGAGAGGAATTTCTGGGCATGACGATCATCGACATCCGGCCCACGGAAGATCGTGATGCCCTGTTGAAGAAAATCAGGAATTCCGATGAGTCATTCCAGGAATGGACGCTCTGGCGGCATCGCCTGAAATCCGGCCGGATCATCCATGTCAATGTCGCATCCCACGCTTTCGAGTTCGAGGGCACCGACGCGCGGCTTGTCTCGGTGCGTGACGTGACGCCGCTGGTCGAGGCCGAGCGCAACAAGGAGGAATTGCTTCAGCGAGAATATCAGGCCCGGTGCGAGGCCGAGGCCGCGTCGCGGCATTTCCAGTCGCTTTTCGAGGCGGTTCCGGGGCAGTTCTTCGTCCTGTCGCGCGACGGATTCGAGATCACGGCCGTCACCGACGCCTGCCTGCAGGTCACCAACACCGTGCGTGACGCGGTGAAGGGGCGAAAGCTGTTCGACATTTTCCTGCCACCGCCCGATGAGCCCGATTTCAAGGGCACCGATCTGGTGCGCGCTTCATTCCAGAAGGTGCTGGATACGGGGCAGTCGGACGCCATGGCGCCGCTGCGCTATCCGATCATGGACAGGGTGACGGGAAAATTCGAAGACCGCTACTGGATGCCGGTGAACATGCCGCTTTGCGGGCCGGACGGCAAGGTCGACTTCATTGTCTGCCATATCGATGATGTGACCGACAGCATGCGCATGTCCGCGCCCGGTCCCAGGCCCGCGGCGCCGCGCGGGCGGCCGGAAATGTCGCCCCTGGCGCTGGACCTGCAACTTCGTTCGCACGAACTGGACCTCGCGCGCAGACAATTGCGAAAGCGCGAGGCCACGCTGCAGAATGCCCAGCGTCTGGCACATCTGGGGCATTGGGAACTGGACGTTATCACGGATCGGGCCCATTGGTCGCCCGAACTTTACGATCTTTTCGGGGTGTCACCCGCGACATTCGGCAATTCTCGTGCCGAGTTTCTGGCCCTCGTGCACCCCGATGACCGGGCGCGCTATGTCGAAGCCCAACAAAAAGCGATCCGCGATGGTGGCGGTTTCGAGATCGAGTTCCGGGTTAGCCGCAAGGATGGCGATGAACGGATAATGCGAGAGACCGGCGAAGTCATCGAAATCGGGCAACGCCCGGTCCTGTCGGTGCTCACGCAGGACATCACCGACATCCGGCAGGTTGAAAAAAGGGCCGATCGCATTGCCGACCTGCTGCGTATGGCCGGGCGGATGGTTCGGCTTGGCAGTTGGCGCGTCGATCTGGAACCGCTCGGGATCACATGGGGTGAGGGGACCGACCTGATTCACGACATGCCGGGTGCCAATCCGCCCTCGCTCGAAGCCGCGTTCGATTTCTATGCGCCGGAACATCGGGGGCGGATCAGGAAGGTATTCCAGGCGGCAGTCACGGACGGGACCCCCTTCGATGAAACCTTGCAGATCATATCGGCGACGGGACGCCGAAAATGGGTGCGTGCGATAGGCGAGCCAGAGCGCGGCCCGGATGGTGTGATCCTCTGCGTGCGCGGCGCATTGCAGGACGTTTCCGAAGTCGTCGCCATGCGCGAAGAGGCGCGGGCGGCATCGGAGCGTCTGATGCAGACGATGGAAAATATCAGCGACGGGTTCATGACCATCGATTTCGACTGGCGCTTCAGATTTCTGAACTCGAAGGCGCAGGAACTACTGGGCCGCGACGCCGACGCGTTGATCGGCAAGCACGTCTGGACGGAATTTCCCGAAAAGGCAGCAGCCCGGTTCAGGCAGGAATATGAAACCGCACTGCGCGAGGAAAGAACCGCGCGTTTCGTCGAGTATTATCCGGCGCCTCTGGACACCTGGTTCGAGGTCAATGCCTATCCCACCGATGACGGGCTGGCGGTCTATTTCCGCGATGTCACCGCCCAACGCAAGACCGAAGAGCATTTGCGCCTTCTTGAGGCAGCCGTTTCGCGCCAGAGCGACATTCTCCTGATCACCGAGGGACAGGACATGGATGCGCCGGACGGACCGCGTATCGTCTATGTGAATGACGCTTTCGAGAAGATCACGGGCTATAGCCGGCAGGATGCCATCGGCAAGACGCCGCGCATCCTCCAGGGGCCAAACACCCAACGGGCAGAGCTGGATAGGATCAGACGCGCGATCGAAGCGGGCCGGGCGGTGCGGTCCGAATTGCTGAATTACCGCAAGGACGGAACCGAATTCTGGCTGGAACTCGAGATCACGCCGCTGCTGGACCAGGCGGGCCGGCCTGCCCATTTCGTTGCCATCGAACGCGACATTACCGAGCGGAAAGCCCAGGAAGAGGCTTTGCTGCTCAGCCAGGAACGATTCCGCCTGCTGTCCCTGGCGACGCGGGATGTCATCTGGGATTGGGACGCCGCGACGAACCTGGTATGGTGGAACGACAACATGGCCTCTACCTTCGGCCACGATCCGGGGCCGATGCTGCGCGGCCCTGAGGCGTGGGAAGATCGCGTCCATCCCGATGACCGCGAACGCGTGGTACGGGATTTCGGCGAGGTACTCGAAAGTTCCGATTCCACCTGGCAGTCGGAATATCGCTATCTGCGCGCCGATGGATCCGTCGCCCATGTCATGGATCGCGGTTTCATCATGCGCGACGAAACCGGCAAGGCGACCCGGATCCTCGGCAGCATGACGGACGTGACCGAGCGCAAGCAGACCGAGGACCGTCTGCGTCAGTCGCAGAAGCTGGAAGCGATCGGCCAGCTGACCGGCGGCGTATCGCATGACATGAACAATCTGCTGACGATCATCATGGGCAATGCCGAGCTTCTCGGCGACCGGCTTGCCGATCGCCCCGAGCTTCAGGCGATGGTGGAGGAAACCCTTTTCGCGGCCGAGCGGGGCGCCGAACTGGGCAAGCGGCTGCTGGCCATAGCGCGGCAGCAACCGCTGCAACCGCGTTCCTTGAACGTCAATCACCTGATTGCGGGCGTTAAGGGTTTGTTGAAGCGGACGCTGTCGAAGGACATCGAGCTTGAGATCTGTCTGGCAAATGATCCGTGCATCACCCACGTCGACCCTGCCCAACTGGAACTGGCCGTTCTCAACATCGTGCTCAATGCCCGCGATGCGATGGAGGATGATGGCCGGCTTGTGATCGAGACTGGATTTGCCAGCCTGGACCACAGCCATGACTCCTTCAACCTGGACGTGGATCCGGGCGATTACATCGTGATTTCCGTCTCCGACACCGGGCCTGGAATGCCGCCGGAGGTGCGCGACAAGGCGTTCGAGCCGTTCTTCACCACGAAACCGCCGGGCAAGGGAACGGGCCTGGGGCTGAGCATGGTCTTCGGCTTCGTGAAACAGTCAGGTGGGCATGCCAGGATCTATTCCGAGCCGGGCGAAGGGACCACGGTCAGGATCTATCTGCCGTGCACCGGCCAGGGCGAGATCCCTGCGCCCGACAGGCCTGATCGAACGGGCGTGCGCCGCGGATGCGAACATATCCTCGTGGTCGAGGACGATGCGCCCGTCAGAAAGCACCTGGTCGCGCAGCTTTGCGACCTGGGATACCGGATCACCACGTCGCGCAACGGCGCCGAGGCGCTGGAAATCCTGGAACACACGGATGGAATCGATCTTATGTTTACCGATATTGTCATGCCGGGGGGTATGAACGGGCGGCAGCTGGCCGACGCGGCCTTGGCACAAAGGCCGGATCTGAAGATCCTGTTCACCTCCGGATATACCGAGAATGTCATGCTTCACCGCGGCCGGCTGGACGAAGGCGTGCATTTTCTGGGCAAGCCATACCGGCGCGATGATCTGATGGCAAAGCTTCGCGATGTTCTGGACGGCTGAGGCGGCAGGCGCCTGGGTGTTGAATGGCCGCGTGCCGATCGTCTGCCGGAACTGACACTGGGCCACGATATCGTTGCCGCGGTCCCTGTTTTGCAAAAAGGCCGGGGCAAGGTCCCCGGCCTTTCTTGTCGGTATGCGTTGGCTCAGTTGGTCGGGCGGATAACGATTTCCACCCGGCGGTTCTGTGCCCGGCCTTCCGCAGTGTAGTTCGAGGCCACCGGCTGATCTTCGCCGCGGCCGATGGCGCGCAGACGCCAGGACGCCACGCCGGCCCCGTTCAGCACGTTGGTGACGGACTGTGCCCGCCGGAGCGAAAGCGCCTGGTTGTACTCCGCCGACCCTGTGTTGTCGGTGTGGCCGATGACCTGGACCGTCGTGTCCGGATAATCGTTCAGGCTGCGCGCCAGCACCCGCAAGTCGCCTTGCAGGCCCGGGGTGACCGTGGCGCTGTCGGTTGCAAACAGGATATCCTGCGGCATTGTCACGATCAACTCGGAGCCGGTGTTGACCACCCGTATCCGATCGTTGCCAAAGTCCTGCTGAAGCTCCTGCGCCTGCTTGTCCAGGCGCGACCCGATATAGCTGCCGGCGATGCCGCCGGCGACCGCGCCGACAAGCGCGCCCTTGTTGCGGGAGTCCGAGTCGTCGCCCAGCAGCGCGCCGGTAATGGCGCCCAGGGTGGCGCCTGCGGCTGCTCCTTCCAAAGTCCGTTGCTTCGGGTTTTCAGTCGGAACCGATGGATCGGTACAAGCGCCCAGGCCGAGCGCGCCGGCGAGGACAAGAGCAAGGGAGAATTTAGGGGTCATCATGATGCGTTTCTTTCTGATCGGCACAAATCGTGTCCTTGTAGATATAGTCATCCCCGCGTTCGAAACAAAGCCCGCCGGACGGCAAGGGCATATTTCGGCAGGGTTTTGCGAAATCGGTCAGGGGCTGCCGGCCTCGTCGCGCGCGGCCTCCCACGCCAGCATCGCGCGTTTGACCGGCAGGCCCCAGTGATAGCCACCCAGACCGCCGGATTTGCGCAGCGCGCGGTGGCAGGGAATCAGAAAACTGATCGGGTTGCGCCCCACTGCGGTGCCCACCGCGCGCACCGCCCTTTCGTGTCCGATGGCGCGGGCGATCTCGGAATAGGTGGTGACCCGGCCCGAGGGGATACGAAGCAGAGCTTCCCACACCTTTATCTGGAAAGGCGCGCCCATCAGGTGCAGATGCGTCGTCCCGCTCTGGCAGAAGGCGGCATGGACGCCGGGCGCCAGCCGCTTGGGGGCCTCGACGAATGTCGCCTCGGGCCAGCGGGCGATCAGGTCGGCCATGCTCTCGGCGCGGCCTGTCTCTTCGGTGAAGGCCAGACCGCACAGGCCGCGGTCGGTGCCCATCGCGAGGGCCTCGCCGAAGGGGCTGTCGAAATAACCATAGGCGATTTCCAGCCCGGCCCCGCGGCGGGCGAAGGCGCCCGGGCTCATCGCTTCCCAGCGGATGAACAGGTCGTGCAGCCGTCCGCCGCCGGACAGGCCCGCCCCGGCGGCGGCCTCAAGCGTGGTGAACCGATCGCGCAGCAGGGTCTTGGCGTGACCAAGTGCGAGGTATTGCTGATAGCGCTTGGGCGACACGCCGACCCAGCGGCTGAACAGGCGCTGGAAATGCGCCGGGCTCATGTGCATTTCGCCCGCCAGATCGTCCAGCGACAGTATCCGGCCCTCTGCCGCATCGATCCGGTCGATCGCGCGGCGCATGACGTGGTAGTGATAGGCGTTTTCCGTGACCATTCCGTGCATCGTCAGTCTCCATCGACAGGCCGCAAGATAGGCAATCGCCGTCTGGTGTGCGACCCGGAACATGCGGCAATTGCAAGTCTTGCTCCTTCGGCGCGGGCAGGGCATATCCCTGCGTCATGGCCACGCAGCGCGATTACCACACGATCCGTGAGATCTTTCGTCGTTTTCATGACCACGAGCCCGAACCCAAGGGCGAGCTGGAGCATGTCAACGCCTTCACCCTGCTGGTTGCCGTGGTTCTGTCGGCGCAGGCGACGGACGCGGGCGTGAACAAGGCGACGCGGTCGCTGTTCAAGGTCGCGGACACGCCGCAAAAGATGCTGGATCTGGGCGAGGCGGGGCTGGTCGAGCATATCAGGACGATCGGCCTGTATCGCAACAAGGCGAAGAACGTCATCAGGCTGTCCCGTATCCTGGCCGAGGTGTATGGCGGCGAGGTGCCCTCGTCCCGCGCGGCGCTGCAATCGCTGCCGGGCGTGGGGCGCAAGACCGCCAATGTGGTGCTGAACATGTGGTTCCACTATCCCGCGCAGGCGGTGGATACGCATATCTTTCGTGTCGGCAACCGCACCGGCATCGCCGCCGGCAAGGACGTGGACGCAGTGGAGCGCGCGATCGAAGACAACATCCCGGTCGAATTCCAGCAGCACGCACATCACTGGCTGATCCTGCATGGCCGCTATACCTGCAAGGCGCGCAAGCCGCTGTGCGGAACCTGCCTGATCCGCGATCTCTGCCCCTACGAGGAGAAGACCCTTTGACCAAGACCTATCAGGTTGTCGGAATTGGCAATGCCGTCGTCGATGTGCTGACGCAGTGCGATGATGCGTTTTTGGATCTCATGGGTATTCAGAAGGGCGTGATGCAGCTGGTGGAACGTGCGCGCGGCGAGATGCTTTACGAGGCAATGGAAAAACGCAAAAGGGCGCCGGGCGGTTCGGTGGCCAATACGCTGGCGGGGCTGGGCAATCTGGGTCTGGCCACCGGCTTTATCGGGCGGGTTCATGACGATGCGCTTGGCCGGTTCTACGCCGAAGGCATGGCCGAGGGCGGGACGGATTTCGTGAATCCCCCGGTGTCGGGCGGCGAGCTGCCGACGTCGCGGTCGATGATTTTCGTCTCGCCCGACGGAGAGCGGTCGATGAACACCTATCTGGGGATCTCGGCCGAACTGGGCCCCGACGACGTGCCCGAGGACGTGGCCGGCCGCTCCGAGATCCTGTTCCTGGAGGGGTATCTTTATGACAAGCCCAAGGGCAAGGCGGCGTTCGAGCGCGCGGCGCGGGTTTGCCGGGCGGGCGGTGGCAGGGCCGGGATCGCCCTGTCCGATCCGTTCTGCGTCGATCGTCATCGGGCCGATTTCCGCAAGCTGGTAAGGGATCTGGATTTCGTCATCGGCAACGAGCACGAATGGACCTCGCTTTACGAGACGGACGATCTGGGCGCGGCGCTGGAGCAGGCGGCGTCGGAAAGCGGGCTGATCGTCTGCACCCGCTCGGGCCACGACGTGGTTCTGGTGCAGGGCGAGGACGAGGCCATCGTGCCGGTCAGGCAGGTGACGCCCGTCGATGCTACCGGGGCGGGCGACCAGTTCGCTGCCGGTTTCCTTTACGGTCTTGCCACCGATCGGCCGCTGGAGGTTTGCGGCCGCATGGGCGTCGTCGCCGCCGCCGAAGTCATCGGCCATTTCGGCGCCCGACCCGAGGCGGACCTGAAGGCGTTGTTCCGCGACACCGGCCTGATCTGAAAGCCGATCCGGCCCGGGCGCGTGCGATGGCTTTTCGGCGGGGGCGGCGTATTGCACCTGCCCGGGCTTTGGCGCAGTCTGGGCCAGACTCGCAGTACGGAGACTGAAACATGCGCACCAGGGCAGCCGTGGCCACCCAGGCCGGCAAACCGCTTGAAATAATGGATGTCAATCTCGACGGCCCGCGCGAGGGCGAGGTGATGGTCGAGATCAAGGCGACCGGCATCTGCCATACCGATGAGTTCACCCTGTCGGGGGGCGATCCCGAAGGGCTGTTTCCGGCCATCCTGGGCCATGAGGGCGCTGGCGTGGTGGTCGAGGTCGGCCCGGGCGTGAAAAGCGTGAAGAAGGGCGATCATGTGATTCCGCTTTACACCCCCGAATGTCGCGAATGCCCCTCGTGCCTGTCGCGCAAGACCAACCTGTGCACCTCGATCCGCGCGACGCAAGGCCAGGGGGTGATGCCCGACGGCACCTCGCGCTTCACCACGCTCGATGGCGATCCGATCCTGCATTACATGGGCTGCTCGACCTTCTCGAACCACACCGTCCTGCCCGAGATCGCGGTGGCGAAGGTGCGCGAGGACGCGCCATTCGACAAGATCTGCTATATCGGCTGCGGCGTGACCACGGGGGTTGGCGCGGTCATCAACACCGCCAAGGTCGAGGTCGGGGCCAAGGCCGTGGTGTTCGGGCTCGGCGGGATCGGGTTGAACGTGATCCAGGGTCTGCGTCTGGCCGGGGCCGACATGATCATCGGCGTCGACATCAACAATGAAAAAAAGGCCTGGGGCGAACGGTTCGGCATGACGCATTTCGTCAACCCGGCCGAGATCGGCGAGGATCTGGTGCCCTATCTGGTCAACATGACCAAGACGCCTTTCGACCAGATCGGCGGGGCGGATTACAGCTTTGACTGCACGGGCAACGTCAAGGTGATGCGCGATGCGCTGGAATGCACGCATCGCGGCTGGGGCCAGTCGATCGTCATCGGTGTCGCGCCGGCGGGCGCCGAGATCGCGACGCGGCCGTTTCAGTTGGTCACCGGCCGGATGTGGAAGGGCACCGCCTTTGGCGGGGCGCGCGGACGCACCGATGTGCCGCAGATCGTGGACTGGTACATGAACGGGAAGATCGAGATCGACCCGATGATCACCCATACCCTGTCGCTGGACGAGATCAACAAGGGCTTCGACCTGATGCATGCCGGGGAATCGATCCGTTCCGTGGTGGTTTACTAAGATCGCGCCGCACCCCATTTAGGACCGAACAACATGCGGGTCCGCCGGAAATGGCGGCCCCCAAGAAGAAAGAGACCGCATGCCGACCGGCAAACCACCCCTTCTGGCCGTCCTGATCGACGCCGACAACATCCCCGCCAAATACGCCGAGGCGATCCTGAAGGAGATCACCAGCTTCGGCGAACCGGCGCTGCGCCGGGTCTATGGCGACTGGAAATCCGCGCGCCTGTCCGACTGGGCCGACAAGGTGCGTAACCTGGGCCTGATCGCGCATCAGGAAACATCGAATACCAAGGGAAAGAATGCCAGCGATATCGGTCTGGTGATCGACGCGATGGACATCCTGCACACCGGTCGCTTCGACGGGTTCGTGCTGGTATCCTCGGACAGCGATTTCACCCGTCTGGCCAGCCGCATCCGCGAACAGGGACTGGACGTGATCGGCATCGGCGAGGCCAAGGCCCCGGTGTCGCTGCGCAATGTATGTAACCGGTTCGTTCTGATCGAAAACCTGATCGAAGAACCCGAGACGCCCAAGAAAGGCGCCGAACCTGCCGCCCCGCAACCGGGCAAACGTCCGCCCGAAGAGGCGACCGAGCTTATCATCCGCGCGATGGAAAAGATCGACCAGGAGGGCGATTGGTTCACACTCGGCCAGATCGGCCAGTTCATTACCGCCGACAACCCCGACTTCGACACACGCACCTATGGCAAGCGCAAGCTGAGCGATCTGGTGCAGGATCTCAAACGCTTCGAGACCAGGCGCGAAGGAAACCAGCTGCATGTGCGCCGGGTGGACTGATCGGGCCGAGCCGCCTGGCCGTGCTCAGGATTTTCGCATTGCACGGCGGGCAAAACCGGATAGTTTAGAACCATTCTAAACAAAAGCGGACAGTGGCATGATTCCGGGTTTCAGCCAAAGACGGCATTTTTCCGATCTCAGCGAACAGGAGATTCTGGCGCTGGCGATTTCCTCCGAAGAGGATGACGCGCAGATCTATCGCAACTATGCCGAACAGTTGCGCAGTAGCGACTATCCCGACAGCGCCAAGGTCTTTGATGGCATGGCAGCGGAAGAGGATGAGCATCGCCGCCGCCTGATCGAACTGCACGAGGCCCGCTTCGGCTCGGTCATCCCGCTGATCCGGCGCGAGCATGTCTCGGGCTTCTATGCCCGCCGGCCGGTCTGGCTGGTCCAGAATCTCGGTCTTGAGCGGATCCGCGAAGAGGCCAAGATGATGGAGCAGGACGCCCACAACTTCTATATCAAGGCGGCGCAGCGCACCCAGGACACGGCCACGCGCAAGCTGCTGGGCGATCTGGCGGCGGCCGAGGCCGGGCATACCGAGACCGCCGGCGAACTGATGGAAGAGCATTTGGCCGGCGATGTCCGCGAGCAGGAGGAACGCACCGCGCACCGGCAATTCGTCCTGACCTGGGTGCAGCCGGGCCTGGCCGGGCTGATGGATGGCTCGGTCTCGACGCTGGCGCCGATCTTCGCCACGGCCTTTGCAACGCAGGACACCTGGACGACCTTCCTTGTCGGCCTGGCCGCCTCGGTCGGCGCGGGCATCTCGATGGGTTTCACCGAGGCTGCGTCGGACGATGGCGAAATCTCGGGGCGCGGTTCGCCCTTCAAGCGCGGGATTGCCTCGGGGGCGATGACCGCCATCGGCGGGCTGGGGCACGCGCTGCCCTATCTGATCCCGCATTTCTGGACGGCCACCATCATCGCCATGATCGTGGTCTTCGTCGAGCTTTGGGCGATCGCCTGGATTCAGAAGAAATACATGGCAACGCCCTTCCTGCGTGCGGCGTTCCAGGTGGTTCTGGGCGGCGCGCTGGTGTTCGCGGCCGGGGTGTTGATCGGCAGCGGCTAGCGGTTGCCCGAAGCCCGTGCTAAGTGCAGGGCATGCTGCCGGTTCTTCTTGAAACCCTTCCGTTTTTCGCCCTGATCGGACTTGGATATCTGGCGGGGCGCAGCGGGTTTTTCCCCGAGGACGCCACCGCCTGGCTGACCAGGTTCGTGTTCTATTTCGCGCTGTCGGCGATGCTGTTCCGGTTCTCGTCGAACCTGTCGCTAGGTGCCCTGTTCGACTGGCCCTTCATCGCTGCGTACCTTTCGGGAACCGGCCTGATCTATCTGGTCGCGACGGGGGTGGCCTTTGCCCGCCGACTGGACATCGAGGAAGCGGCCGTCGAGGCGCAATGCGCCGTCATCGGCAATGTCGGGTTTCTCGGTATCCCGATGCTTGCGCTGCTTCTGGGCGAACAATCGGTGGGGCCGGTGATGATGGTGCTGGCCTGCGATCTGATCGTGTTCGGCAGTTTGATCGTGATCCTGATTACCGGCGGACGCGACGGGCGGATGCGGCCGGCGGTCCTGTTCACAGTCGGACGCGGGCTGCTCCGGAATCCGATGATCATGTCGATCCTGGCCGGCCTCGCGTGGTCGGCGCTGTCGTTGCCTATCCCGGGGCCGATGCAATCGTTCCTCGTCACGCTGGGGGGGGCGGCGACGCCGGGGGCGCTGTTTGCGATCGGCGCCTCGCTGGCATCGAAATCCGCGGAACGGCTGGCGGTGGCCGGGTGGCTGTCGTTTTCCAAGCTGGTGCTGCACCCGGCGGCCGTGGCCCTGGGCGCGCTGGTCCTGTTCCCGGTGGATCGCTACGCCGCGGGGGTGATGATCGCCTGCGCATCGCTGCCGGTGGCTGGCAACGTCTATATCCTGGCGCAGCATTACGGGGTGGCGCCGCACCGCGTGTCGGCGTCGATCCTGGTCTCGACGGCGGTCAGCATCGTCACGGTTTCGGCCGTCATCGCATGGGTGGCGCAATTCTGAATCTTGCCCGTTCGCCGCGCGGGCGTTAGGCCGAAAATTCAACTGACAGGAGAATGAGATGTTCGAAACCATTTCCGAGAATCGCTGCTTTGGCGGGGTGCAGGGCGTGTATTCGCACGATTCCGATGCCTGCGGTTGCGACATGACTTTCGGCCTGTTCCTGCCCGAAGAGGCGCAATCCGCCCCGGTTCCGGTGCTTTGGTATCTTTCGGGCCTGACCTGTACCCACGAGAATGCGATGACCAAGGCCGGCGCGCAGGCCTGGGCGGCAGAATATGGCATCGCAGTGGTGTTTCCCGATACCAGCCCGCGCGGTGACCATGTGGCCGACGACGACGCCTTCGATCTGGGCAAGGGCGCGGGGTTCTATGTCAATGCGACGCAGAAGCCCTGGGCGCCGAATTACCGAATGTGGGATTATGTGGCGACCGACCTTCCACGGCTGCTGTTCAACAATTTCCCACTGGACGAAGAGCGCCAGGCGATCACCGGCCATTCGATGGGCGGACACGGCGCGCTTACGCTGGCGATGGGGCTGCCCGGGCGCTTTGCCAGCGTCTCGGCCTTCGCGCCGATCGCCAACCCGACGGCGTCGGACTGGGGGCGCAAGCAACTGACCGCCTATCTGGGGGACGAGGATACCCGCTGGGCCCGCCATGACGCCAGCCTGCTTCTGACCGGCGCACGGTTCGACGGGCCGATCCTGATCGACCAGGGCGCCGACGATCAGTTCCTGGATCTGCTGCGCCCCGAGGTGCTGGCCGGCGTTCTGGCCGAAACGCGCCAGCCGGCGACGTTCCGGATACACAAGGGCTATGATCACAGCTATTTCTTCGTCGCCTCGTTCATGGAGGATCACGTCGCGTTCCACGCCGAGGCGCTCTACGCGTGAGCCGGGTTTTCGTCGATGCCGATGCCTGCCCCGTGAAGGCCGAGGTCGAGCGGGTCGCAGGCCGGCATGGCGCGGCTGTTTTCATGGTGGCCAATGGCGGGTTGCGCCCCTCACCGCACCCGCTGGTCGAGATGGTCTATGTTCCCGAAGGCCCCGACGCCGCCGACAAGTGGATCG
>JADQCD010000147.1 GCA_016278285.1 Actibacterium sp.
CGGCGGGGGCTGGACCATGGGTTTCGGGCCTTCGGCGGACGTGGTCTTGCCTGGATCGGGTGACGGTCAACCGCCCTTTGGGGGCGGCGGTGGCTGCACGGTGAAAAGCTGGGCCAGCTCGGCCACGTCCTCGGCCCGTTTCCAGCCATCCTGCCCGGCAGTCCAGACATGGGTCTCGCGGCTCAGGCCCCCCTCGGCGGCCATTCGTCCCATGCTGGCGCGCGAGAAGGGACCCTTGGTCTGACCATTTTCGGCGATGTGCCAGACATGTTCCATCGGGGGCGGCGGTGGCGCGGCATACGCGGGATCGGATTGTTGCGGGGTCGCGCCCCAGGGGCCGGACCGCGTCATCTGATTGGCCATCGCCATGCCCATTCCCATACCCAACCCGGCGCCCATCGCGCCGCCGCCGGACGGGTTGTTCGCGGCATGCGACATCGCCTCGGCCGCTGAATACCGGGTGAACTTGCCCAGATCGCCCGCCAGCCCCATCGAGGTGCGCCGGTCCAGCGCCTCTTCGACGGCCGGCGGAAGCGAGATGTTCTCGATGTAGAATTCGGGCATTTCCAGCCCGTAGCCCGCCAGAACCGGGCCCACCTCGGCCACGATCAACTTGCCCAGATCGGCGGTATTGGCCGCCATGTCGAGCACGGGAATGCCCGACCCGGCGATGATGCGGCTGAACTCCTGCACGATGATGTTGCGCATCTGAAAGCTGATCTCGTCCATCGTGAATTCGCCGTCGGTTCCGACGATCTCGGTCAGGAAGCGGGCCGGATCCTTCACCCGGATCGTGTAGGTGCCATAGGCACGGATCCGGGTCGGCCCGAATTCGGGATCGCGCGTCATGATCGGGTTCTTGGTGCCCCATTTGAGGTCATTGAACCGCGTCGTGTTCACGAAATAGATCTCGGACTTGAAGGGCGAACGAAAGCCGTGATCCCAGTGCTGCAGGGTCGTCATCACGGGCATGTTGTTCGTTTCCAGCATGTAAAGGCCCGGGGTGAACACGTCGGCCAACTGGCCTTCATGCACGAAGACCGCCGCCTGCCCCTCGCGCACGGTCAGCTTGGCGCCGTACTTGATTTCGTGCCCCTCGCGCTGGAACCGCCAGACCATCGTATCGCGCGTGTCGTCGGTCCAGTGGATGACGTCTATGAACTCGCCGGAGAGGAAATCGAAAATGCCCATGTTCATGCCCTTCGGGTTTGTCGTCACAGCGTCATTATAGCGGCCCGCACGACGGGCGCCACGCAGTTCAACTTTCGCCACCCAGCAATTCGCCGGCGATCTGCCGCAGGATCGGCCGGGCCTCGTCGGCGCGCATGCCGGGTTCGAGCCGCGGATCGTAAAGCATCCTGAGCAGTAACTCGTCGTGGCGGGTCAGCAGCGCGAATTCCTCGTCGTCGTTGAAGATCGAAGGCCGCGCGGCGGGGCTGTCATTGGCCAGGCCCAGCCCCTGTGCCAGTTCCTCGTGCAGGCAGGATTCGCGCAGCCTGTCCGGATGCTCGCCCCGGATCACCGCGACTGCCTGCGAATAGCTGGGTGAATCGCCCTTGGAAAAGGCGAAGACCAGGCAGAATGTCGACCGGGGCATGTTGGTAATCGTCCTGACCGCCATCCGATCGATTCCCGGCACGAGCTGCGTCAGGTCGGACGCAAAGGCGCGGCGTTCATCCTCGTTCAGCACAAGGATCTGGAAATTCGCGTTTTCCGGCGTGGCAAGGCGGATGGGATGGTCGGTGACAAGCGACAGACGGCGGGCATATCGGCTGACGGTTGCGCGGTCTTCACGGCGCTGCGCCTGGGGGATCGTGTCGCCGAAGATGAGCCCCATCCGCACCGGGGTTTCCCAGCGGCGCAAACGACTTTCAGTGGCGCGGGGAATCATCGTCGCGCCATCGTTGATATACTCGTCATAAAGCGCGATCTTTATGAAATTCTCGATGAGCTGCCGCTTGGAAAAGGGAACATCCCGACCGCCGCCATCCGTACGCATGAGACCGCGGGCCATCAGATTGTCCTGAACACCGCGGAAATAGGTCGCCAGCGCCCTGCTTTCGTCCGATTGCGACGGCGTGGCGGGAAGGGCAGGCCGTGGCGGCGGCGCCGGCGACATGGCCGGCGGTGCGGTGACGCAACCCGCCAGGGCAAGTGGCAGAAGCAGCGGGCCGAACCGCATTCTTTTTACCGCTGCGCGCAAGTTTCAGATATCCGCGTCAGCCGAAGAAGGCTGCGGCGCGCCGGTGCGTCGCGATTTCGCGGCGGCCAGAGTGTCGCGCAGTTCGGCTTCCATTTTCTGAAGATCCGCTTCCGCGGCGCTTCGCTTCGCCTTGCCTTCATCTGCGATCTGAAGGCTTTCCTCGATCGTCGCGATCAGGGTCGCGTTTGCCGATTTGATCGCCTCGATGTCGAAAACGCCGCGCTCCATTTCCTTGCGGACGACGCGATTGGCCTGTTGCAGGTTCTCGGCATTGGCGGTCAGCAATTCGTTGGTGAGGTCGTTGGCACCGCGCACCGCTTCGGCCGCTTCCCGCGAGCGCTGGATCGTCACCGCCTGGGCCAGCTGCGTTTCCCACAGCGGCACGGTATTGACGAGGGTGGAGTTGATCTTGGTCACCAGCGACTTGTCATTCTCCTGAACCAGCCGGATCGAGGGCAGCGATTGCATCGTGACCTGGCGGGTCAGCTTCAGGTCGTGGACGCGGCGTTCCAGATCGTCACGGGCCGCGCGAAGGTCGCGCAATTCCTGTGCCTTGATCACCTGATCGTTTTCGGCTGCGGCGTCCACCTCCTGCTGCTTGGCGGGGATGGTATGTTCGTCCAGCTGTTTGAGTTTTTCCTCGCCCGCGGCAATATAGAGTGCCAGCTCGTCGTAGAATTCCAAGGTCTTCAGGTAGAGATTGTCGAGCGACTTGATGTCCTTCATCAGCTTGTGCTCATGCGTCAAAAGGTTGTCGGTGATCGAGTCGATCTGGCCCTGGATCGTTTCGAACCGGGCAATGAACTTGGCGAAGGGGGCCGTGCGGCCCAGCAATTTTTCCCACCAGCTGCGCGAGCGGCGCACATCCAGCTCGGACACTGAAAAGCCGCGGATCGTTGTCACGATCTGGCGCAGGCTGTCACCCGCCGGCCCGGCGTCCTTGTTGCGCACATCGCTCAGCATCGCCTGGCTGATCTGCTGCAATTCCGACTGCGCGGCCGAGCCGAAGGCGATGATGGAATTGGTGTCGGTTATGTCGATCTCGTCCATGCGTTCGCGGATCTGGTCGGCGGCGGAGCCTTCGGCCTGCGGCATGGTTTCCTTCGCCGGTTCGGGCAGAATTGCGGATGTCAGTTTTTCGACTTCCGCGAGATCCTTTTCCGCCTTGTCACGGATGCTATCAGACATATCAATCACTCCAATGATCAGCGGCCATTATTGTCACGAACGGACGCCCTCACGCTGCAATCTTTCGCGCAGCACTTCAATCTCAACATTCAGGTCGGCGCGGTCGTCCAGCATCAGATCGCGTGTGCGGCTGGCGAAGTTCTGTTCCAGGTCCGTCAGAAGCGCCTCGTAATCGGCGCGTGCCTGCGCGTCGTGGTTACGCGCATAGAGGTCGGCGAACTTGATCGTTGCGTCGCGCGCGCCCATCAGGTAGACGACCAGATACTTGCGCGCCGCCGTAAGGTCGCGGGGGTCGTTCTCGACAGTCCGGAACATCGCGCGTGCCGTGTTCTTGAATGTCTCGACGCGCGCGATCAACGCGCGGTCGCCGGCACGGCGGATCGCGTCATGCATGGCGGTGAGGTATTTTTCGCCCTCGTCCACGACGCGGGCCACGCGGTCCTGCTGGAACGTGTCGATCCCCTCGGGCCCTTTGTCCTTCAGCGGGTCCAGGCCGAAGGAAAACCCGTGCAGAACCATGCCCAGGACCGCGAAGATGACCGGGTTGAGCACCCCGCCATCCGGCCCGAACCCCGCAAGGAAAAGACCCGCCCCGGTCAGCACCGAGCCGAAGATCTTGCGCGGAATCGCCGGGCGGCGGGCGATGCGGCGGGCGTAATAGGCATCCTCTGCCTTCAGCCCTTCTCGGGTCAGCCAAGCGGCAAGGATCAACAGCCCGAACGCCGAAAGATCGAGCGCAAGGCCCACCGGATCCGATGTGAAGGCGCGGAAGACAAGTGGCAGGGGGGCGATGAACAGGAAATTGACGCGGCCCCCAGCGCGGCTGCGGGTCTTGCCATGGAACGGGTGCCTTGACGGCGGCGGAGTGTTCGGCGCCTTTCCATCCGGGCTGAATTCTCCGCCATAACGCCGCGCCATCATGCCCCCCCGGCAATGGTCACATACAGGATCAGCGCGACAAGCAGGAAATAGGCCAGCTTTTGCATTCCCGTGTCCAAGAACGAAAATCCCATATTCGGTCAGATGACCTGGTTGCCGTCATGTCAGGCGCATTCCCGGTTGGTGCCGGGACCCGGCGGGAAAGCGTCAGATGCGCGCGCCTAGAGTCAAGATAGGCGTATCATGGCCCCATATCAAACGAACTGTGTTGCCACCGACAAGGCACTGCGCGGTTTTACCGTTCCGCCGTCCTGATCCACCGGAATATCATCATGAGAACGACCATGGTCACGACCAGCCCGACCAGATCGCCCAAGGCATAGACGGCCATCACCCTGAACGCATCCCCGGATGGAAAACGCGCGCCAAGCACCAGCCTCTGGCCGACCGAGTTGATGACCGAGGCGACCACCCCCGCCAGGATCAGCAATTTCCAGTTCATCCTGTCGCCGGTGCCCGGAAACCGCGATCCGGCGACCAGGCTCATCGCTCCGAACGCCAGCGGTGCCGACAATGCGCCGACGGTGATGGATCCCATGACGGCCGGATGGAACGCATGGAGGGCCACTTCCGGTGCGAAGACGATCGCCGCCAGGACCCCTCCGGCGAAGAGCGGAAGGGAAGGCTTTCGGACCCATAAGCCAAGTCGCCAGAACACGGACGCCGTGCGGCAGATAAACCAGGCTTGCAAAGGTGGTGATCTCGGTCAGGAAACGACCCTGAACAGGTGTGACAAGGAAGGCCGTGATGCCATGACACAGGACATATGCGGTGACTATGACCGCAAAGCTTGCGGCCGCGTTCCGTATCGACGGGCCGTCCGACATGCCGCTCAGGCCGCCACGGAAGGGCGCCGGCCATCCCATGCCGTGACCGGGGGGCAACAGGTTGCCGGCATCAACCGTCGGCCATGTCCGGGCGCACGGAATACGATTTTGCTTTCGATCCTTCGGCCCTTTCCAGCAAGCCCATCTCGACCAGCGCCCGCAAGGCGCGGTGATAGGTCGCCTGTGCGATGGATCGCGCCAGACGGTGATTGCGAATTCTGTCGGATTCCACAACGTCGCCCGGGGCCTGCGTCAGGTGGCGTGCGGCCAGGAAGACCTTCCATTCGGCCTCGCTCAGCCTTTCCAGGCCGACATCCCGCTCCATGTCGTGGAGAAGCTCGCGCAATTGGGAAATCAATGTCAACTTGTCCATCATTTCATCCGGCGTCTGGGTTTATGCCCTCGGTAGCATGAAGAAAGCCACGAAGCCCAGACGTAAAAAAATTATCACATTGACAAATTGGGCTGTGTGGATCACACTAAGATCATTGAAAGTCAGGATGGTTCCGTGAGTGGTGGCATCCGAATTCTTACCAAGTATCGCGGCGTTCGGAAGATGATTCCGGACGCCGTATTTTATTCGTGTTTGCGGGTGTCCAGTCATTACACAGCTCTTGTCCGCAGCTCTGTTTCATCGTCCAATAGGCGCTTTGGCGGAACTGCCCGGTCCGGGGGTTGCGAACAGGGGATCGAATGGCCGAAGAAGCGGACCTGGACAAGGACGAGAAGGAAAAGGCGCGGCTATACGAGAGCGCGCCGTCATCGGTCATTTTCGAGGCGATTCGCCGCGAAGGCGAACATGAACTGTCGCGCCCGGCCAGTGCGCTATGGTGGTCGGGAGTGGCCGGCGGCCTTGCCATAAGCCTGTCTGTTCTGTGCAAGGGCTTTCTGGCGTCGTTTCTGCCAGACGCCGCGTGGGCCCCTGCCATTTCCAACCTCGGCTACAGCGTCGGCTTTCTGATCGTCATTCTCGGCCGGATGCAGCTTTTCACGGAAAGCACAATTACCCCTATCCTGCCACTTTTTCTGGCACCGAGTGTGGCCAAGGCGGGGCAAATCGCGCGGCTGTGGGGGATCGTCTTCGTGGCCAACCTGACGGGATGCACCCTGGCCGCGGCGGTGCTGGTCTTCGGAGATCTGTTTCCGGACAATCGCTTTGCCGGCATCCTGTCGGTGTCGCGTCATTTCGCTCAGGCCACGGCGACCGAACATTTCCTTTGGGGCATTCCCGCCGGCTTCATCATTGCCGCGCTGGTCTGGACCCTGCCGCGCATGGAAAGCGCGGGCGAGGTCATGATGATCGTGATTTTGACCTACATGATCGGCATCGGCGGGATGTCGCATGTGATTGCCGGCTCGACCGAATTGTTGATTCTGGTGTTCCGGGGCGAGCTTGCGCCCGGCATGACCGTGGTTTCGGGCATTCTGCCGGGCCTGGCCGGAAACATCATCGGCGGCACCGGTATTTTCGCGACCCTCACCTATGCCCAGGTGCGCGGGGAAATATGAGATCGGCGCCAGGGCCGCGCGCTATCGTGGTTCGGTGCTGTCGGACATGATCGCCTCATAGCCCGACATGATGTCCAGCAACTCGGAGGTGATGACGTTCTGCCGCAACAACCGGTATTCGAACCGAAGCGCCTCGATCTTGTCGGCGATACTGCGGTCGGCGGCCTGCATCGCGGCAAGACGTTCGCCATGTTCGGCGGTGCGCGATTGCATGATGGCCATGGCAACCCTGGCGAAGACCAACTGGCGGACGAGCTGGCCGAACAGGGCCTGGGGCGCGCCGGTGGAAACCGGCAGCCGGCGCGAATCCCAGGGCCGCGCCCGCAGTTCCTGCAGCCGGGCCGGGTCGATCGGCAGCAGGCGCCGGCGCACCAGCGCCGTGCCGCCCTGCGGTTTCGGAAGGTGATGGAAAAGGTCCAGCCTCACCGTGTCATGCTGTGCGCGCCATTGGTCGAGGCGGGTCAGGACCGCGCCGACCGTGCGCGTCAGCGCATCGACGGTCGCCGGGGCCTCCTGATGGGCGGCGGGCGGCTCGGCGTCGGCGCGCCAGGCCGCGTCGGCGCGCGCCCCGATGGTAAGCACCCGGCGCTTGTCGGGCCCGTCGCCGGATTCGCGCAGGCTTTCCATGGTAAAGCTTGCGACCTGGTCGTTGAAACCGCCGCACAGGCCGATCTCCGATCCGACGACGACCACGGCAACGCCGTTGCCGGCCGGCGCCTTGGCGCCGGCGACGCTGTCGCCAAGATCGCGCAGCGCAACCTGAAGGCCCATTTCGACATTTTCCAGATACCGCGACATCGCCCTTTCGGCCAGTTCGTGCTGGCGGATCGCCACGGCAGAGATCGTCTTCATCGTGCGCACGACCGACTGCAGATCCCCGGCGACCTCGATCCGGTGAGAGAGTTCTTCGAGCGTCGCCATCACGATCTCGCGTTCAGGGCTTCGCGCGCCATTCGCAGCAGGGCCTCGCGCAGCGCGCCCTTCAGGTTGGCGCCGGTTTCGATTTCGCGTGCCTGGGGCGTCTTGTCCACCGCCTCGGCCACCGCCCTGGCCGCCTCGTGCATCTCGCCGGGGGTGATCGTGTCGAACAGTCCTTCGCTGACCGCCAGCAAAAGCGCGATCTGGCGGGCCACCGGGATCGGCGCGCCCTCGGGTTGTCTCAGGGCCTGGCGCACCCGGCGGCCGCGTTCCAGCTGGGCGCGCGTATCGGCATCCAGCTTGGCGCCGAAGCGGGCGAAGGATTCCAGCTCTTCGAACTGGGCATAGGCCAGTTTCAGCGGTCCGGCCACGGCCCGGAACGCCGGAAGCTGGGCCTTGCCCCCGACGCGAGAGACCGACCGGCCCACATCGACCGCCGGAAGCTGGCCGCGCTGGAACAGATCGGGCGACAGATAGATTTGCCCATCGGTGATCGAGATCAGATTGGTCGGAATATAGGCCGAAAGGTTCTGGGCCTGGGTCTCGATGATGGGCAGCGCCGTCAAAGAGCCGCCATTGCCGGATTCGCGCAGTTGCGTTGCCCGCTCCAGAAGGCGGGCGTGAAGATAGAATATGTCGCCGGGATAGGCTTCACGCCCGGGCGGGCGGCGCAGGAGCAACGACAACTCACGATACGCGCGGGCGTGGCGCGTCAGGTCGTCATAGACGATCAGCGCATCGCGCCCGGCCTGCATGAACCTTTCGGCGATGGTCGTGGCGGCATAGGGCGCAATGTATTGAAGGCCCGGCGGTTCCTCGGCGCCGGCGACCACTACGATGCAGTTCTTGAGCACCCCGTTGTCACGAAGGCGGGCGATCACCCGCGCCACCGCGTCGCCACGCTGGCCGATCGCGCAGTAGACCGAGACGACATCCGTTCCGGCCTGGTTCAGGATCGTGTCCAGCGCCACCGCCGTCTTGCCGGTCTGCCGGTCGCCGACAATCAGTTCGCGCTGACCCCGGCCGATGGGCACCAGCGCGTCCACCGCCTTGATGCCGGTTTGCAGCGGGCGCGAGATCGGCGCGCGTTCCAAGATTGCGGGGGCGGGCCGGTCCACCGGTTCCAGCCGGCGGGCCTTGACCGGGCCCAGCCCGTCCAACGGCCGGCCCAACGGGTCGATCACGCGGCCCAGAAGGGCCTGCCCGGTGGGGACCGAGGCCACTCGGCCGGTCCGGCGGGCGTGATCGCCCGGGCGCAGTCCCTGCGGATCCTGCAACAGCATGACCCCCGCGCGGTCCGGCGACAGGTCCAGCGCCAGGCCCGTCGCGCCATGCTCGAAGGCGATCACCTCGTCCGACGTGACCTCGGTGAAGCCTTCGACCTCGACGACTCCGCGGAACACCCGACGGACGATCCCGCGCTCTTCCGAGGACAGCCGGGGCAGGCGTGCGCCGGTTCTTTCGATCGCGTCGAAAAGGGCGTCGGCCTGGTCGCTCAGTTTCATGTTTCCTCCGGCGGTTCGGCGGTCGTCTCCAGCACGCGGGCCATGTCATGTTCCAGCGCGTCCAGATGTGCCCCCAGCGTCCACCCGACGTGATGCGATCCGATCTCCAGCACGACACCGCATTCCAGCTTGGGCGACTCGCGGAAACTCGGTTCGATGGCGCCATCGACCGTATCGGCGATGGCAGCCCGGATCGCCTTGCGCGCCTCGGCCGAAAGCGGAAAGGACGACCGAACGCAAGTGGCGTCGCCGCGGCGCGCGCCGTCCTGCAATGCTTTTCTTTCGTCGGCCTCAAGCGTGGACAGGCGGCGCGCAAAGACTTGCGCCATGCTGTCGACCAGATCCTGGTCCGCCATCTCGGCCAGTGCCGCGCGCATCATGGTGACGAATGCCTCGCCCGCGCGCTGACGCAAACGGTCCAGGAACGCGGCCTTCTCCTGTTCCAGCTGCGCCTGCCAGGACTCGCGCAGCCCGGAAATCTCGGCGCGGGCCTTTTCGGTCAGCTCGGCGCGCAGGGCCTCGGCTTCCTGCCGGACACTCTCCAGGCGATCCTGGCGGTTTTCCTCCAGTTCGCGCGCGGCCTCTCGATACGCCTGCGCCTCGGTCCTGGCGATCTGCTTTTCTTCTTCGGCCTCGTGCAGCGTTCGGTTCACCTCTTCTTCGCGCGCCTTCAGCGCCCGTTTGATGGGGCGATAGAGAACCCTTTGCAGCAGCCAGATCAGTATCAGGAAATTGAAGATCTGGGCGGTCATGGTCACCCAGTCGATCTGCACCGGTCAGCCCCCCGTCGTCTGACTTGCCGCCGTGATCGCCCAGTTCCAGAACGGGTTGGCGAAGAGCAGGATCATGGCGACGACGAAACAGTAGATCGCAGTCGACTCGATCATCGCGAGACTGACGAACAGCGTTCTGGTGATTGTATTGGCCTCGTCCGGCTGTTGCGCTATGGCCTGCAACGCCTGTGCGGCGGTCCGGGCTTCGCCCAGGGCCGGGCCGATCGACCCCAGCGCGATGGTGAGCCCGGCCGTCGCGATCGACACGATTGCGATAAGGGTGAGTGCGTCCATTCAGGGGTTTCCTTTCTCTGGCGAGGGGTCGGGACCGTCGCGCTCTGGTGAAGACTGCTTCTCTGCGGCCCCCGGTTCCTTGCCGAGGGCCGAGACGATATAGACCATGGCGAGAACCGCGAAGATATAGGCCTGGATCACCCCGGTCAGCAATCCGAGCAGTTGCAGAAGGACCGGAAAGAAGAAGGGCACGACCGACAGAAGGATCGCGGCCACGACGGTTCCGCTCATGACATTGCCGTAAAGCCGAACGGCCAGGGCGATGGTGCGCGAGATTTCACCGATCACATTGAAGGGCAACATCAGCGGCGTCGGGCGGATGTAACGGCGAAGATATTCCAGCAGTCCCTGTTCGGCGATGCCGTAGGCCGGAACGGCGACCAGAACGCACAGCGCCAGCGCCACTGTCGTTGACAGCGAGCCCGTCGGCGACTGGAAGCCGGGGACAACGCCCAGGACGTTCGACACAAGGATGAACAGGAACAGCGAGCCCACGAAGGGCAGATACCGGCCGGGGTCGCCGCCGCCTATGGCCCGGATCTGATCGCGGATCGTCGCGACAACCAGTTCGACGGCCATGCGCCAGCGCGATGTCGGCGTTGCCGGACCGATCCCGATCGTGGCGATCCGCGCGACGCCAACCAGCAGCACGATCACGATCCAGGTGTTGACGATCGTTGCCGAGACCGGAATCTCGCCAAGCGGGCCCGAGGGCATGGTAAAAACGATATTTCTGTCGGGTGAGATTTCCATGATGTCACCTGTCCATGCGCCGGGCGCGCCGCAATCCCACGCCGCGCGCCAGAGTGAAACCAGCCAGCGCGGCGATCAGGGCAGGGGCGGGCATCGGCGCCGCCCACGCCAGCAGGGCAAAGCCCGCCAGCATGACCGTCAGGCGCAGCGCCGCGCCGGACAACAGCGCGCTGAGCCCGACCGATTGCGTGCCCAGCCGCGACGCCGCGCGCGCGAGCCACAGCATGTGCAGCCCGCCGATCACCAGGCCACAGACAAGCCCCAGCACCAGATTGCCGCTCAACGCCATTGTCATCGGTCGTCCTTGTTGTCGTCGTGTCGTCCGCCGGTGCTTTTTACCCACCACCAGGCGTTCGCGCAGCCCAGTGCGACGCCGGCCACCAGGCCGGTCATGGTCCATGACGGACCACCGGGAAAGCGGCCGTCCAGCCAATGACCCGCTGCGACGCCGGCAAGGGTGGGAACCGCCACCGCCCATCCCACCAGCCCGAACATGCCGAAGCCGAACCAGACCGTATGCCGCCCTTCCTGCCGGGCACGTTGCCGGCGGGCGGCCTTGTGCCCGACGGTCTGTTCCAGATCGGATTCGGGGGTGTCTTCCGGATCGCTCATCTTTCGATCTCCATGACATGCCGGATGGCGCCGGCCTCAAGCCGGGCGAGCGCCCTGCGCGAGGCGCGTTCCTGCTCATCCAGATTCAAATAGCGTTGTTCGACCTGAGCGCGCAGCGTGGAAAGATCATCGCCCTTGAAGGCCGCCAGGACCGAGATGCGGACATCCGCACCGCATTTCACCAGAACCCCCGAATCGACGCCGAGAAAATGTTCGATGCCTTCGGTCGTGACATATGTGACCAGGCCCGGAACCAACGCCGCGGCGGTGTCGATATGGCGCGGCAGAAGTGCAAAAGAACCCTCCGCCGCTTCCGCGACGACCGTCACGGCCTTCACGCCGATCAGGATCTCGATCGGCGTCGTGATCTCCAGGCGCATGTGATCGGGTGGTGGCGTCATTCGTCGGGCCTTTCCGCCTCGGAAATGTTGCCGATCATGTAAAGATGCCGTTCGGGCCTGTCGTTGAAGGCCCCCGACAGGATCAGTTCGCAGCCCTCGATGGTTTCGTTCAGGCCGACGCGGCGGCCGGGAATGTTGGTGAATTGTTCGGTGGCATGGAAAGGCTGGGTCAGGAACCGCTCCAGCCGGCGCGCCACGGCGACGGTCCGGCGATCCTCGATCGAAAGCTGCTCAAGCCCCAGCATGGCAATCACGTCCTTGAGGTTGTCGTATTCGGCCAGTGTACGGCGCACTTCACCGGCGACGCGTTCGTGCCGGGGGCTCGCCGTGCCCGGCGTCAGCATCTTGGAGGCGGAATCCAGGGCGTCGATGGCCGGAAAGAGCCCCTCGGCCGCGCGTTTGCGCGACAGAACGATCGAGGCCGACAGATGCCCGAAGACATGCGTCGCCGAGGGATCGGTGAAATCGTCCGCCGGGACATAGACCGCCTGAACCGAGGTCATCGACCCCGACTTGGTCGAGCAGATCCGCTCTTCCAGTTCAGCGATCTCGGTGGCCAGAGATGGTTGATAGCCGACACGCGAGGGGATCTGGCCAAGCAGCGCCGAGACCTCGGCCCCGGCCTGAACGAAACGATAGATATTGTCGATCAGCACCAGCATGTCGGTGTTCAGCTCGTCGCGGAAATATTCGGCGACGGTCATCGCGGCGTGCCCGACCCGGAAACGTACCGCGGGGCGTTCGTTCATCTGGCCGAACACCATCACGGTGTTTGACAGGACGCCGGCCTCCGCCAACTCGCGGTGGAAATCCTCTGCCTCGCGTGACCTTTCTCCGATGCCGCAGAACAGACTGGTCCCCTCATAGACCCCTGACATGTTGTAGATCATCTCGGCGATCAGCACGGTCTTGCCGACACCGGCACCGCCGAACAGACCCGCCTTGCCGCCTTTCTCGATCGGGCACAGCAGGTCGATCGCCTTGATTCCGGTCTCGAATATTTCGGTCGTGGTGCGCCTTTCCTTCAGCGATGGCGGGCTTTGACGGACGGCGCGACGCGGTGCATCGGACAAGGCCGGGCCACCGTCCAGCGGTTCGCCGAACAGGTTCAGCATGCGACCCAGCGTCGCGCGCCCCACCGGCATGTCGAGGCCGGCACCCGTCGCCCGCAGCCGTGCGCCCAGGCTCAGGGGCCGCCCGGTGGACAGGATCAGGCCGCGCGCCAGGCCGTCGCCCGGCACTGTCGCGATCTCGATCCGCAACGCGGCATCGTCCAGGCCGACAAAGATGTCCTGCGCGCGGGGGGCGTCGCCCTCGAAACGCAACTCGACCATCTGGCCCGAGATACGCACGACCCGCGCCGTTGCAGCGTCGGCCTGTTGCAGGAGGGCGGTGTCGTCGGCGCTGTCGGCCATGCTTCCCGTCGCCTTTCCTGGGCTTTCGCGCCTGCATGGCGGCGAAAGGGTGATCCGCGTCGTGAACGTCCGCACGCCGACCCGGCCAGAGGAAATTCGGGCGATCAACAGATCATGTGCCGGGCCGATCAGATGGCCCGCCGTCCGCGCTGGCCTGCAATTCGGGCGCCGCGGCAAGCCTTTAACGATCCTTTCAGAATACGAGGCGATATGCACCTTGCATGTCAAGGGCGATGTGCGCAGCGGTGATCCGCCCGTCCGCCCGCAATGGGGTGGGGCCGTCAGCCTGCGATCATCTCGGCCTGGCGGACGATCCCCTCGGCCTGCTTTATGCTGGCGATGTCGACCAGCCGGCCCTTGTAGACCGTCGCACCCTCGCCCTTGGCCTTGGCCTCTTCCATCGCGGCGAGGATCTCGCGCGCCTCGTTGACCGCGGCATCGGACGGTGTGAACACTTCGTTGGCCAGCGCCACCTGCCTGGGATGGATTGCCCATTTTCCGACCATGCCCAGCGTGGCCGACCGGCGTGCCTGCGCGCGGAATCCCTCATCATCGCCGAAATCGCCGAACGGGCCGTCCACGGGAAGAACGCCATGGGTACGGCAGGCCGCGACGATGGCGGTCTGCGCCCAGTGCCAGGGATCGGACCAATACTTTGCACCGTCATGCAGCATGTAATAGTTTTCCTGCGTGCCGCCGATGCCGGTCGTGGCCATGCCCATCGAGGCGGCGAAATCGGCCGCGCCAAGGCTCATCGCCACCAAACGGGGCGAGGCGGCGGCGATCTCTTCGACATGGGCGATGCCCGCCGCGCTTTCGATGATGACCTCGAAGGCAATCGGTTTTTCCCGCCCCGCCGCGCGCTCAACCGCCGTGGTCAGGGCATCCACGGCATAAATGTCGGCCGCGCAGCCCACCTTCGGGATCATGATCTGGTCCAGCCGGTCGCCGGCCTGTTCCAGCAGATCCACCACGTCGCGGTACCAGTAAGGTGTGTCCAGCGCGTTGACCCGGACGCTCAGCACCTTCAGATCGG
>JADQCD010000107.1 GCA_016278285.1 Actibacterium sp.
CAGACCCTCCAGTCTGGAAAGCGCTCAAGCGTCCCAAATTATCTGACGACGGACAATCTCGGCGCTCTATTCGCCCTTGGTGGCCATCGCCCTCGTCGCGCTCGCCGTCACGCTGTTTCTTCTCAACTTCCGCAAAGCGGGCGAACGCGCTGGCCGCGCCGCCGAGCGGCTCGATATTCTGGAGCGCAACAATGCCGTTCAAAGACAGATGTTGGAGGCGGCCGCCCGCCGGCCTCGTGATCGCGACGCTCTTCTTGAGCGGATGCGCAACGGTGGGTTTTGAGGCCCCGCCCAGCGGGTGTCCACCGGTGGTGGAGTACCGCCCGGCCGAGCAGCCGCGTGCGGCAGACGAAGTGGCGGCGCTGTCGGAGGGCGCAGCGATCGTTGGCTGGCTCGCGGATTACGCCATGCTTCGGGACCAGGTGCGGGCCTGCTTGAGCACGTCGTCAAGCCCCTAACATTCGACTGGACTGTTCGCCGCGCATACGCCTGCTGTCCCAGTGACCTAGCCGTGCGGGGAAAAGGTTGCCGGGGTCAGGAATACGCTTTCCTGATACGCGAGGTACGGAAGGATCTTCGACACAAAGGACTGCCATTCCGGATCTTCGGCGAGCTTCGCACGCTGCTCGGTCCTGTGGGAAAAACTGTCATAGGCCCAAAGGAAAACAACGGAGTTCAATGGCCCGCTTTCGGTTGTCCAGCAACCGATCAGCTTCGCGTATTGGGTTATAAGCCTCAATCCTTCGGCTTCGTACAGTTTTAGAAACTCCGGCGCCCGCCCGGCGGAGATGCGGTAGGTTCGTTTCTCATAGATCATTGCGGCCCTTTCGTTGCATTTGCGCCCATGGACGCCGAACTACATGGCAGCGATGCTAGTCGGGATGCAGGGGTGCGGCAACAATTATGTCATCAATTGACGACAAAATTGTTATCTTTAACTTGCTACCGTACTGGTGTCTATTCGCAGGGGTTGGACCCGTTCGCGTGGTGATCGTGACAAATGAAGGGGAGGAAGGTTAATGAAGGCTAAATCCGATGCGTTGCGCGGGACGAAGAAAGTATCTGCCTGTCCAGAAGACGGTCGCACTGGCGCGACAACGCGGATGCCCCACGCGGAGCGGAAGGCGCAGATCCTCAGTACAGCGTCGGATTTTTTCGCGGATTACGGGCTGACAGCGCAGACGCGACGCCTTGCCGAAGAGTGCGGCGTCTCCCAGCGGCTGTTGTATCGCTTCTTTCCGACCAAGCAGGATCTGCTATCAGAAGTTTACCGTAAAGAGATCCTCGGCGCCTTTAAAGCCGTTTGGTTTGCAGAGCTTAAGGACCGCTCCCGGACCGTGGAATATCGATTGATGCACTTCTACAAGGATTACGTGCGGCACACGCTGACCCGAAAATGGTTGCGACTTTTCATGTATGCCTCGCTGTCCGAGTCGTCGATGGCGCCGGATTACATTTCCAGTATCATTACCCAGTTGCTCGAAGTGATCATGGCCGAGACCGCGCATGAGAAGGGGGTCGAGTTACCCCGCGACGAGGCGATGTGTCACGAGATTGCCTGGACGTTGCATGGCGCCGTTTCACACTACGCAATTCGCCGTCACTTGTATCAGGCCAGCCAAGTTCTTCCCGAGGACCAGGTCGTGGAGATGCATGTCCGCATGTTTCTCGCCGGGTTCGAGGCGCTGATGGAGCACTATGCCTGATCGCGGTTCCAGACGTTGGCCGAAAATTTCGGATGTTTGCACTTTGACGCGAACCTCCGTGCGAGATGTCAGCGGCCACAAACCTGTTTTCGTGAAATTAAGTCGTCAGTTGACGACTGAAAAATTCATCGCTACCGTCGATTCGCGAACTGGGCTTTCGGGTTTTGTGGAAAGGCTCGTTGGCAAGCCGGCCCTCGCGCAAGGCTTCAAAAACCCAAACGACCGGCCGGAAACAAGACCGGATCGACCAACAGGAGAGGATTTCAAGATGTCGGAACAAAAGAGCCTACTGCTCGGACGGCGCGACTTTCTTCGAACGTCGGCAGCAGCTAGTGCGCTTTCGCTTGCTGCGCCTGCGCGACTGGCGTTCGCGCAGGACGCGCCGATCAACATGCAGACCTGGTCTGCGGCCGTCGACACGGTGCAAAGTCATATCAATGCGTTCGAAAAGGAAACCGGACTCGTCGTGAGCTATGGCAATTCCCCTTGGGCGCAATACCGCGAAGGCATGGTTGCCAAATTCGTCGGCGGAGCGCCCCTCGACATGATGTGGGTGTCGGATTCTTGGTTGCCGGAATGGGCTGAGGCGGGATGGATATCCCCGGTTGACGAGTTCGAAAGCCTGATGAAATACAACGACGAGGCCGAGCAGTTTTGTACGGACTCGATGACCTATAAGGGCCGCCAGTACGGCCTTACCTATTACACCGATTTCATGGCGTTTCTCTACGACGAGGAGAAACTGACCGCGGCCGGCTTCGATGCACCTCCGGAATCCTGGGAAGAGCTGGTCCAGCAGTCGCTGGTCATGAAGGAGAAGGGGATCTCGGAATATCCGATGATGCTGGCGATGGCGCAGGAAAGCTGGCTGATCGAGTTCATGGCGTCGCTGGTTTATTCGCATGGTGGCCGTTTCACCGACGAGAACGGCGACGCGATCATGCATGAGGATGAGGCGGGGGCCGTCGAGGCGCTGCAATGGGTGGTCGACGCGGTAAACAAGCACGGCGTAATTTCGCCGGCTTGCGTCGAAACCGGGGAGCTGTCCGGCCTGAAGGCATTCGCATCCGGAAACCACGCCTTCGCGATGGTGGCCAAATACCGCTTGCGGATGCTCAACGACCCCGAGCAGTCGCAGGTCGCTGGCAACGTCAAGCAGGCAATGATGCCGAAAGGACCTGGCGGCGAGCACGCCACCGTCGGCTGGATGCGGTTCCACGGAATGGCCACACAGGCAGCCCAAGACCAGCAGCGGGCCGAAAACACCGCGCGCCTGATTGAATGGTTCGGCGGAAAGGCCAACGGCGAATATAAATTCCAGAAACTTCTGTTCCTCGACATCGGGGCAGGTTTCGGAGTCAAGCCGCTGTTCGACGACCCCGATGTCCAGGCGGCCTATGACGCCTACGGCGATGTCGAGATCATCCAGAAGCAACAGGCCCTGGCCAAGAAGAAGGACGTTGTTACACCCTGGTTCGGCGAGTGGAACGAAACGAACGGCGCCGCGTGGCAATCGGCTATCCTCGGGAACTCCGACGTTCGTGCCGCGCTGAAGAAATCGGCTGCAAAATGGGACGAACTGAAGGCCAGCTACTGACGCCTTCGGTCTGCCGGCGCGGCAGATCCGCCGCGCCGGCGCCGCCGAATAACCCTCTTAGAGGCCGAAGATGGGGAATATCTCTTGTCAGACATCGCAACCTATTCCGGGCGACGCAGCCTGCGGAATCGTTTCGGATATGAAGAGCGCAGCGCCATTTTTTTTCTGGCACCCGTCATGGCTGTGCTCATGTCGGTTGCTGTCTTTCCGATCCTCTATTCGCTCTACCTGAGCTTCTTTCAAATAAAACTGACCCGGCCCAATCGTACACCGTTCGTGTGGTTCCAGAACTACACGGACCTGTTCACCAACGAGCTGTTCTGGACGTCTGTCCGCCGAACGGTCGTTTTCTCGATCGTTTCCGTCGTCGCCATCGCGATGATTGCGCTTCTGGTGTCGCTTCTGCTTAACCAGAATTTTCGCGGACGGCGGGTGCTTAGCACCATCCTTCTCGTGCCCTGGGCCATTCCCTATGTCGCGAACGCCCTGATGTGGAAGTGGATCTACGATTCCGGTTATGGCGCTCTCAACGGACTGCTCTATCAGCTCGGTTTTATCGAAGACTACGTGATCTGGCTTGGCGATCAGGACAAGACGCTGCTGTTAATTGCCAATGCCTTCGTTTGGAAGGAAGTGCCCCTCGCCACGATCCTGCTGTTGGTCACGTTGAAGTCCATTCCGGCAGACCTCTACCAGGCCGCGCGGGTGGACGGCGCCAGCGTTTGGCAACGTTTCGTTCATATAACATTGCCGTCGATGAAGCCGGGTTTCATGCTGGTGATGATCTACGAAACGATGATGGCGATCCGCCATTTTGACCTGTTTTTCATCCTCACCGAGGGCGGGCCGGGCCACGCATCGCACGTTCTCTCGTGGCACATCTATGTCGAGACATTCCGCAACCTGTCGTTCGGCAGTGGCGCGGCGATGTCTTATGTCCTGGCGCTGGTTACCTTCGCGCTTTCCTACCTGTTCATCCGCACGCTTGGACGGAAGGTTTGACCATGTCCGAAACTCGCACCGATTCTGCCCAGACGGCCGCGGCCGGCATCGACTATCGTCGCCGCCAGCGTCTGTCCCGCCTTGCCCAGAAGCTCGTCATCTTCTTGTGTTCGGTCGTCCTGGCCTTCTATGTCCTGGCGCCGATCTCCTGGCTGGTCTCGTCGGCCTTCCAGACCGAAGCAGAAATCGTCTCCGTACCTCCGCATTGGATCCCCGAAAACCCTACGGTAAAGAATTTCACGGCGATCTTTGGTGCGACAGAAGACGAGGAGATAACATATGAGACACGCAGCGGGGTGGATCCGGCCGCGGGCGGTTTCATTCCATCGACGGCCAAGGATCTTCCGAAGGCGATGTGGAACAGTATCCTTGTGGCAACCCTTGTCGTCATTCTCAACCTGCTTGTCGGCGTGCCGGCCGCCTACGCCATTGCGAAGATCCGCTACTGGGGGCGGAATGGGTCGGTCTATTTCATCCTAACCACGAGGGTGATCCCGGATATCGCGCTCGTGGTTCCGTTCTTCCTGGTGATCCGCAAGCTCGGCCTTCTCGACACGATCAGTTCGCTCGTCATCACCTATCTTGCGGTAACGGTGCCGTTCACGGTGTTCATACTCATGCAATACTTCGAGGGATTGCCCGACGAACTAGACAAGGCCGCGCGCGTGGATGGGTGTTCGCGCTTTCAGGCGTTGATCCGCGTTTTCTTGCCACTTTCCATGCCGTCGATCGTGGCAGTGGTTTTGTTCACCTTCCTGACTAGCTGGAACGAGTTTCTGCTTGCGCTAATGTTCACCCAGACATCCGCATCGCAGACGCTGCCGATCCTGCTCGCGGCATTCACCTCCGACTTCACTGTCAGTTTCTCTTTTCTCAACGCGGCTGGCGTGTTGGCGATCGTGCCGCCGGTAATCGTCGCAATCATCTTCGAAAGATATATCGTCTCCGGCCTGACCGCCGGCGCCGTCAAAGGCTAAAAGAGGAGAAGCCCCTTGGCCCGCATACGTTTCGAAAACGTCAACAAGAAATACGCGAACGGGTTTCACGCGGTGAAGGATCTGAACCTGGATATTCAGGATGAGGAGTTCGTCGTGCTACTCGGCCCTTCCGGCTGCGGGAAATCGACCACGCTGAACATGATTGCCGGCTTGGAAGAAGTCACAGACGGGGCGCTGATTTTCGACGATCAGATGGTGAACTACATGCCGCCGCATCGACGCGATGTCGCGATGGTGTTCCAATCCTACGCGCTCTATCCGCACAAGACCATCTTCGACAACATCGCCTTCGGCTTGCAGATGCGAAAGCAGTCGAAGGAAGAGATCGAGCGGCGCGTTCGCAACGCTGCCCGTCGCCTGGAAATTGAGCATATGCTGGATCGGCGACCTGGGCAGCTCTCGGGCGGGCAGCGCCAGCGCGTGGCCCTCGGCCGAGCGATGGTGCGCGACCCGGCCGTGTTCCTGATGGATGAACCGCTGTCCAACCTCGACGCCGCGTTGCGGGTCTCGATGCGCGCCGAAATAAAGGAGTTGCATCAGGAAATGCAGACAACTTTCGTATACGTTACCCATGACCAGGCCGAGGCGCTAACGCTGGCCGACCGCATCGTGGTCATGAGCGATGGCATCGTGCAACAGGTCGGAACACCCGATGAAATCTATGAGCACCCGGCCAATACCTTCGTCGCCTCGTTCTTGGGCAGCCCGCCAATGAACTATATCGATGGCGAAATCGAGATAGAGGGCGAGGACCGTGCGCTTTTCCGACATGATTCAGTGACGCTGCGCCTTCCCGAGAATCTTTCCCGCAAGCTCAACACGGATTCCGGCCACCGGGTCCGGCTCGGCATCCGGGCCGAGGATGTCGACGAAAAGGGGGAGGTGGTTGAAGGCCAGATCATACGCGGCACGGTTAACTCCGTTCTTCCAGTAGGATCCGACCAGTTCCTCGGAATGGCGTTCGGTGACGACGAATTGTTCTTTCGTGTGGGCAAGGATTTGCGGCACAAGACTGGTGAGAATGTCACGCTGGCGGTCGATGTGAGCCGGCTGCATTTTTTCGACGCGGCGACCGGCAAATCGCTGGTCGCATGAAACGACAAAAGCAGCGATGAAACCCGCGCCGTTTTCATATCATCGTCCCGGTTCGCTCTCCGAAGCACTCGGTCTGCTAAGCGATCTCGGGGCCGATGCGAAGCCGCTCGCCGGCGGACAGAGCCTGGGCCCGATGCTGAACATGCGCCTGGCCCGTCCGGCGCATATCGTGGACCTCAACGATCTTTTGGAACTGGACTATGTTCGTCGGACCGGCGACGGCCTGGAGATCGGCGGAATGACCCGCCACCATCGGCTGGCGAGCGCGCCCGAGGTGCGTCGTACGTTGCCGCTGCTTGCCGAGGCGGCGTCCACGATCGGCCACTATGCGATACGGCAGCGTGGCACCCTTGGCGGCAGCATCGTGCATGCGGACCCGGCCGCGCAATTGCCGTTGGTTGCGGTCGTGCTGGAGGCCGAGGCGGTAATTCGATCGCGTGCCGGTGAACGCGTGGCGGTGGTCGCGGACTTCCTACAATCGATCATGACGGTGGATCTGGCGGATGGCGAACTGGTGACCGCACTTCGCTTCCCTGTTCCGCCGACCGGCACCGGCTGGGGCTTCGAGCTTTTCAGCCGTCGCCGGGGTGATTTCGCGATAGCAAGCGCCGCAGCGTTGATCGAACTTGCGCCCTCCGGTGCCATTGCCGCGCTGCGGATCGCGATCGGCGGGGCGGGGGCCGTGCCGGTTCGCCTCGACGAGATCGAGCACTCCGCCGTTGGCGAGTTCCCCGATGGCATGTGGTGCGCAACGGTGGCCCGGTGTATCGCCGAGGCGGCAAACCCCGAGGAAGATCCACAGATCCCGGTACCGTTCCGGCGAGAGCTGCTGCAGACTCTAGCCGAGCGGGCCCTGACGGCCGCTCACAGCCGGGCGGCGGTAGCATGAAGGAAACCGACTACAAAGTGACCCTGAGCCTGATTGTTAACGGCGAGACGCGCAATGTGAGGGTCCTGCCGCAGCGACTCCTGTCGGACGTGCTGCGCGAGGATCTGGGCCTCACCGGCACGCATGTCGGCTGCGAGCACGGTGTCTGTGGCGCCTGCACAGTTCTGGTTGACGGGGCGCCGGCGCGATCCTGCCTGACTTTCGCCGTGCAAATGGAGGGGCACGAGATCACGACGGTCGAATCGGTGGCCCGAGACGGCGAACTGAGCCCGCTGCAGCAGGCGCTACACGAGGAACATGGGTTGCAATGCGGCTTTTGCACGCCCGGAATTGTCATGACCTTCGAAGCCTATCTGAAAGAGAACCCGACCCCCAGCACGACCGAAATACGCGATGTGCTGTCGGGCAATCTCTGCCGCTGCACGGGGTACCAGAATATCGTCGCGGCGATCCTGAAAGCCGCAGCGACCCTGCGCGAAAAGGGTGTGGAATGACCCGGGAAGAGAACTTTACCCATATCGGCAAGCCCTTGCTCCGAAAAGAGGATCGGCGTCTTCTCACGGGGCATGGACGCTTCCTTGACGATGTCGTGCTTCCCGGCGCGCTTCATGTCTGTTTCGTGCGCGCGCCGCATGCTCATGCTCGGATCGCTGCGATCGATACCTCTGCGGCGGTGGACATGTCTGGGGTTGTTGGCGTGTTCACCGGGCGCGACCTAGCCGAGTGGACGACGAAACTGCGCCTCGCGCCGCCGATCGAGGGATTGCAGCCGGTCGAGATGACGACGCTTCCGGTCGACAGGGTCCGGTTCTACGGCGACCCGGTCGCCTGCGTGGTGGCAGAGGACCGCTACGCCGCCGAGGACGCGGCAGAGGTAGTCTCCGTGGAATACGTGGCGCTGGACTGCGTCACGGATACAGATGCGGCGTTGGCCGACGGCGCGCCGCTGGTCGACGAGACGCTGCCCTCCAATCTCGTTTCTCAACAGAGCTTCAGTAGCGGCAACCCGGCCGCGCGACGCGCCGATGCCCATGCCGTCGTCGAGGCGCGGTTCAACCTCCACCGGCATACCCATGTGCCGCTGGAAACGCGCGGGTGCGCGGCAGATTGGGACGCGGGCCGGGCGCATCTGACAATGCACATCGGCACCCAGACGCCGCATCCGCTGCGCAGCCAGCTTGCCAGCCGGCTACGCCTCGCTGAAAACCAAGTCACCGTCATCAGTCCGGACGTGGGCGGCGGCTTCGGGCAAAAGATCGCGCTCTACCGCGAGGAACTGACGGTCGCCGCCTTGTCTCGGCACTTGGAACGCCCGGTGCACTGGCGGGAGGACCGGCTGGAAAACCTGACGGCGGCCAGCCACGCGCGCGAGTGTCACTGCCGTACTCGCACCGCGGTTGATCCGGAGGGGCGCATCCTTGGGCTGGAACTTGAGCTGATGGAGGATTTCGGCGCCTATTGCTTCTATCCGGCAAATTACATGGCCCGGGTCGTGGCGATGATCCTGACCGGGCCTTACCGCATCTCGGATTACGCCTTCGAGGTGAAGGTCGCGCTGACCAACAAATGCGGCAACGGCCCGATGCGCGCGCCGATGGCGGTGACGAGTTGGATTATGGACGGTACGATCGAGGCGATTGCGCGGCAACTTGGTCTCGATCCGCTGGACGTGCGTCGGATCAATGCGCTCACTCAGGATGATCTGCCCTACACGATGGCGACCGGCGAAGTGCTCGAGGACATAACG
Organism: Actibacterium sp.; assembly: GCA_016278285.1. Classification (GTDB taxonomy): domain Bacteria; phylum Pseudomonadota; class Alphaproteobacteria; order Rhodobacterales; family Rhodobacteraceae; genus JADQCB01. The sequence continues at coordinate 9,035 of JADQCD010000107.1, forward strand.
CCGCTCGAAACCCTTGAGGCGGCGGCGAGCAAGATCGATGTCGCCGCGTTCCGAAAGCGTCAGGCTGAGGCGCGAAAACAGGGGCGCTTTCTGGGCCTCGGATTCTGCAGTGTGGTCGAGTCCACGACCTATGGGTCCGCCTTTTATAAAGCGGCCGGCATTCCCGGTTCGGGGCACGAGGCCGCCTGGGTCCGGATCGAGCCGAGTGGTGCGGTGAACGCCTCGGTAGGGCTGATGGGGACAGGTCAGGGATACGAAACGCCATTGGCGCAAGCTGTTGCCGAAGGACTTGGCGTCCCACCCGATCTGGTGAACGTGCAGATGGGGCACACGGATATTGCGCCCTACGGCATGGGAAGTCGCGGCGGGCGCGGGGCCACTGCGGGCGGTGGAACCCTCTATCTCTGTGCCCGGAAGGCGCAGGAACGCGTACTGACGATCGCGGCGTGCATGCTGAATCTGAACGAGCCGACGAACCTCAGGCTTCATGACGGGCAGGTGGAACGAATGCTGGACGGACGTTGGCAGTGCACCGGCGTTGCGCTCGCCGATGTCGCGAAACGCGCCTATCTCGAACCGACGAGTTTGCCCGAGGGAATTTCCCCGGGTCTGGACGTTTCTCTCACCTATGACCCGCCGCCTATGACCTATTCCAACGCCACGCATGCCTGCGAAGTCGAAGTCGAAATCGCCACGGGACGCGTTAGCATCGACCGCTATGTCGTGACCGAAGATTGTGGCACGGTTCTGAACCCGGTCGTGGTACGGGGACAGCAGCAGGGAGCCGTGGCCATGGGGCTGAGCGGCGCCCTGTTCGAACAGGTGATCTATGATGAGAGCGGACAGAACCTGACCGCGACGCTCGCCGATTACCTCGTCGCCACGGCCTGTGAATTGCCGGATTTCGAGATCTTTCCGATGAACACGCCCAACCGGCGGACGCCGGCGGGCATAAAGGGCATGTCGGAAGGTGGGGTGATGGGATCGATTGGTTCCGTCGCGCTTGCGGTCAGCGACGCCCTCGCGCCTTTCGGCGTCGTGGTGGAGCAACTGCCAATAAGCCCGCAATCGCTTCGCACCGCCTTGCGCGGGAAACGTCCGGAGACCGGAGAGAAGGAACGCATGGAATGACAGTCCAGACCAGAACGACGAAGGTCGGCTTCATCGGCCTCGGAATCATGGGGCGCAGCATGGCGGCCCACATCCTGAAGGCCGGATACGAGCTGCATGTTTACAACCGAACCCGCTCAAAAACCGACGACCTTATCGCGCAGGGCGCGATCAGCGAGGAGTCTCCGGGCGACTTGGCCGCCGTCTGCGATGTAGTTATCACCATCGTGGGCTATCCAGCGGATGTCGAGGAAGTCTACCTGGGCCTGGACGGCCTGCTTGCCCACGCGCGACCTGGCGCCGTGCTCGTGGACATGACCACCTCGAGCCCTGCGCTGGCGCGGCGCATCGCTAATGAAGCTGCAGACAAAGGCGTGGCGGTCCTCGATGCGCCGGTTTCGGGCGGCGACGTGGGCGCGCGCGAAGGCAAGCTCGCGATCATGACCGGTGGGGACGAAGCGGCCTTCGAGGCCGTGAAGCCGCTTCTCGCAACGATGGGCGGTACCATCGTTCTGATGGGCGGGCCCGGAGCCGGGCAGCACACGAAGATGGCCAACCAGATCGCTATCGCTTCCACGATGATGGCGGTCTGCGAGAGCCTTGCCTACGCCGAGGCCACGGGTGTCGACCCTGAGCGGCTTCTCGGCGTGATCGGGACCGGCGCGGCGTCGAGCTTTTTGCTGAACGGGCTCGGCCCGAAGATCGTCGCGCGCGACTTTGCGCCCGGATTCTTTGTGCATCACTTCGTCAAGGACATGTCGATCGCACTTGAGGAAGCAGAGCGGATGAAGCTCGACCTTCCCGGTCTCTCGCTCGCGCGTGAGCTCTACCAAAAGCTGGTCGATGGTGGATTTGACGAGGAGGGGACCCAGGCGCTCTATCGCGTGTATACCGGCTTCACATCTCGGGGGACCACGGGTTGATGCGTTTCGAGGGCGAATATCTTGTTCCGACCGCGCCAGAAAGGGTGTGGGAGGGGCTGAACGATCCCGAAGTGCTGCGCCGGTCGATCCCGGGCTGCACCGCGATGGAACGTACCGGTGAGTCCGAATTCACGGCGACGGTCACGGCCAAGGTCGGCCCGGTCTCGGCGACCTTCAAGGGCAAAGTGGAACTTGCCGACTTGAACCCACCGGTTTCCTTTACGCTCCGCGGGCGCGGCCAAGGCGGTCCGGCCGGGTTTGCGAAGGGGGAGGCCCGGATATCCCTAGCCGGAGAGGCGGTTGGAACGCGCCTGACCTACACCGCGGATGTGGATGTCGGCGGAAAACTTGCGAGCGTGGGCGGTCGCCTGATCCAAGGTGTCGCGCGCAAGAACGCGGATGATTTCTTTACCCGCTTTTCCCGGGTGATGACAGGCGCCGAGCCCGACCCGGGTTCGGCCGAGGCCGCCGCCGGAACGAGGCAGGCGTCGACCTCCCCCCCCGCTGCGGTGGAAGGCCATATTCCTCTCATCGACCGGGTGGCATGGCTGCTGGTCGGCGTCGCCATGGGTATCGGTGCAATCTTTTTATTCGGGTGGGCTTCATAAAGATCACGCGCCATAGCCAGCCCCCCCGTATACGGTCATGGCCTGGGAGGAACCATTGGGAGGGGGGCGCCCGGCATAGCTGCCTGGTGACCTGTGGTGCGGCATTCGCCGAAACGGCTGCTCACGTTGCGCCCAGCAGCACGGCCAGCGTCTCCTGAAAGTCGCCGTGGAGATGCCGCGCATGTCGAGGATCGGCAGCAGAGCATCGAGACTCTTCGAGCGCCGAACATTTCGGCAGGATGGAGGAGGTAAACTGCACCTTCTCGCCATCCGGTGCGGCGGTGCGGTCACGCACCTTCGGGCAGCACAGATCAAGCGCGCCGATTCCGGTATTGATGCTGCGCTCCGGCCCGTACTCCCCCTCCGGAACAACAGGAGGGGCCGATGCCGACAGGACGTTTGACCATGCGCCGTATACGGGACGTATTGCGATTGAAGTTTGCCCAAGGGCTGAGCGAGCGGGCGATTGCCGCCTCGCTGGGGCTTGGGAAGGGGAGCGTCGGGGCGTATTTGAGACGTGCCCGGGAAGCGGGGCTGAGCTGGCCGCTACCGGATGACCTGGACGACGACAGTCTCGAGTTGTTGCTGTTTCTGGCGTCCCCGACCGTGCCGGATCCGAACCGCCCCGTTCCCGAATGGTCGGAGATCGACAAGGAGTTGCGCAGGCGCGGGGTCACCCGAATGCTGCTGTGGCAGGAATACCGTGCGCAGCATCCTGGCGGCTTCGGCTATACTTGGTTCTGCACGCATTTCGAGGCCTGGAAAGGGCGCGTGCGCCCAAGCATGCGGCAGACGCATGTCGGCGGCGAAAAGGTCTTCGTGGATTTTGCCGGCGACACGGTCGACATCGTCGATCCCGACACCGGTGAGGTGCATGCCGCGAAGCTGTTTGTCGCAGCGATGGGCGCGTCGAGCTACACCTACGCCGAAGCCGTCGCCTCCGAAGGGCTGGAAGACTGGATCGGCGCGCATACCCGCATGTTCAGTTATCTCGGCGGCGCGCCCAAGGCAGTGATCCCGGACAATCTGAAGTCGGCGGTGATCAAGCCTGACCGCCACGATCCCGGGCTCAACCGGACCTATGCCGAACTGGCCGAGCACTACGGCACAGCAATCCTGCCCGCGCGGCCGTACAGGCCGAAGGACAAGGCCAAAGTCGAAGTTGCCGTTCAGGTATCGCAGCGCTGGATTCTGGTGCGGCTGCGGAACCGGCGGTTCTTCTCACTGGCCGAGCTGAACGCTGCGATCAGGCCCTTGCTCGACGATCTGAACACGCGGATCATGCGGGATGGCGCCGGGCATCCAGTCCGGCGTCAGCCTAGCGCGGGCGAGTTCCGCCACGCGGATCGCCATGCGCTTGCCGCCGAGGCTGTCGGGGAGCCCGGCCACTGTGGCGGCGATCACCTCGGCATCCGGGTGGATGTAGTCGCCCATCTTGTACCGCCCACCATCGATCTTGCAGCCCAGCGCGGCCTGCTGGATGGACATGGCGCCCTTGAGCTTGCCGCGTGCGCCGCGCTGCGTCGGCGACCTGGACAGCCTGCGATCGAACCGGCTCCTAGCACACCTCGCGCTCTCAACCGGTCCGCTGTGACCAACCCGCGGGCCAGCATGGCGTCGCGCATGGCGTTGCGGCGCACCAGCCGGATGCAGTCCACCAGGGAGCGAAGATCGCGGATGTCGAGCGCAGCCTCGTCGCCGTCGAGGCCGACATCGGCAAGCGCGCGCTTCGCGCCTTCCTCGGCCGCCCGCGTCAGGATCGCCTCGAACTCGTGGTCCGGCATGCGGACGTAGCCCTCGGAATGGGGTGGTGTCATCGAAACCTCCTTCCGCCGCTCAGCCAATCTTCGCGCCCCAGAAGGACGTCTGGTCGGCGGTGAAGTAGCCATCCGCGGCGCGGAAGTTGCCCTGCAGCTTGACGGTGTCGCCCGAGGTGAGCGCGACCATCGTCTGCAGCCAAAGGGCCGTGGCCTCGGAGACATGCGCGCCGCTGATCTCGCCGAAGGAGCCGCGGATTTCCGTCGTGCCGTTCAGCACCAGCGGCCCGGGCCTTCGGGCAGACATGAACATGGCCGTTCGCCGGGCGTGGCCGTGTCATTGTATGTGCTCTCGCCGGAACCCGCGTTCGCAGCGATCCGGGTGTCATGGCCGTCAGACCCTCACATTGACCAGGCAGCGCGCGATGGCGAAGCCCCTGGCGGCGTCGTAATCCTGCGTGATCGTCATGCAGCGCAGGCCGGTGCGGGCGGTCGATGGCACGCCGATCCCGCCTGATGCCGCCACCCGGTCGCCGGGGCGCACATCGGCACCCACCCGCGTGAACACCTGGCCCAGCAGCCCCACGCGCGTCCATTCATCGGGCCGCTGCGACCGGGGTACCTGCGGGTAAGACGGGTCATAGGCGGGGTTCTCGCGCCGCACGCGGATCAGCGGCGCCTCGCCTTCGCCGCCAT
>JADQCD010000160.1 GCA_016278285.1 Actibacterium sp.
CACCAGAGAGGAACCCGAAAGAGAAAAAAGTTTGTTCTCCGAGCCGATGAAAATGCGCACACCCTCTCCGGCTTCGGCAAGTTCAAGGAATTCCACGATGTCGCGCTTGCGCTCAAGATCGTCGAACAGCTCCCGGATACGGTCCAACTCCTCATCCTCGGCGGAATCCCCCAGAAGATTCGCCCGGCCCCGCACGATCAGACGCTCATATGGTTCGCCCTCGTTTTCCCAGACGGCCAGGCCGCTTTCAACCATGACGCGCGCCAGGTTGTCCAGTTCGCGACGGCGGGCCCTGATCTCGGTTTCCATCACGTTGCGAAGCTCTGTCAGGGTCTTTCCCTCGGCCAGCGCGTTCAGGAAATTCGCCGCTTCGCGCATTGAACTGGGGGTCTGGCCCGGCGGCGGGTTGAAAACGCGGTTCTCGACGTGACCATCGGCGAACACCAGCACAACCAGCGCCCGATCCGCCGCGAGGCTGACGAACTCGATATGCTTGATCGGCGCCTCGTGCTTGGGCGCCAGCACCAGGCTGGCCCCATGCGTGACCCCCGACAGCGCCGAACCGATATGGTCCAGCATCGTGCCGACGTCGCGTTCATTGCTGCCCATCGTGGCGTCGATCTTTTCGCGGTCCTCCACGTCCAGATCCCGGACTTCCAGCAGCCCGTCCACGAACATCCGCAGCCCCATCTGCGTGGGCACCCGCCCGGCAGAGACATGCGGCGACCCGAGCAGGCCCAGAAACTCCAGATCCTGCATGACATTGCGAATGGTGGCGGCGCTGACCTTTTCGCTCATGGTGCGGGTCAGGGTGCGGCTGCCGACGGGATCGCCGGTTTCAAGATAGCCTTCGACAACCCGGCGAAAGACTTCCCGGCTTCGCTCATTCATCTCGTCGAGGATGTTCGACCCGTCATTCACCTGACACGTCTCCTTGAAATCCTGCCATTAAAGGCGAAGCCCTGGCGACGTCAATCGGGCTTGCATCACCCGCCCCGTCATGGGAGCAAGCTGCCAAACTGCCACGAGAGGATTTGTCGATGCGCCCGTCTGGACGAGATGTAAGCGAAATGCGCCCGATTTCAATCGAAACCGGCGTAACCAAACACGCCGAAGGGTCCTGCATGATACGCATGGGCGACACGCATGTGCTGTGCACGGCATCGCTGGAGCCTCGGGTTCCGCCGTTTCTCAAAAACAGCGGCCTTGGCTGGGTGACTGCCGAATACGGAATGCTTCCCCGGTCGACCGGATCGCGGATGCGTCGCGAGGCGACGACGGGAAAACAGGGCGGGCGCACCGTTGAAATACAGCGCCTGATTGGTCGCAGCCTGCGCGCCGGGGTGGACCGCGTCGCGCTTGGCGAACGACAGATCACCGTGGATTGCGACGTGATCCAGGCCGATGGCGGAACCCGCTGCGCGGCGATCACCGGGGGGTGGGTCGCGCTGCGCCTGGCCGTCAACAAGCTGCTGAAGGCCGGTGACGTGATCTCCGACCCGCTGATCGACCCCGTGGCCGCCGTATCCTGCGGCATGTATGCCGGCCAGCCGGTGCTGGATCTGGATTATCCCGAGGATAGCGAGGCCGGCGTGGACGGCAATTTCGTGATGACCGGGTCGGGACGGCTGATCGAGGTGCAGATGTCGGCCGAGGGCGCAACCTTTTCCCGCAAGGAAATGGACACCCTGCTGGAACTGGCCGAAACGGGCGTCAACAGCCTGGTCGCAGCGCAAAAGGCAGCGGTCGAGGGCTGAAATGCGCAAGTTCTCGGGCGACAAGCTGCTTGTGGCAACCCATAACAAGGGCAAACTGGAAGAGATCGCGCATCTTCTGGAACCCTATGGGATTTCCGTCATTTCGGCCGGCGATCTGGACCTGCCCGAACCTGACGAGACCGAGGAAACATTTGTCGGCAATGCGCGGATCAAGGCCCATGCCGCCGCCCGCGCGGCGGGCCTTCCGGCGCTGGCCGACGACAGTGGCATCGCCATCGACGCACTGGACGGCGCGCCCGGCGTTCACACGGCTGATTGGGCCGAAACGCCCGATGGCCGCGATTTTGTCGCCGCGATGACCAGAACATGGGAAGAGTTGCAGGCGGTCGATGCCCCTTTCCCGCGCAGGGCGCAATTCTGCTGCACCTTCGTTCTGGCCTGGCCGGACGGTCACGATGAGGTCTTTCAAGGGCAAATGCCCGGTCAGATCGTCTGGCCGATGCGCGGCGACCAGGGCCATGGTTATGACCCGATCTTTCAACCCGACGGGTTCGACCTTACCTTCGGAGAAATGGACCGGTGGCAGAAGAACAGGATCAGCCACCGAGCCCGGGCCTTCGAAAAGCTGGTGACCGTGTTTGACGACTGAAGATTGGCAGAACGGGGGCTTTGGCCTTTATATTCACTGGCCGTTCTGTCAGGCCAAATGTCCCTATTGCGACTTCAACTCGCATGTTGTCGCGGAAATCGATCAGAAACGCTGGGAACGGGCCTATCTCTCCGAAATCGGGCGTATTCGCGCCCTGACGGGCGGTCGTGTCCTGAACAGCGTGTTCTTCGGCGGCGGCACGCCAAGCCTGATGAACCCCGAGCTGGTGGCGGCGGTCCTTGACCGGGTCCGCGCTTCCTGGCCCACGTCGAACGACATGGAAGTCACCCTGGAAGCGAACCCGACCTCGGTCGAGGCCGGCCGTTTCACCGGTTATCGCGCGGCGGGCGTCAACCGTGTGTCGATGGGAATCCAGGCGCTGAACGATGATGCCTTGCGAAGGCTGGGGCGCCTGCATTCCGCATCCGAGGCGCGCGCGGCCTTTGACATTGCGCGCAAGACCTTCGATCGGGTCAGCTTCGATCTGATCTATGCAAGGCAGGATCAATCGCTTGCTGACTGGAAAGCCGAATTGCACGAGGCGTTGGCAATGTCTGCCGATCATCTTTCCCTGTATCAACTGACCATCGAGCCCGAAACCGCCTTTGGCACCCGGTTTACGCGCGGCGGGCTGAAGGGCCTTCCGGACGAGGATCTGGCCAGCGATCTGTATTTCGTGACACAAGAGATGTGCGAAAAAGCGGGAATGCCGGCCTATGAAATATCCAATCATGCACGGGTTGGCGCGGAATCACGCCACAACATGATCTATTGGCGCTATGGCGATTATGCCGGGATCGGTCCGGGTGCCCATGGGCGGCTGACCATCGGTGGCCACCGCCGCGCAACGGAAACGCCGCTACAACCCGGTGCCTGGTTGAAGGCGGTCGAGGGCCAGGGAAATGGCGAAAACCCGCCAACGCTGCTTTCACGGCGGGATCAGGCCACTGAATACCTGCTGATGGGGTTGCGCCTGCGCGACGGGATCAGTCTTTCACGGTATGAAACGCTTTCCGGTGATAAGATTGATTTCAATAAAATCCGATACTTGAGTGAAATCGGCGTGGCCCGGACGGATGGCGATACGCTGCGCGCCACCACCAGGGGCCGTGCTGTCCTGAATGCCCTCGTCCGAGAGTTGATTCCGGCGTGATACGGCTTTTCTGGATCATTTGCGGCGGAACCGCCTTCACTCTCGCGCTCATCGGGATCGTCCTTCCGATCATGCCAACAGTTCCCTTTCTCTTGCTGGCTGCCTTCTGCTTTGCGCGTTCGTCGCGCCGTCTTCACCAATGGCTTCTGGAACATCCGACCCTGGGCCCGCCGATACGGGACTGGCAGCAGCGCGGGGCGATCAGTCGCCGGGTCAAGTGGTATTCAACCCTTTCCTTCGTCGGCGCGATAGGCCTGGCGCAACTCATTCAAGTGCCGGTCGAACTGGCCATAGCCGAGGCTGTGATCTTGTGTGCCGTCGCGATATTCATCTGGAACCGCCCCGACGCCTGAGGGTCACCCCGCACTCAGCAAGCGGCACAATTCGTCCAGCTTGTCGAGACTGTCGTAGCGGATCGAGATCTGTCCCGATTCCTGCCCTGGCGGATGATCTATCGTTACGGGCATCTTCAACGCGGCGGACAAGTCCGCCTCCAGCGCCCTGGTATCCGCGTCCTTGTCGCCACTCTTTCCATCGCCGGAACCCGCCTTGCCCGTGGCTTTCCTCCTGGGCTTTTGCACCAGCTTTTCCGTCTCGCGGACGGACAGGCCCTTTGCAATAACCTCGCGCGCCATTCCCGCCGGGTCGTCCGTGGTAATCAGCGCACGCGCATGCCCCGAGGACAACCGCCCCTCGCGCAAATGGTCCTGCACCTCTGCGGGCAATTGCAGAAGACGCATCAGGTTGGCGATATGGCTTCGGCTTTTGCTCAGCGCTTCGGCCAGACGCTCTTGGGTATGTCCGAACCGGTCCATCAACTGGCGATAGCCCTGTGCCTCTTCCACCGGGTTCAGGTCCGCGCGTTGAATGTTTTCGATGATCGCAACTTCCAGAACCTCGGTATCGTCGAAGTCACGCACGATCACCGGAATTTCATGCACCTGCGCCTGTTGCGCCGCGCGCCAGCGACGCTCTCCGGCGACAATTTCATAACTGTCTGTCCCCGACTTGCCCGGTCGCACGATCAAGGGCTGGATCACGCCTTTTTCGCGGATCGACGCGGCCAGTTCTTCCAATGCCTCGCGGGCGAAATGGCGGCGCGGCTGATCGGGATTCGGTGTCAGCTTTTCGACCGGAACAGTCATATCGGCGCGCCTGGACTGCGAGCCAAAGTCCTGGGCTGCGGTTTGGCTCGGGTCACCCTCGGTCTCGGGGTTGATATCCGCCATCAACGCCGACAAGCCGCGACCCAGACCGCGTTTTTCGGGTTTTCTGTTCATTTCCTCGCCCTCCTCACGCCGCGATCGGCGCGTCGCGCTTCAACATTTCCAGCGCAAGTTTCCTGTAGGCGATCGCACCCTGCGATGCCGGATCGTAATCCGTTACCGGCATCGCATAGGACGGCGCCTCGCTCAGCCGCACGTTCCGCGGAATCACCGTTTCGAAAACGAGATTTCCCAGATATTCACGCGCGTCGCTTTCGACCTGCTGCGAAAGATTGTTGCGCCGGTCATACATCGTCATTATGACCCCCTCGATCCGCAGATTGGGGTTCGCGGCACTGCGCAATTCACGGATCGTCAGCATCAATTGCGAAAGCCCTTCCAGCGCGAAAAATTCGCTTTGCAGGGGAACAAGAATCGAATGTGCGGCCACCATCGCGTTCACCGTCAAAAGCGAAAGTGACGGCGGGCAATCGATCAGGACGTAATCCAGCCCGTAGTTCTGCATCTCGGGCTGTCTGAGCGCATCATGAAGCAAGTGAATCCGCTTTTCGTTCGCGACCATCTGAATATCAGCCGAACTCAGATCGGTCGTTGCCGGGGCGATCCACAATCTATCGATTGCGGTCCGGCGAATGACATCTTTCAGGGGGGCATCGTCAAGAAGAAGATCGTATGTGGTTTTCGTCCTCTGCGACCGATCAACGCCCAACCCGGTGGATGCGTTGCCCTGCGGATCAATATCCACGATCAACACGCCAAGCCCCTCGGCGGCCAGCGCCGCAGCAAGATTGATTGCGGTCGTCGTCTTGCCAACGCCGCCTTTCTGATTTGCGACGGCGATTATTTTCGGCCCCTTCGGCCGGGTCGGATCAGACACGGGAAAGTCCTTCGATCTTCAGAATTACCGCATCGGGGTCGGTGCGGCTGGGATATTTTTGAACGTCGAAGCGCCACTTTGCAAGCGCGTCCGATATTTCCTGCATGTGAGTGGCCCCCTTCGGCAACAAAGCCTTGCCGCCAGGGGCCAGATGCCGCGCGGCAAATTCCAAAAGTCGCGGAAGCGGTGCCAGCGCCCTTGCCGACAGAATATCGGCGGTCTGCGGGGGCACCGCCTCGATCCGGTCTGTTATGATTGCTGGCGTGATTTCCAGATCTCGGGCCACCGTCCTCAGAAAGGTCGTCTTTCGCTGATCGCTTTCAATCAGGGTAACCCGCATCTGCGGCGCTGCCTCTACGGCCAGGATGGCGACCACCAGACCGGGAAACCCACCACCCGACCCCAGATCGACCCAATGCCCGGCCTCCGCGGGGCACAAATCCATCAACTGGGCCGAGTCGAGGAAATGCCGGGTCCAGGCGTCGGCGACCGTCGATCTGGCGACCAGGTTTATGGTCGGGTTCCATTTTTCCAGCAGGCCGCGATACCGTATCAACCGGTCCTGTGTTTCACGTGAAACATTCAGCCCGGAAAAATCGGCATGGCTCACGCGGATCTCCGTTCCAGACGGCGCAACTGTGCAAGGATCAGCGCAAGGGCGGCCGGCGTCATTCCATCGACGCGCCCGGCCTGCCCCAAGGTCCCCGGTTGAACCTGCGCCAGTTTGAACTTCAGCTCATTCGACAACCCTTCAAGCCCCTCGTAGTCGAAATCACTCGGGATAACATGCGCCTCGTCCCGTTTCATCGCGGCCACATCCAGCTGCTGGCGTTGAATGTAATTGGCATAAAGCGCGTCTCGCTCCATCTGGTCACGGATCTGCCGGGGAACCAGTGCCAGCTCAGGATCAAGGCGCAAAAGATCGGAAAACCCCACATCCGGAAAGGCCAACAGATCGAACCCCGACCGGCGTTGTCCATCGGCGTTGATCTTGATTCCAACCGTTGATACCTGCTTCGGCGTCAATGACATGCCATCCAGACGCGCGCGAGCGTTGTGCAGCGCATCCATCTTTTCACCGAAGACGCGCTGCCGCAGCTTGCCCAGGCATCCCAATTTCTCTGCGACCGGCGTCAGGCGCTGATCCGCATTGTCGGCGCGCAATGATAACCGGAACTCGGCGCGCGAGGTAAACATCCGATAGGGTTCAGCGACACCCCGCGTCACCAGGTCGTCGATCATCACGCCGATATAGCTTTGTGTGCGGCTGAAATGAACGGGATCACGTCCTTGGGCAGACAGTGAGGCATTAAGCCCCGCAATCAACCCCTGCGCCCCCGCCTCTTCATAGCCTGTCGTTCCGTTGATCTGGCCTGCCAGAAACAATCCAGGAACCCGATTCAGTTCAAGGCTGGACGACACAGATCTCGGATCGACGTAGTCATATTCTATGGCATAGCCAGGCTGAACGATGCGTGCGTTTTCCAGCCCGGCGATCGAGCGAACATAGTCTGCCTGAACATCCTGCGGAAGCGAGGTCGAAATTCCGTTCGGATAAACAGTCGTATCGTCCAGCCCTTCCGGCTCAAGGAAAATCTGATGTGACTCCTTGTCACCGAAACGAACAACCTTGTCTTCGATCGAAGGGCAATAACGCGGGCCGACCCCGTCGATATGCCCGCCATACATGGCCGAGCGTTCAAGATTTTCGCGAATGATCTCATGTGTTTGTGCATTGGTGTGGGTGATGCCACAAGCAACCTGTCGCTGCGTCGGCTTTTCCGACAAGAAGGAAAACAGCACCGGTTCGTCATCCCCGGGCTGCGATTCCAGTGCGTTCCAATTTATGCTGCGTCCATCCAATCGGGGCGGTGTTCCCGTTTTCAACCGCCCCAACGGCAAGCCGAAGCTGTCGATTCGCTCTGCCAGTCTGATCGAAGGCTTGTCGCCCATGCGACCGCCCGGCCGCTGCTCATCCCCAATATGTATCACGCCACGCAGAAAGGTTCCCGTGGTCAGAACAACTGCGCCGGCGTGGATCTCCGCGCCATCGGCCAATACAACACCGGAAGCCCGATCGCCCCGCATGACAAGATCCGTCACCTCGCCCTCGATGATCTTCAAGCCTGGCCGACCAGCCAGAAAGCTCTGGATCGTTTCGCGAAAGATTCGTCGATCCGCTTGGGCCCTGGGACCTTGCACTGCCGGTCCTTTCCGGCGGTTGAGCAACCGAAACTGGATTCCGGCCCGGTCCGCCGCGCGCCCCATCAAGCCGTCCATCGCGTCTATCTCGCGGACAAGATGACCTTTTCCCAAACCGCCAATCGCAGGATTGCAGGACATCACGCCAATTCCGTCCCGGCGCAACGTAACGAGGGCCGTATTCGCGCCAAGCCGCGCGGCCGCGTCTGCCGCTTCGGTTCCGGCATGCCCGCCGCCAATAACGATAACGTCAAAGTCGCGATGTTTCACGTGAAACACTCCTTACTTCCCAAGGCAGAAGCTGGCGAAAATCTCATCCAGGATATGTTCGACATCCACACGCCCGACAAGGCTGTCCAGTGCGCGACTCGCCATTCGCAACTCCTCTGCCACAAGCTCCGTCGTGCCGGACCCCCTCTCTATCTCATTCCGCGCCGATTCAATAGAGGCCAGAGCACGAATTATCGCCGTCCTGTGACGTTCCCGCGTGACCGTAGCTGCGCGCTCGGCCCGGGTTTCCAGCCGCGCGGTAATTTGGGCCACCAGATCTCCAATCCCTTGTCCGGTCTTTCCCGAGACGCCCGTCCCATCGGACAGAAGATCGGCCTTGCCCTGAATGACGATATCTTCAGCTAATGGCGTCAATCCAACGGTCGACCCCATATCATCCAGCAGAAAGACGCGCAGATCCGCCGCCCTAGCGCGTTGCTTTGCCCGATTGATGCCAATCTCTTCGACGACATCGCCGGTTTCCCGCAGGCCGGCCGTGTCCAGTATTGTCACCGGAAGACCAGCCAGGTCCATCCGAACCTCTATCACGTCCCGCGTCGTGCCCGCATATTCAGAGGTGATCGCCGCCTCACGACCGGCCAATGCATTCAAGAGTGTGGATTTCCCGACATTCGGTGCTCCAACGATTGCCACTTCGAACCCATCCCGAATCCGCTCGGAAACCGACACGCCCGCGGCTTCATGCTCCAGGTCCGCTTTTACCCGGTTCAACAGGTCAAGAACTTCCGGTGCAACATCCACCGGCACGTCCTCATCCACGAAATCGATCGTTGCCTCCAGCAATGCCGCTGCGCGAATCAGATCAGCCCGCCAGCTTTCGGCGCGTTTACCGATCGCGCCTTCCAGAACACGAAGGGCCTGGCGCCTCTGCGCCTCGGTCTCGGCCTCGATCAAATCCGCCAAACCTTCGACCTGCGCCAGGTCCAGCCGCTCATTTTCAAGCGCGCGCCGGGTAAACTCGCCCGGTTCGGCAAGCCGCAATCCATCAATCCGGGAAAGCGCACCCAGGACCGCGTTCACAATCGCCGGGCTGCCATGACAGTGCAGTTCGGCAACTTCCTCTCCGGTAAAGCTGGCCCCGGCCTCGAACCACAGCACCAGCGCCTCATCCAGGGTCGTTCCATCCGCATTGCGCAGACGCCGCAAACCGGCCCTTCGCGCGGGTGGCAACGATCCGCACAAGGCCGATGCCGCGGCCGCGGCGCGCGGACCGGACAGGCGAATGACGGCGACCCCGGCCTTGCCGCGCGCCGTTGCCAATGCATAGATCGTTTCCACCGGAAAGCCCCCGTTTCGGGTCACCCGTCAGGTGTTCATGGAATCGAAGAATTCCGCGTTGTTCTTGGTTTGCTTGAGCTTAGAAATAAGGAATTCGATGGCATCCGTCGTGCCCATCGGGTTCAGGATCCGACGCAGGACAAAGGTTTTCTGCAGGTTGGACTTTTCGACCAGCAGTTCCTCTTTCCGAGTGCCCGATTTAAGAATATCCATCGACGGGAACACCCGTTTGTCGGCGACTTTCCGATCCAGAACGATCTCCGAATTGCCGGTTCCCTTGAACTCTTCGAAGATCACCTCGTCCATGCGGCTGCCCGTATCAACAAGGGCCGTGGCAATGATGGTCAACGATCCACCTTCCTCGATATTCCGTGCAGCGCCGAAGAACCGCTTGGGGCGTTGGAGCGCGTTGGCATCGACGCCGCCGGTCAGAACCTTGCCCGAGGACGGAACCACCGTGTTGTAAGCGCGCCCCAGGCGGGTGATCGAATCCAGCAGGATCACGACATCACGCTTGTGCTCGACCAGGCGCTTGGCCTTTTCGATGACCATTTCCGAGACGGCGACGTGCCGTGTTGCAGGTTCGTCGAAGGTCGAGGAAATAACCTCACCCTTTACCGACCGCTGCATGTCGGTCACTTCTTCGGGCCGCTCGTCGATCAGAAGAACGATCAGGTAACACTCGGGGTGGTTCACCTCGATCGAGTTGGCAATGTTCTGCAAAAGCACCGTCTTGCCGGTGCG
The DNA here is from genome assembly GCA_016278285.1 of Actibacterium sp. Lineage (GTDB taxonomy): Bacteria > Pseudomonadota > Alphaproteobacteria > Rhodobacterales > Rhodobacteraceae > JADQCB01. Next base: position 10,139 of record JADQCD010000160.1, read on the forward strand.
TGGCGGCGCCACAATCAATGATCGCTGTCCCTTGCCGATCGGCGCAACGAGGTCGATTATCCGGGCCGAACGGTCCTTGATCGTCGGATCCTCGATTTCCATCGTCAGCCGCTCATCCGGGTAAAGCGGGGTCAGGTTGTCGAAGTTGATCTTGTGACGGGCCCGCTCGGGGTCCTCGAAATTGATTTGCGTAACCTTGGTGATGGCAAAGTAACGCTCATTCTCGCGCGGGGCGATCATGACGCCTTCGACCGTGTCGCCGGTCCGGAGACTGTGCTGACGGATCATGTCGGGTGAGACATAGATGTCGTCGGGCCCGGGCAGATAGTTCGCCTCTGGCGAGCGGAGGAACCCGAAACCGTCCTGCAAGACCTCCAGCACGCCATCTCCGGAAATTTCCCACCCGTCCTCGGCGCGCTCCTTGAGGATGGAGAACATCATGTCCCCCTTGCGCATCGTCGAGGCGTTCTCGATCTCCAGCTCCTCGGCCATGGCGAGAAGATCCTTGGGGCTGTGCGCCTTTAGATCGGCAAGGTTCAGACGTTCTTGGGACATGGTAGGGAAACCAGATTTTCGACCCGGCAAGGTTTCGGCAGCGGGTCAGGGTCAGAAACGGGAGATGCGGGCAGGACAGCCCTTTTCCCGTCTGATAGTCCGTCGATACAGCCGAGTCAACGCATTCAGAATTTCACGATCACCGAAATGACAATCACGATCATGAACAGAGTCGGCAGCTCGTTCATCAACCTGTATTGGCGCCCGGTCAGCCTGTTGCGCCCCGACACGAAATCCTTGCGGCGCAGCGCCAGCCAATGGTGGAACCAGGTCATGCCCAAGACAGCGACAGCCTTGGTCCAGGGCCAGACCATGCCCCAATCGACAATGCCCGGCGTGAACACCAGCATCAGGCCGAAAATCCAAACCGCGATCATCGACGGATTCATGATATATCGCAACAACTTCCATTCCATCGTCTGGAACAACGTGTCCACCTGTGCCTGTTCACCACGCTCGACGTGATAAACGAACAGCCTGGGCAGATAGAAAAGCCCTGCCATCCAGGTGATGACAGCGATGACATGCAGGGACTTTGTCCAGGGATAGATCACAGCGAGAATTTCAAACATGCGTTCGGACCCTTCGATGACTACAGCCCTTCTAAAAACAAGTTTATATGAAAAAGAAAAGATGAAGTGGATGATGGGGCTGGGGATAGTGTGGATTATTTGATCTTCCACTAAAAAATCCACAATGGAGATAGCCTGTGGATAACCCTGTTCAAAAATGTCAAAATTTCTTTTTTAGGAAAAATAATATATCTAAAACAGATAGTTACGGAATAGTCCTCTCTCATCACCCTGTTAATCTATGTTAAGGAATCATGCCGGTGGTCCGGTTATCAAGAACGCGATACAGACCTGATCCACGTTGAACGGATCCAACCGGACCGCTTGACAAGCTCGCCCTTGTCCCATGATGAACAACGCAGGCCAAGCTGTCCCCGTCTTGCGCCTCGGCTTGTTCCGCAGGTTTTCCACAGGATTGTCACATGGGTCGAACGGTCATCCTTGCCTCTGCCTCACCGGTGCGACAGGACCTGCTCGGTCGTGCCGGGCTGGCCGTCGAAGTCATTCCGGTCCGGATCGACGAACAGGCGATCAAGGATGCCCTTGTCGAGGAGGATGCCAAGCCACGCGACATCGCTGACGCGCTGGCCGAATTCAAGGCACGCCGTGTCAGCGAAAAACACGCCGATGCGCTGGTCATTGGCTGCGATCAGGTGCTGGATCTGAACGGTCGCATCCTGAGCAAACCGGAAACACGCGACGAAGCGCGCGGTCAACTGCGCGAATTGCGGGCCCGGCGACATGCACTGCTTTCGGCTGCCGTGATATATGATGGCGGCAAGCCCGTGTGGCGGCATGTCGGAAAGGCGCAGCTGACGATGCGATCGTTCTCTGATGCCTACCTGGACGATTATCTGACCCGCAACTGGGAATCAGTGCGCCATACCGTCGGCTGTTACAAGCTTGAGGAAGAAGGTATAAGACTGTTCACTCGCGTCGAAGGCGATTATTTCGTCGTCCTGGGTCTTCCCCTTCTTGAAATTCTTTCGTACCTGACAACAACCGGAATCCTGAAGGCATGAGCAACAAGATACCGCTGGCCGGGGTGATCGGATCCCCGATAGCGCATTCCAAATCACCGCGACTGCAGAATTACTGGCTGCATAGATATGGGATTCCCGGCTACTACATCCCGATGGACATCGCGCAGAAGGATCTCGAACAGGTTCTTGCGACATTGCCAAGGATGGGGTTTGTGGGGGTCAATGTCACGATCCCGCACAAGGAGACGGTGCTTGGCCTGGCTGATCTGGTGACGGATCGCGCGGCCCTGATCGGGGCGGCCAATACCCTGATATTCCGCAAGGACGGAAAAATTCATGCCGATAATACAGACGGTTACGGATTCATAGAAAATCTTCGCCGCGAGGCCCCGAATTGGGTGGCGACCAACGGCCCGGCGGCAGTGCTGGGCTCCGGGGGTGCGGCGCGAGCGGTGGTCGCATCGCTGGTCGAGGTTGGCGTGCCGGAAATTCGTCTGAGCAATCGCACCCGGGCACGGGCCGACGGTTTGAAGGCAGAATTCGGCGCCAGGGTGCATGTCTATGACTGGGTGCAGGCCGGAAACATGATCGAGGGCGCGGCAACGGTGGTGAATACCACATCGCTGGGGATGGTGGGTAAGCCCGAACTTCGGGTGCCGCTGGACGGTCTGTCACCGGATGCCGTGGTCTGCGATATCGTCTACACGCCCTTGCGCACGCCGCTTCTGGAACGCGCTGCGCAGATCGGATGCACAACCGTCGACGGTCTGGGAATGCTGCTTCACCAGGCGACGCCGGGCTTTGAGCGTTGGTTCGGCATACGCCCGGATGTCGACGAAAAGACCCGCGCGGTCATTCTGGGTGCATGACAGGGCGGCCATTTCTTCTTGGTCTGACCGGATCCATCGGGATGGGCAAGACCACCACCGCGCAGTTGTTCGCAGAGGCAGGGATTCCGGCCTGGGATGCCGATGCGGCGGTGCATCGTCTGTATGCGCCGGGCGGCGCGGCCGTGCGTCCGATCGCGCAGCTTCGGCCCGAGGCAGTGATGAACGACGGGATCAGCCGCGACGCGCTCCGGGAATGGATCGCCGAAAACCCCGGCGCCCTGAGCCAGATCGAGTCCGTGGTTCACCCGCTTGTCGCGCGCGACAGGCGCGAATTCATCACCCGAAATTCGGATGCGCCGATCGTACTGCTGGATATTCCCCTGCTGTATGAAACCGGCGGCGCGTCAGAGGTCGACGCGGTGGTGGTGGTCACCGCACCCGCCGAGGTTCAGCGCCAGCGCGTCCTGGCACGCGGGTCGATGAGCGAAACGGAATTCAACGCCATCCTTGCCAGGCAGATTCCCGATGACGAAAAGCGCGCCCGCGCCGATTACGTCATCCAGACGACAACGATTGAACAGGCCCGCGCCGCCGTCCAGAATATCATCGACGACATCAAGGAGAACCGCATTCATGCGTGAGATCGTGCTGGACACCGAGACCACCGGATTCGAACCGGAACAGGGCGATCGCATCGTCGAGATCGGTGCAATCGAGCTTTGGAATCATCTGCCGACCGGCAGGGTCTATCACGAATACATCAATCCCGAGCGGGCAATGCCACAGGGCGCGTTCGAGGTGCATGGGCTGGGCGATGACTTTCTGCGTGACAAGATGGTTTTCAGACAGATCGGCCAGGCCTTCCGCGATTTTGTCG
>JADQCD010000255.1 GCA_016278285.1 Actibacterium sp.
CTGCGGCCGGAACACGAGAAACAGCAGCGCCAGCACATAGGCGAACCAGTTTTCCGTCGCCCCGCCGATCATCCCGCCAATGGTGAATTCGAACAGCTTTTCGCCCACGCCGATGATCAGCCCGCCGACGATGGCACCGGGGATCGAGGTGAAGCCGCCCAGCATCAGCACCGGCAGCGCCTTGAGCGCGATCAGCGACAGCGAGAACTGAACCCCCGATTTCGTGCCCCACATGATGCCCGCAACAAGTGCCACGAAACCGGCGATCGACCAGACCAACACCCAGATGAAACGCAGGCTGATCCCCACCGACAGCGCGGCCTGGTGATCGTCGGCCACCGCGCGCAGTGCCCGGCCCTGCTTGGAATACTGGCTGAACAGCGTCAGCGAAATCACCAGTATCGCCGCCACAACGGTGGCGACCATGTCCAGCTTGTCGATGAAGAAGCCATAGAACCCCTCGCCGCCCAGCCAGGTGGTATTGCTTTCGACCCAGCGGCTGGCCCCCTGCGGCAGGCCGACATCCAGCATCTTGATGTCCGAGCCCCACATGATGTCGCCGAACCCTTCGAGGAAATAGGCCAGCCCGATCGTCGCCATGAACAGGATGATGGGTTCCTGATTGACCAGATGCTTCAGGATCAGACGTTCCACCAGAATCGCCAGCACAATCATCACGCCGATTGTCAGAATGATTGCGACCAGCGATGGCAGCGTCCAGGGAAAGTGATCCACTTCGGTGCCGAAGACTGCGTTGATGAGATGCGCGAAGGGCACCTGCCCGCGCTGGAGGCCGACAAGTGTCAGCGCCGCGAACAGGGCCAGAACGCCCTGGGCGTAGTTGAAGACGCCGCTGGCCTTGAAGATCAACACGAAGCCCAGTGCGACCAGGGAATACAGCACCCCGGTCATCAACCCGTTGATCATCACCTCGATGGCGTAAAGAAACTGGTCAGGCATTTCTGGCGCCTCCGGCATTCAGGAAATTTCTCGGTGCGACGGGGATCGTGGGATCAGTCATGCGCAACCCCCAGATAGGCGTCGATCACCTCCTTGTTGTTGCGCACCTCTTCGGGTGTGCCGTCGCCGATCTTCTTGCCGTAATCCATCACCACGACACGGTCGGACAGGTCCATGACGACGCCCATGTCGTGCTCGATCAACGCGATGGTGGTGCCGAACTCGTCGTTCACGTCGAGGATGAAGCGGCTCATGTCCTCCTTCTCCTCGACATTCATGCCGGCCATCGGCTCATCCAGCAGCAGCAGCTTCGGCTCGGCTGCAAGCGCGCGGCCCAGCTCGACCCGCTTTTGCAGGCCATAGGGCAGGCGCCCGACCGGGGTCTTGCGAATGCTCTGGATTTCCAGGAAGTCGATGATCTTTTCCACCGCCTCGCGGTGCGCGCTTTCTTCTCTTTGCGCCTTGCCCCACCAGATCGCCTGTGACGCCATGCCCGTCTGCATCAGCGTCATCCGGCCCGTCATCATGTTGTCCAGCGTGCTCATCCCCTTGAACAGCGCGATGTTCTGGAAGGTCCGCGCGATGCCCTGGCGGGCGACCTCATAGGGGCGCATCGGCGGACGTTTCTGGCCGTGGAACAGGATCTCGCCCTGCTGCGGGACGTAGAACCCCGAAATCACGTTCAGCATGGAGGACTTGCCGGCGCCGTTGGGGCCGATGATCGCCCGGATCTCGCCCTCGCGTATATCGAAGGAAATATCCTCGATCGCCGTCACCCCGCCGAACCGCAAGGTAATGTTCTGCATCTCCATCAAGGTTCCGCCGATCTTGCGGCCGTCCGGTGTGATCCAGCCATCGGCCGGGTGGTTCATCGCCTCGGCCGGGCCTTTCGGCCCTGCGGCATGGGTCGCGCCACGCGTGGTCAATGCTTTTCTCCTTCTGGCGCTGCGGCGGTTTGGGGCCTGCGCGCAATCCATGCGATCGCACCGGCCATCTTGCCCCGGGTTTCGAACAGCCTGTCCCTGTCGGGCCAGGTCCGCATCTTCACAAAGAGCTTCATCTGCTTGGGAAACAGGTAATAGGCATTCATCAGCCGCCCCAGCCAACGAATGGGCCGGGTCGCCTTGTTGCCCATTTCCAGTAATGCCACGAAGCCCGGCCATTTCACTTCCGGCCAGACATACAGAATTTCCAGCCCGGCCAGACGCAGGGTGGTGTGGGTGCCGTTCGGCGTCATGTGATAGTAACTTTCGTCGTGCCAAGGCTCCAGAAACGATGCCGAGCCCAGGAAATATCCGCCTGGCCTGAGCACCCTTGCAACCTCGCGCGCGGCCATCTGGGGAAAGGCCAGATGCTCCCACACCGCTGCCGCATACACCGCATCAACAGAATTGTCGCGCACCGGCAGGGCATGGGCGTCGCACAGGACATCGGGGCCGCCGAATGCGGTCAGCCAGTCATGCACCCGGTCCGTTGAGACGTCGGTGCCGACATAGGTCAGGCCGCGCGAGCGAAGCCAGTCGCGCATCTGGCCGCCGCCGCAGCCGATCTCGAGGACGATGCTGCCCGCCGGGAGACCGGCAAAGACATCCTGATGCGCCAGATCAAGATGATAGGCGCCGCACTTGCCCTGGCCGGAGCGCGAGGGATAGCGAAACACGGTGTCGGTCGCGATGTCTTCGGGCGACAGCATCTCGGGCGTGATGGTCCAGGACACATCGCGCGCCCTTTGCGGAAACAGCACCGGGCAGTCCCCGTCCCGGTCGAAGCGACGCTGGCATGCCGGGCAGAAGTCAAGCGCAGAAAGGGGCGTGGCGCAATCGCAGCAGGCGAATATGTCCGGCAAATCCGGCCGGGTCACGACCGCTTCTCCCTTGCCGGGGCTTCGTGTATTCGTGGGCCGGACGCCGGCGGCAGAATCCGTGCGGGAGGCGCGGGTCATTCCGCCGCCATCCTGTTGTGCCGGGGTTCGCCGGTCGCTGCATCGCGGATATCCAGCGTGGCCGTGATCTTGCCCTTGCGCCCGTCCTCATAGGTGACCTCCGTCTCGGTGTAGATCGAGCTGGAGCCATCATAGAGCGCGGCAATCAGGTCGGCGTATTTTTCCTCGATGATCTTGCGTCGCACCTTGCGGGTGCGGGTCAGCTCGCCGTCATCGGCGTCCAGTTCCTTGTGCAGGACAAGAAAGCGGTGCACCTGGCAGCCCGACAGCATCGGATCCTCGGCGACGCTGCGGTTGACCTCTTCGACATGAGCCTGGATCGTTTCGATGACCCGGGGATGCTGGCTGAGCTCCTGGTAGGAGGCATAGGCGATGTTGTTCCGCTCGGCCCAGTTGCCCACTGCCGACAGATCGATATTGATGAAGGCGGTGCACATCTCGCGCCCCGCGCCAAAGACCACCGCTTCGAGGATGTCGGGATAGAATTTCAGCTTGTTCTCTATGTATTTCGGCGCATAAAGGCTGCCATCGGCCATCTTGCCCACGTCCTTGGCGCGGTCGATGATCCGCAGATGGCCGGTGCCTTCTTCGAAAAAGCCGGCGTCGCCGGTGGCGACCCAACCTTCCGGGTCTTTCGTGTCGGCTGTGCTTTCGGGGTTCTTGTAGTATTCGACGAACGTGCCAGGACCGCGGTAATAGACTTCGCCGTTCTCGCCGATCTTCACCTCGACGCCGGGCGAGGGCACACCCACCGTGTCGCTTCGCACCTCGCCGTCGGGCTGCTGGGTGATGAACACGCTGGCCTCGGTCTGGCCATAGAGCTGTTTGAGGTTGATCCCCAGCGAGCGGTAGAAATCGAAGATCTCGGGTCCGATCGCCTCGCCCGCGGTATAGCCCACGCGCACACGCGAAAAGCCCAGCGTGTTCTTCAGCGGACCGTAGATCAGAATATGGCCCACCCGATAGAGCAGCCGGTCCTTGCCTGACACCGGCTTGCCATCGAGAATATCCGGCCCGACACGGCGCGCGATCGCCATGAAATGATCGAAAAGCCGCTTCTTCAGCTTTCCCGCATCCTCCATCCGGATCATCACACTGGTCAGCTGCGTCTCGAAGATGCGCGGCGGCGCGAAATAATAGGTCGGCCCTATCTCTCGCAGGTCCGTCATCATCGTATCGGGCCCCTCGGGGCAGTTCACGCAGAACCCGGTCCAATAGGCCTGCCCGATCGAAAAGATGAAATCGCCGACCCAGGCCATCGGAAGATAGGCCAGAACGTCATCGGTATGAACCAGGCGGTCGAATTCGGACGAATGGCGCGCCGTTTCAATGATGTTGCGGTTCGACAGGACCACGCCCTTGGGTTTGCCCGTCGTGCCCGAAGTATAGAGCATAACGCAAACGCTGTCATAGCTCAGTTCGGCGGTCCGGGCGTCCAGTTCATCCTCAAGCCGCTGATGCGCCGCGCGTCCCTCGGCCTGGATATCGTGCAGCCAGTTCAGTTGCGTGTGGTCATATTTCCGCATCCCGCGCTTGTCGGTATACATGACCTGCTCGATGCAATGCACATGGTCCTGGACCTCGATCACCTTGTCGACCTGCTCCTGGTCGCCGCAGACGACGAAACGCGCGCCGCAATGTTCCAGCACATAGGCCATCTCTTCGGCATTGGCGTCCTGATACAGCGGCACCGGAATCGCGCCGCACATCTGTGCCGCCACCATCGCCCAGTAATGCATGGGCCGGTTCCGGCCGATGATCGCCAGATAATCGCCCCGCTCAAGCCCCAGCGCGAGAAAGCCAAGCGCCATCGCCCGGATCTCCTCGGCCGTTTCGATCCAGTTCCATTCCTGCCAGATCCCGAATTCCTTCTCGCGATAGGCGGGGCTGGCGCCATGCCGCCGCGCATTACGCTGAAGCAATGCCGGAATGGAAAACAGATCGCCCTGGGGCGGATGTTCGGTTGCCAAGTTATCTCCTCCCTGTGCCGGACGATCCGGCGCGCCGATCGCCCTTGCCGGCGATTCCCGCGTCTGAACAGCGTCACCGTTTTTGGGTGACGGTCAAACTTTTCGTCACTTTGTCGCAATCCTTACGAATTGTTACATGGGGCGATCTCGCTTCCCCGCCCGCGGGCGGGATGCTAGCCATTGATGCGGGAGGAATGGGCGATGGTGCCATCGCAACGCGATCACGCCCGGATGACCGAGGCCGGGCTGAACCTGATTCAGCAGGCGCTGTCGATTTATGACGGCGACCTGCGACTTGCAGTCTGCAACCGCATGTTCCGCGAGATGTTCGATCTTCCGGACTGGTTGGTCACCCCCGGCGCACGATTCGAGGATACGATCCGCTTTCTTGTCCAGCGCGGCGAATACGGCACCGTCGCCGACCCCGAAGCAGCGGTGCGTGAGCGGGTGGAACAGGCCCGCGCGTTCGAGCCGCATTACATGGAACGCACGCGCCCCGACGGCTGCACGATCTCGGTCGAAGGCAGCCCGCTGCCGCAGGGCGGCTGGGTCACGGTCTATACCGACATATCCGAAATCAAGCGGCAGGAGGCGCTGTTGCGCGCCCGGTCCGAAGAGCTCTCGGAACAGCTTCTGGCCCATGCCGAGCGACTGGCCCAGACCAACCGCGCCCTGGCCGCGACCAACGCCACGCTGGAAGAAACCAAGCGCCAGCTGACCGAGATGGAGGCACGCACCCGCACTGTGACCGAGATGATGCCCGCGCATATCGCCCATGTCGGGCCCGACGGACATTATACCTATTCCAACCGCAAGCTCAGCGCGGTCATGCCCCGGCGCCCATCCGAAATCGTCGGGCTTTTCATCGGCGACGTTCTGGGCGATGAGGCCTACGAAAAGATCCGGCCGCATCTGGAGCGCGCGTTGGCCGGAGGGCCCAGCGTCTTCGAATTCGGCCACGAAGACAGCGGCCGGCGAATCCGTGCCGCGTTCACCCCCGACACCGGTCCTGACGGCGCCGTCAACGGCGTCTATATCCTGTCGATGGACGTTACCGAAGAGGCCCAGGCGCGCGCCGCGCTGACCCAGACGCGCAAACGCGAACTGGCCGCACAGCTGACCTCGGGGCTAGCGCATGATTTCGCGAACCTGCTGACGATCATCCTGGGGCTTCAGGGCCGGCTCGCGCGGATCGCCACCGCGGCCGAGGCGCGGGATCTGATCGCCGCCACCCAGGGCGCGGCACGGCGCGGCGGCACGCTGCTCGACAGGATCGCCTCGGTCTCGGGCCCGCGCCAGGCCCGCCCGGTCCCGACCGATCTGCCCGCCTTCCTCGCCGATTTGCGGACGATGGCCGCCCCGACGCTGCCCGAAGGCATGTCGCTCGAACTGCGGATCGGGGCTTTTCCCGACCCGCTGATGCTGGATGCCGGCGGACTTCAGGATTCGCTTCTCAATCTCATTCTCAACGCCCGCGATGCGATCGGCGCACCGCCCGGCCGGATCACCCTGTCCGCCGATCGCGTCAGCGATACCTGGGTCGAGATTGCAGTGGCCGATAGCGGTCCGGGATTTTCCGACACCGCCCTGGCAAAGGCACTCGACCCGTTCTTCACCACCAAGGGCGAAGAAGGCTCCGGCCTTGGCCTGTCGATGGTCTATGACGTGACAAAGCTTTCCGGCGGGCGCGTGACGCTGACCAACTCCGGCGACGGTGCGCGGGTCACGATGCATCTGCCGCTGCGGCGCGCCGCGCGAACCGCCCGCGCCCAGCTGGTGTTGCTGGTCGACGACAATGACAGCATCCGCGAAACGGTCAGGGACATGCTGACCCGGATGGGTCACAACGTGATCGAAGCCACCACCGCCGACGAGGCCGCGGCGCTGGCCGACCTGCCCGGCATCGACATGGTGCTGTCAGACGTGATGCTGGGCGGGGGCGCGACGGGCCCGGACCTGCTGGACGGGCTGGAAAGGCGTGGCCATCCGGCCCGACGCTTCCTGATGACATCGCTGCCCGCCTCCGACGCCACCCGAAAGTCAGCCGCGGCCCGCTTCGCGCTGATTCACAAGCCGTTCACGCAAGAGGCGCTGGCAGGCTTCCTGGCCATGGATCGCGCCGCATGAGCACACCGATGATCGCCATCCTCGACGATGAGCCGCAAATCCGCCGGATGCTTGGCGAGGCGCTCGCCGAGGCCGGGTTCCGCACGGCGATCTTTTCGCGCGCGACCGAGTTCGAGGCCGCGCTCAAACGCACGGCACCGGATGTCTGCCTGGTCGATCTGGGCCTTCCCGATCGCGATGGTCTGGCGCTGGTGCACCGGCTGGCGCTGGAATCGGGCGCCGCGATCATCATAATCTCTGGCCGTGCGCAGGTGCAGGACCGCGTGACCGGGCTGGAACTGGGGGCCGACGACTACATCATCAAACCCTTCGACCCCGCCGAGGTCGTGGCCCGCATCCGCGCCCGACTGCGCAAGGGACGAGACGCCGGCGGCGGCGCCACCACCGCGCGCTTCGAAAACTGGAGCGCGCATTTCGACCGCTATGTGCTGGCCGCCCCCGACGGACGCGAAGTGCCGTTTTCCCATGCCGAGGGCGAAGTCCTGCGCCTTTTTCTCCAAAGCCCCAAACGCTTGATTTCACGCGCCCAAATGCAGGAATCTCTCGGCGGCGCGGCGGGCGACAGTTTTGACCGGGCGATGGATGTGCGCATCTCGCGCCTGCGCACCAAACTGGATGAGGATCCACGCAACCCGCGCCTTATCAAGACAATCTACGGCGCCGGCTACATTTTCCTGGGCGACGTCAGCTGGAGCTGACCGGCCCGCGCCACCCGGCCTTCGCCTTGGCAAAAATACTCCCGGGGTGAATTCGCCGCAGGCGAAGAGGGGCAGGCGCCCCTCTGCCCGAGCGGGCGGAAGGACGCGGGACCAAGTGCTCCGCCCCGCAGGGCGCGCCCATTCGAAATCGATCAGGCCAGCCGCGCCACGCCACCCGCGAGAACCCGCAGCCCGGTCACCAGGTCCGCCTCGGCGGTGTCCTCGTCGAAATTGTGGCTCATTCCTCCGATCGACGGCACGAACAGCATCGCCACCGGCATGTGCCGCGCCACGTTGGTCGAATCATGCAACGCGCCCGAGGGCATCTTTCGCCAACGGCCGGGCACCTCGGCCTCGGCGGCCTCGGCCAGCGCCTGCTGAAATCGCGCGTCCATCGCCACCGGCTCCAGCCCCAGAAGCGGCCCGAAGGACAGGTCCAGCCCGCGCTCGGTGGCGACCTCTTTTGCGGTCGCGCGGATGATCGCCTCCATCCGGGCCAACCGGTCCCCGTCGCCATCGCGCCACTGCATCGAGAACACGGCCCTGCCCGGCACGATCGACGCGCCGTTCGGGTGAAGCGCAACGTGGCCGATGGTCCAGACCGTTTCCGGCGCCACCACATCGCGAAAGCGCTCGTTGATGCGGGCGTTGAATTCCGACAGCCCCTGGAACGCGTCCCGGCGCAGGTGCATCGGCGTGGTTCCCGCATGGTTCTGCTGACCTGTCAGCGTGATCCGCATGTCGCGGATGCCGACGATCGAGGTTACGACGCCGACCGCCTCGGCATTGGTGTCCAGATAGGGGCCCTGCTCGATATGCGCCTCGACAAAGCCGGTGAACCGCGCCGGGTCCAGGAAATCGCCAGTGACCAGGTCGGCCATCTTCGCCCGCGCCCGGGCATAGGTCACGCCGTCGGAATCGGTCAGCGCGTCGGCCTCGGCCAGGGTCCGGCCGCCGCACCACACGGTGCTGCCGGTGGTCACGCCAAAGCGCCCCTCCTCGTCCTGGAACGACACCACGGATACCGGCGGGCCACCGGCCTCTTTCGATGCGCGGGCGATCTCCAGCGCCGTCATCACGCCATAGGCGCCATCCAGCCAGCCGCCCTCGGGCTGGGTATCGGAATGTGACCCCATCAACAGGCTGGGCCCATCGCCCGCCAGCCCGAACAGGTTGCCCACCGGGTCGAAACAGGGCCGCAACCCGGCCTGCTCCATCTGCGCCGCCAACCATTTGCGCGCTTCGATATCCTTGTCCGAATAGGCCGGGCGCACCACGCCGGTGCCGACCGCGCCAATGCTGCGAAGGTCGTGAAGGCTTTTCAGAAAACGGTCAGGGTTCGGGGTCATGCAGGACCTGCCTTTCGATTGAACAGTGTCAAAGCGATAGCAGGCGACCCGCTGAAACGCCAACCCCTTGGCCCGAGGGCGGCTTTGGCATAGGCAAGAAACTGAACGAAGGAAAGACAGGATGACACATCTGTGGCTCAGGGCCGAGCAGCGCCCGCACGAGGAACGCGTCGGCCTGACGCCCGAGGGGGCGCAGGCATTGATGGACAGGGGCCTGCGCGTGACGGTCGAACAAAGCCCGCGCCGCGCGATTGCGATCGACGGCTATCGCGATGCCGGCTGCGAGATCGTGCCCGAGAATACCTGGCCCGATGCCCCGCCCGATGCCTTTGTCTTCGGCCTCAAGGAACTGCCCGAGGACGGAACGCCGCTGACGCACCGGCACATCATGTTCGGCCATGCCTTCAAGGGACAGCCGGCGGGGCGCAAGTTGTTGAAACGGTTCAAGGCGGGCGGCGGAACCCTTTACGACCTGGAATATCTCGTGGATGACACCGGGCGCCGGGTGGCGGCCTTTGGATATTGGGCCGGGTTTGCCGGTGCCGCATTGGCCCTGAAATGCTGGGCGGCACAGCAACGCGGCGAAATCTGCGGTCCGGTCGGGTCCTGTTCCGCGTCGGCCGCGCTGCGCGACGACCTGGCGCGGGAACTGGCCGCGACCGACGCGCCGCGCCCCGATGCCATCGTGATCGGCGCGCTGGGGCGCGTCGGAACCGGGGCGGCGGACCTCTGCACCGCCCTCGGCCTGGATGTCACCAGGTGGGACATGGCCGAAACCGCGCATGGCGGGCCGTTCCCGGCGATCCTTGAACACGCGATCTTCCTGAACTGCATCCTGGCCCGGCCCGGCACGCCGGTCTTCGTCCCGGCCGCGGCCGGGACCGCCGAACGCAAACTCCGCGTGATCGGCGACATCGCCTGTGACCCCCTCTCGGATTTCTCGCCCATCAAGGTCTATGATCGGGCCACGACCTGGGACGCCCCGGCGTTGCGGGTTCAGGACGATCCGGTGCTGGATGTCACCGCGATCGACAACCTGCCTTCGCTTTTGCCAGTCGAATCCTCGCAGGATTTCGCCGCGCAACTGTTGCCTTCGCTGCTGGCGCTCGATGCGCCGGACACGGGCGTCTGGGCCCGGGCGAAGACCGAATTCGACGCGCATCTCGCAACCATCTGAGAAAGGGCAGAACATGACCATCCATTGGTGCGGCACGGGCCTTTCGGCGATTCCCGGCCTGAGACGGCTGATCGAGAACGGGCACGACGTGACCGTCTGGAACCGGTCGACGGACAAGGCGCAGCAGGCCGTCGGCGACCTGACCGCCGACATCCGCCTGTTCGGCATCGACGACCTGGCCGAGGCGGTGACCCGGGATGACGTGATCGTGTCGATGCTGCCGGCCGACTGGCATGTGCCGCTGGCCGAGCTGGCCATCGCCAAGGGGGCGCAGTTCGTGTCGTCCAGCTATATCGCGCCGGAAATGCGCGCCCTCGACAACAAGGCCCGTGCCGCGGGTGTGGCGCTGGTCAACGAGGTCGGGTTGGATCCCGGAATCGACCATGTGCTGGCGCACTGGCTGATGGCCGACTTCCGGAACTCGGACGAAATGGACCCCGATAACGAATATGAGTTCACCTCCTATTGCGGCGGGGTGCCGAAATATCCCAACGCCTTCCGCTACAAGTTCAGCTGGTCGCCTCTGGGTGTTCTCAAGGCGCTGCGCGCGCCCTCGCGCTCGATCCGGGGCCACAGCGAACTTCAGGTCAGCCGCCCTTGGGACGCGCTGTCCAGCTATGTCGCGCCGCTGCCCGAACCCGAGAAATTCGAGGTCTACCCGAACCGCGATTCGCTGCCCTTCATGCGGGAATACGGCTTCGACCCGAACTGGAAAGTCAAGGAATTCGTCCGCGGCACGCTGCGTCTGAATGGCTGGGCGAATGCCTGGGCCGGGGTGTTCCGCGAAATCGAGACGCTGGATGACCCCGAGGGCGAGGCGCGACTCAAGCAGATGTCGGACCGGCTCTGGCAGGAAAACGCCTATGCTGAAGGAGAGCCCGACCGCGTGGTCATGTGCGTCGCGCTCAAGGTCACCCGCGACGGCGTGCCAGTCTATCACAAGACCTGCGTGATGGATGCCTGGGGCGACGCGCGCGGCACGGCGATGGCGCGGCTGGTCTCGGTGCCGGTCTCACTGGCCGTCGAGGCGGTCCTGAACCGCGAGATTGCCCCCGGAGTCAGAGCCCAGCCCAGCGATCCCAGGCTGGTGGCGCGCTGGCTGGAAAACATCGACCGCCTGGCGCAGCACCTGCAAATCGTCGATCATCTGTCGGGCTGACGGCGGGAACCGCGCAACCGCCTTCATCTTGCTCCAAGTACTCATATCGCCGCGCCATCCGGCGCGGCGCGATCGCATGTCTTGCCCGAAGGGCCCATTGCAAAAACATTCAGGCACCCCGCGCGGCGATCAATAGAACTGATCCTCCAGATCCTGCGGATCGATTCCAAGCGCGTTAAGCCCGTCTTCCAGGTAATCCGACAGCAGGGGAATTCCCAGCAGGTAGTCGGCCGTCGGCGTGGTCGCCTCGTTCCGCGCGGTTTCGATCGCCTCTTCCAGGTCGTCGGCGGTAAAGGTCTCCCGCCCGATCCACATTACCGCCACCAGGCTCGCCTGCTCATCGGCATTCAGGCTGTCGATGAAGGCGCGCAATTCCCCTTCCGTCCCATCGCTGGCCCGCGCTTCCAGTATCGTGTCGGCGTCGGCGGTGTCGCCTGCGCTGTCCCAACGGCCAACCTTCGCGTCGATCTCTCGGGCACGAACGGCGATGTGGGCAATCTTGCTGGGGCTGATTTCAAGCATGTCGGACGCCTCCGTTGAGAATTTGCCAGAGTGTCGTCTGTCCGGCGCCCGGTGACAAGAGCAAGCGAAGGTTCGGCCGGAAACGCCTCGCCCGGTCAGTCGCGCTTGGCCAGGGGCACCACGCGCGCCGCATCCCCTGTGTCGTGGTCAAGTTCCTCGAAGTCGAAATTGTCCAGCTTCGCCGCACGCTTGCCGGCACGTTCCGCGGCAACTCCGATTCCCTCGACATCCTCGCGCGCCTGGCGGAAATGGTTGTCCAGCTTGCCGACCCGCTCGACGACGATCTCCACGTCGCGGTGCAGGTGCCGCAAGGTCTTGCGAATCGCACCGGCCTGCTCGCGCATCCGCGCATCCTTCAGGATCGCGCGCATCGTGTGCAGCGTGGCCATGCAGGTGGTGGGCGAAACGATCCAGACCCGCGCATCGAACCCTTCGCGCACAAGTTCGGGGAAATTGGCGTGAAGCTCGGCATAGACCGCCTCGGAGGGCAGAAACATGATCGCGCCGTCGGCCGTCTCGCCTTCGATCAGATAGCGCTGCGCAATCGCGCGGACATGCCCGCGCACGGCGGTGCGCAGCCCCTTGGCCGCTTCGTTCACTTCCCAGTCGGTTTTGGCGCGGCGCAGCGCCTCATAGGCTTCCAGCGGGAACTTGCTGTCGATCACGATCGGCCCCGGCGGGTTCGGCAGGTGGATCAGGCAATCCGCCCGCTTGCCGTTGGAAAGCGTGGCCTGCAAGGTGTAACTGTCCTTCGGCAGCGCCTTTCCGACAATGTCGTTCAACTGGATTTCGCCAAAGGCGCCACGAGTCTGCTTGTTGGACAGGATATCCTGAAGGCTCAACACGTCTCCGGACAGCTTCTCGATATTGGCCTGCGCCTTGTCTATGGTGGCCAGCCGCTCTTGCAATTCGGTCAACGATCTGGTCGTTTTTTCGCTGTTGGCACCCAGCGATTTGTCCAGGCGTTCGTTCAGATCGGAAATCGCGCGGGCCGATTTCATGGCGTTGTCGTGCAGTGTTTCATGCATCCTCTGCTGCACCTCGCCCAGCCGGGTTTCCATGGTGTGCAGCATGTTGGCCTGACTGTTTGCCTGCGCGTCCGACACCGTCTGCAATCCGCCGGTCAGACGCTCCTGCCCCTGCCCCAGGTTCTGCACCGCACGGCCCAGCTGATCCATCTGATAGACCAGCGGCCCGGTCATGTCGGCCGCCCGCCCGGCCCTGCGAACCGATACGATCAGCAGCACCAGCACCAGGCCAAACAGCGCCCCACCGCCAAGCACGGCCAGCACCGCCGGATCGCCGAACGCATAGGATGTCCCGCCGATTTCGATCATGTGCGCCCGAACAGCCTTTCGATATCGCTCAGCTTCAACGCCACATAGGTGGGCCGGCCGTGATTGCACTGGCCCGAATGCGGCGTCGCCTCCATCTCGCGCAGCAGCGCGTTCATCTCGTCGCCCCGCATCCACCGGCCCGAGCGGATCGAGCCGTGGCAGGCCACGCGGCTGAGGATCGCCTCGATCCGCGCCTTCACCGTGTCGCTCTCGCCCAGATCGTCCAGCTGGTCAAGGATGTCGCGCAGCAACGCCTGCGCATTCACCTCGCCCAGAATCGCCGGCGTCTCGCGCACGGCCACGGCGCCGCCGCCGAAGGCTTCGATCGTCAGGCCAAGCCGCGACAGCTCGTCGGCCATGTCCAGCAGACGCGCGCACTCCTCCGCGCTCATCTCCACGATCTCGGGGATCAGCAACGCCTGCGCCGCGACGCCATTCTCGGCCATCTGCCACTTCAGCTTCTCGTAAACCAGACGCTCATGGGCAGCATGCTGATCGACGATCACGATGCCCTCGGCGGTCTGCGCGATGATGTAATTCTCGTGCAGCTGCGCACGCGCCGCGCCCAGGGGAAGGCTTGCCGCCTCGACCTGCGGCGCCTCGACCCGGGCCGAGGGC
>JADQCD010000164.1 GCA_016278285.1 Actibacterium sp.
GACCGCCCGCGCCAGATCCGGCGCCGGGCGGTCGTGTGTTTCGGGGGGCATGGCATGAGCGGGACCGGGGTTCTTCCCAGCCAGACGATCCAGGCGATGATCGCGGAGGGGCTGATCGCCGGCGATCCGGCGCTGCGGCCCGAGCAGGTGCAGCCGGCATCGCTGGACCTGCGGCTGGGCAGCGTCGCCTATCGCGTGCGCGCCTCGTTCCTGGCCGGCGCAGGGCGCAGCGTGGCCCAACGGCTGGACGAATTCGAAATGCATCGCATCGATCTGACCGATGACGCCGTTCTTGAAAAGGGCTGCGTCTATGTCGTGCCGCTGATGGAACGGTTGGCATTGCCCGACGACGTGCAGGCGGTGGCCAATGCCAAAAGCTCCACCGGGCGGCTTGACCTGCTGACCCGCACGATCACCGATGGCGGCGAGGAATTCGACCGGATTCCGGCCGGTTACACCGGGCCGCTCTATGCCGAGATCTGCCCGAAATCATTCTCGGTGAAGGTGCGGCCGGGGATGCGGCTGAACCAGATCCGGTTTCGCCGCGGGCAGGCGGTGCTGGACGATGCCGCGTTGGCGGCGCTGCACGCGCAGACACCTCTGGTCACCGGCGGCCCGGCGGTGATCTCCGAAGGGCTGGGCTTTTCGGTCGATCTGGACCCGACGTCGGGCGACAATCTGGTGGGCTGGCGGGCAAAACCGCACACCGGCGTGATCGACCTGGACCGGATCAACCATTACAACCCCGCCGAATACTGGGAATCCATTCGCACCAGCGAGCGGCGCATCATCCTGGACCCCGGCGCATTTTATATCCTTGTCAGCCGCGAGGCGGTCTGCATCCCGCCCGACCATGCCGCCGAGATGGCGCCATTTCTGGCGATGGTCGGCGAGTTCCGGGTGCATTACGCCGGGTTCTTCGATCCCGGTTTCGGCCATGCCGAGGCGGGCGGCGCCGGCGCGCGCGGCGTGCTGGAGGTGCGCTGTCACGAGGCCCCGTTCGCGCTGGAACACGGTCAGATCGTCGGGCGGCTGGTCTATGAACGCATGGCCGCGCGTCCCGACGCGTTGTATGGTGCCGGAATCGCATCGAATTATCAGGGTCAGGGGCTTAAACTGTCCAAGCATTTCCGCGCGCCCTGACGGCCGAAATATCCTTTTCAGCCTTACCGAGTCCCATGCAGGGCATTAATTCGATACCGCCGTATCCGCGCGCAGGAATCCGGTTTAATTTCATTTCATGGACATCGTCGTCGTTACCGCGATCATCGCGTCCCTTTTCCTGATCATCGGCCTGGCCGAGCCGCTGGCCGCGCGGCTGCGCCTGCCGTTCAGCGTCATACTGGCGATGCTGGGCATCCTGATCGGCCTGGCCGCGGCGTTCTTTCTGCGCACCGAGCTGACCGACGCGCTGAACCCCGTGGCCGGGGCGATCCTGGCCTTGCCGATCCGATCGAACGTGTTTCTTTACGTCTTCCTGCCGACGCTGCTGTTCCAGGTAACCCTTGGCATGAACCTGCGCCGGATGCTCGACGACTGGGTGCCGATCCTTGTCATGGCCGTGCTGGCCGTGGTGGTTGCGACCTTTGCGGTGGGCTATGCCCTGTTCTGGACGGGAACCCTGCCATTGGCCGCGTGCCTGCTTATCGGGGCCATCGTTTCCACCACCGATCCCTCGGCCGTGGTGGGCATCTTCCGCTCGATCGCCGCGCCGCGCCGGCTGAGCCGGCTGATCGAGGGCGAGAGCCTTCTGAACGACGCGGCCGCCATCGCGCTGTTCGGCCTGTTCATCGGTTTCGTCGTCAGCGGCGCATCCGAACCGTCCATCAGCGCGGCACTGGGGCGGCTGCCGCTGCTGGTGGCCGGCGGCGTGATCGTCGGCTGGGGGATCGCGCGGGCGTTGCTGTGGATCATGGCGATGTTGCCGCGGCACGAGTTGGCGCAGGTCTCGGTTTCGGTCGCATTGCCATATCTGGCCTACATCCTGGCCGAGCAGAGCCTGGGGGCGTCGGGGGTCATCGCGGTGGTCACGGCCGGGCTGACGCTGAACTTGTCCGGACCCGGACGACTGGCCCCCGACACATGGGACACCCTGCGCGAAATCTGGGATCTGTTGGCACATTGGTCCGGCGCCTTTATCTTCGTGCTGGCAGCGCTTCTCATTCCCCGCCTGCTGGAGGGAATGGGCCTGCGCGAACTGGGACTGATCGCGGTTGTGGTCGCCGCCGCCATCGCCGCGCGCGCAGTAATCCTTTTCGGATTGTTGCCGGTTCTTGCCGCGCTCCGCCTTTCGCCACAGGTGGAACGGCCCTATCGCGCCGCGATCCTGTGGGGCGGGCTGCGCGGCGCGGTGACCCTGGCGCTGGCGCTGGCGGTGACCGAAAGCTTCCGGGTGCCGGAGGAAACCCGCCGCCTTGTCGGGATGCTGGCCACCGGGTTCACCCTTTTTACGCTGATCGTGCAGGGCAGCACCCTGCGTTGGGTGATCGCCCGGCTGGGGCTCGACCGCCTGTCGGCGCTGGATGCGGCCTTGTCCCGGCAGGTAGTGGCGGTCGCGCTTCAGACCGTGCGCGAGGACGTGGCGCGGGCAACAGAGAAATACGAATTGACCCGCGACATCGTCCGCTCCGAAGCGAAGACCTTCGGCGAACGCCTGGAAGGCGCGGTCAAGGCAGCCGAGGAAAGCACAGAGATTCTGGACCGCGACCGGATCACGCTGGGGCTGATCGCCCTGGCCGGGGCCGAGCGCGACATGATCCTGGAACGCTTTCACGAACGGGTGATCTCATCCCGCCTGTCGGAACGGATGCTCATTGAATCCGACCGCATGATCGAGGCGACCCGCAGCGCGGGGCGAAGCGGCTATCGCCACGCGGCGCGACGCAGCCTGGGATTCGGCCCCGGCTTCCGCCTTGCGGTGTTCCTCTACAACAGGTTGCGCCTGGGCGCGCCGCTGGCACGGTTGACGGCCGACCGGTTCGAGATCCTGCTGGCGCAGGGCCTGATCCTGCGTGATCTGCACCGTTTCATCGACACGCGAATCCGGCGCATCCACGGCCGCCGGGTGGCCGAGCTGCTGCACGATCTGTTGCAACAGCGACTGAACGGGGCGGAACAGGCGCTGGACGGGCTGCGCCTGCAATATCCCGGCTATGCAGAGGAACTGGAACGCCGGTTCATCCGCCGGACCGCCCTGCGTTTCGAGGAGCGCGAGTATGAAACCCTGCGCGACGAAGGGCTGATCGGCGATGAACTTCACGCCGACCTGATGCGGCGACTGAACGCCGTGCGGGCTCGGGATGAACGTCGGCCAAAGCTGGACATCGCCCTGCAAAAGGCCCAGCTTGCACGGCAGTTTCCACTTTTTTCGGAACTGGATGCGCGCACGCTGCGACGGCTGGGCCGGGCCCTTATCACCCGCTATGCCTCGCCGGGCGAGGTGCTGGTGCAGCCCGATACCGAACCTGGCACCGTCTATTTCATCGCCACCGGCGCGGTGGAACTGCGCACCGCCGGCCAGACCTGGCGGCTTGGCCGGGGCGAGATGTTCGGCCAGATGTCGATCCTGCGCAACCGGCCTTTGCGCTCCGAGGTCCGCGCGATCACGCCCTGCACGCTGCTGATGCTGGACGAAGAACGTTTTCTTCGCCTGCTGCGCCGCAGCCCTGCAATGCGCAAGGCGGTGCGCGAAAGCGCGAAAAAGCGTGGCTTGTCAACCAATCTGCTGGACGATCCGGACGGGGCGTAGCCCGACTCAGAATCGTCCCATACGGCGGAAGAGCCGCCCGGCCTGCCGCGCGCGACGGGCGGTTCGCTTGGCACTGCCGGCGGTCTTGCGCTCTTGCGGGGTCATGTCCTGGCGCGACTTGCCGCGCCCTCCGGCCTTGCCGATCGCGGCATTGACGCCGCGGTTCATAAGTTTTCGCATAAACATTCGCACGACCATGGTGATCAGTCGGTTGGCATTCATCCGCTGCCCTCCTTGCTCAGCTCTCGTCCTCGAACATATCACTCTGACCGTCTTCTGCGGTTTCGTCCTCACCCTGATCCGCCATTGCGCCTGGCGGCGGACGGTTTTCCAGCAGTCCTGCGGCGCGCAATTCCTTCAGCCCCGGCAGGTCGCGAGCGCTTTCGAGGCCGAAATGGTCAAGAAAACCCTGGGTCACGACATAGGTCACCGGACGCCCCGGCGTCATCCGCCGGCGCCCGAACCGGATCCATTCCAGTTCGATCAGCTGATCGACGGTGCCGCGGCTGACCGATACGCCGCGAATTTCCTCTATCTCGGCGCGGGTGACGGGCTGGT
Source organism: Actibacterium sp. (assembly GCA_016278285.1). GTDB lineage: Bacteria > Pseudomonadota > Alphaproteobacteria > Rhodobacterales > Rhodobacteraceae > JADQCB01. The sequence goes on from JADQCD010000164.1 coordinate 4,307, forward strand.
GATAGGCGATGATCGCCAATGTCTCGATCGCCGCGCGCGACAGCTTGCGCGTTTCGACCGTCTCCTTGCGCATCAGGAAACCGAGGTCCCGGGCGGTGCGGATCGCCCAGGCATCCCCGACCTTGCAAACCTGCACGCCACGCCCCTGATAGCGCTTGCGCAACAGCGCCAGCGCCTCGGCCGCGTCGCAGCCATGCGGCATCCGCGCGTTCAACTCCGCCACGGTCACCGGCTCGGCAGTGGCGAACAGGATCGCCTCGACCATGCGTTCCTGTTCGCCCATCGGCGGGGCCTGAAACAGGCTTTCCTCGGGTTCCGGCGCGTCGGTCATTCGGGTTTCCTGCGGATTTGGATCGGCGCAAAGGTGTCGCCCTGTCTTAACTCGATCTGCCCCTGCTTGGCGAGTTCCAGAGACGCCGCGAAAGTCGAGGCCGTGGCCGACCGGCGGCGCACCGGATCATTTTCCCAGCCTTCCGGCAGATAGCTGGCAAGCTGTGTCCAGTCCCCGGCGAATCCGATCAGCCCGCGCATCCGGTCCAGCGCCTGCTCCATGGTGAACACCTTGTCGCGGTCCATCACGAAGGGACGGAATTCGTCGCGGGTGCGAATGCGGGCATAGGCCTGCATCAGGTCCAGCAGGGTCGCGGTATGGGTCACGCGGCGCACACGGGCCACGCCCGACGGCGTGCCGCGCGCAAAGAAATCGCGCCCGAGCAGGTCGCGGCCCATCAGACGCGCGGCGGCATCGCGCATCGCCTGAAGCCGCTCCAGCTGAAACGCCAGATGCGCGGCCAGTTCCTCGCCCGAGGGGCCCTGGTCCGCGGGGTCAGGCGGCAACAGAAGGCGCGACTTGAGAAAGGCCAGCCAGGCCGCCATCACCAGGTAATCCGCGGCCAGTTCCAGCCGAAGCTGTTTGGCGCGGTCCACGAAAGTCAGATATTGTTCGGCCAGTTTCAGAACCGAGATCTTGCGCAAGTCCACCTTTTGCGTGCGCGACAACGTAAGAAGCAGGTCGAGCGGCCCCTCGAACCCGTCCACATCGACGATCAACGCCTCGGCAGCCACCCGGTCGGCGACGCTGATCGCCTCGAAATCGTCGTCGCCGCCGCCCTGGGGGTCAGCCATCGGCGGTCTCGGCACGCATCAGCGCGTCCCATTCTGCGACCAGCGCCCCAAGGTCGGCCTCGGGCGCGCGACGCAAGGCCAGCGCAGCCTCGGCCCGTTGCGCGGCACGCTGGCCCATCCGGCCGCTGGCCGCGGCCACCGCGCGCATCTCGGCCAGGTCACCGTTGGAGTGAAGGATCACATCGCAGCCCGCCGCCAGCGCAGCCCGGCAGCGATCCGCGATGCCGCCGTTCAGTGCGCCCATCGAGATGTCGTCGCTCATCAGAAGGCCGTTGAAACCGATGCCCTGACGGATCAGCGTGATCATACCGGGCGAGGTTGTCGCCGGTCGATCGGGGTCGAACGCGGCATAGACCACATGCGCGGTCATCCCCACCGGCAGATCGGCCAGCGCGGCGAAGGGGGCGAAGTCGACCTTCTGCAACGTGTCGCGCGGCAGATCCACGCGCGGCAATTCCAGGTGGCTGTCGGTGGTGGCCGCGCCGTGGCCGGGAATATGCTTGAGCACCGGCAGAACGCCACCCGAAAGCAGGCCCTCGGCCACTGCGCGGGCGATCCGGGACACTGTGTCGGGCACGTCCCCGTAACAACGGTTGTGCAGCACCGCATGGGTATCGGGGCGCGCCACATCGGTGCAGGGGGCACAGTTGACGTCGATGCCCACGGCCCGCAGTTCGGCCGCGATGATCGCATAGCGCAGGCGCATGACCTGCTCGGCGCGCGGCCCGGCACGCGCGACCTGATCCAGCGGTGCGGGCCAGTCGCGCCAGTGCGGCGGACGAAGCCGGGCCACGCGGCCGCCTTCCTGGTCGATCAGCACCGGCGCGTCGCGGCCCACCGCCTCGCGCAGTGTCCCGGTCAGCCGGCGCAGTTGTTCGGGGCTGTCAACATTGCGGTCGAACAGGATAAAACCCAACGGATCAGCCTCGGCCAGAAAGGCGTGCTCTTCTCCGGTCAGGGCGGTTCCCGCCACCCCGGTGATGAAGGCGCCCGGCCGGCTCTGCGTCACCGTGCCACCACCGGAATGCAATCGGCCCCCTCGGCCACCAGCGCGGCGCAGAAACGTCGCGCGGACGAGATGTCGGGGAACCCCGCCGCGCGCAACCGGTAAAAGCGGCGCCCACCGCTGACCGCCGCTTGCACCACACGGTCCCGGCCATCCATGAAGCTGCCGAAAAGGCCCGCCAGCCGCTGCCATTCCTCGCGGGCAAGTTCAGGACTTTCGAAGGCGCCAAGCTGAACCAGATTCGTGCCCGGTGGCAAAGTCTGCGGATCGATCTCCCTGACCGGTCCGTGGATGGCCGCAGCGTCCCGGGCCGTCTCGAGCGCGGCCGTCATGTCACCTTCCGGGCGGGCACGCGGCAAGGGCGAGCGGGCAACGCCCAGCTTGCCGGCCGGGCCGGAGGGTGTGGCTTCGCCCTGTGAAGCGCCAGGCATTTCGGTGCCCATCGCTTCGGCCAGCGCGGCGGCGATCGGATCCTCGGCCATATCTGTCGCGGGGTCCGTCGGCGGCCCGCTGGTGACCTCGGGAACCGGGTTCAATTCCGCGCGCGGCACATCATCGGCGGTCAACGATACCGGCTGCGGCGCCAGCACAACGCGCTCGGCCGGCGGCGCGGCGTTTCCCTCGGCGGCGATCCGGTTCACGGCCAGCCCCTGGTTCGCCGCCCGGCGCCCCCCAGGATCGTCCGGTGTCACGCGCATCGGCCCTTCCAGGGCGCGGACCACCGGCACGCCGCTGACATCGCGCACGACCAGCCGATAGCCCCAAACGCCCATTCCCAGCACCAGCGCCACCGACAAAAGCGCCCCGGTCCAGTTAATCGCGGTCTCAAGCGCACCCGGAGCGGCGCGCGCCGCGGTGCGTTCGAAATCGTCGTATTCAATCTCTGCCATTGCTGCCTCGCCGCCGCCGGGCCGCGACGATACGCCACCCGGACCGTTCTTGCCTGCCAGCCCCGGGCGGTCGGCGCCTTGTGGTCAGCGCATTTCCTCGACCGGGGTGACCCCAAGAATACCAAGACCGGCGGAAATAACAACGGCGACGGACCGGGCCAGCGCGATTTTGGCCTGGCTGGTGGCCGGGTCGCCCTCTTGCAGGAAGCGCAGTTCGGGCAGTTCGTTGCCGCGGTTCCACAGGGAATGGAACTCTGACGCCAGATCGTAGAGGTAGAAGGCAACCCTGTGCGGCTCATGCGTGCGCGCGGCGATCTCGACCAGACGAGGCCATTCGGACAGCTTTCGCGCCACGGCCAGCTCAGCCGCGTGGTCGATCCCCGACAGGTCGGCGGCGGCCAGCGTATCGTCATCGGCGGAAATCCCCGCCTCGGCCGCCTTGCGCAGCACCGAACAGACCCGCGCATGGGCGTATTGCACATAGAAGACCGGGTTGTCCTTGGATTGCTCAAGCACCCGCGCGAAATCGAAATCCAGCGGCGCGTCGTTCTTGCGCGTCAGCATCACGAAGCGGGTCACGTCGGCGCCAACCTGGTCGACCACGTCGCGCAGCGTCACGAAGGTGCCCGCGCGCTTGGACATCTTGAACGGCTCGCCGTTGCGAAAGAGCCTGACCAGTTGCGTCAGCTTGATGTCGAGCGGCACCCGGCCATCCGACAACGCGCTGACCGCGGCTTTCATCCGTTTGACATAGCCGCCGTGATCGGCACCGAACACGTCGATCAGCTGATCGAAGCCGCGCTCGATCTTGTCATAATGATACGCGATATCGGGCGCGAAATAGGTCCAGCTACCATCGGATTTCTTCACCGGACGGTCCACGTCGTCGCCATGCGCGGTCGAGCGGAACAGCGTCTGCTCGCGCGGTTCCCAATCCTCGGGTTTCTTGCCCTTGGGCGGTTCGAGCACGCCTTGATAGATCAGGCCCTTTTCGTCCAGCGCATTCAGCGCGGCCTCGATCTGACCGGTTCCGTAAAGCGACTTTTCGCTGAAGAAAACATCCATCTTCACACCGAGCGCGGCCAGATCGGCACGGATCAGGTCCATCATCCGGTCGGTGGCGAAATCGCGCAGCTCTTCCAGCCAGACCGCCTCGGGCTGGTCGACGAAACGGTCGCCGACCTCTTCGGCCAGGGCCTCGCCCACCGGGATCAGGTAGTCGCCGGGATAGGTGCCGTCCTCGAAGCTGACCGCCTGACCGTGCGCCTCAAGATATCGCAGATAGACCGAGCGGGCCAGGACATCGACCTGCGCGCCGCCATCGTTGATATAGTATTCGCGCGTGACGGCATACCCGGCATAATCCAGCAGGCTGGCGAGGGCGTCGCCGAACACCGCGCCGCGGGTGTGGCCCACATGCAGCGGGCCGGTCGGGTTGGCCGAGACGTATTCTATATTGACCTTCTGCCGCTGACCCATCTGGGAGCGGCCGAAATCGCCCTGCGCGCCGAGCACACGGCGCAGAACGTCCTGCCAGACCGCGTTGGACAGCCGCAGGTTCAGAAACCCCGGCCCGGCCACCTCGGCGCTGGCCACGCGGTCATCGGCCGTCAGCCGACCGGCCAGAGCCGCGGCAATGTCGCGCGGCTTCATCCCGGCAGGCTTGGCCAGGACCATCGCGGCGTTCGTCGCCATGTCGCCATGCATGGGGTCGCGCGGCGGCTCGACCGTGACGGCGCCGGTATCCAGCCCGCCAGGCAGCGCGCCCTCGCGCATCATCGCATCGATCTGCTCGATCACCAGGGCGCCGATATCGGAAAACAGGTTCATCTGGCATGTCCTTCAAGATTGGCGCGGGTTTACCATGCCGAAACGCGGGGTCAACAGAACCCGCGGCCATCACCCCCGCGCAATGTCCGGTCCATTGCCCTGCTGCGCCACTTCGGGCGGCACAAAGGCTATGATGCGGCTGCCGGCGCCCCCGCGCGGCGCGGTCTCCGCTTCCAGCGGGCGCAGCGTGCCGTTCTTGTCCAGCTCGGCCATGATCAGCGCCTCGGGGTTGTGTTCCAGCCAGGTCTCCAGCGTGAATTCGTCGGTCAACCCGGTGGCGCGGAAACTCCACCCCTGGCGGATGCGGGCGTTTGCCTCGGACCATGTCATGTCGCCGGGCATGCGGCGCCCGCCCAGCGTGGGTGGCAGCGCGTGGCGGCGGCTTTCGTCTTTTCTGCGCGTCAGCTGAAACACGTTCTCTCGGCCGAACTCGGGCGCCACATCGGTGGCCACAAGCGTGTTATAGGCATCGTTGTCGGTGGCCGCGACAACCATGCCATAGGGCACCAGGTCCAGCGTGTGTTCGGCCGCCTCGGACAGGATATCGCCGGAAAAGACCGGAAGCCCCGCTTCGCGCGACGCGCGCAGATGGGCGCGGTTGGGATCGACGATCAGCACCGGCAGCTCCAGCTTCTGCAACAGATCTCCCAGCGCGGCCGACCAGGGGCATCCGCCCACGATCAGCACCCCCGGCGGGCCGCCGGCACTCAGACCCAGGACGCGGGCCAGCGGCGCCAGGATGAAGCCGTGCAGCACCACGGTGGCCGCCACCAGCGCGAAGGCCAGCGGTGCAACCCGCGCGCCGTCGGCCAGGCCCAAAGCCTCCAGGCGCTCGCCGAACAGCCCCGCGACGGCGACAAGAACCACACCGCGCGGCCCGGTCAGCGCGACCAGCCACCGCTCGCGCCAGGGCACGTCGCTGAGGGCCAGCGCGACCAGAACCGTCGCGGGGCGCACAAGAAGGATCACCGCGGCGACAAAGGCGACGGCATGCCAGTCGATGGTGGAAAGCGTGGCCATGCTCATGTTCGCCGCCAGCAGGATGAACACGCCCGAAACCAGCAACACCGTCGCGTGTTCCTTGAACCGGCGCAACTCTGTAAAGCTGGGCAAATCGGCATTGGCGATGAACAGCCCCATGATCGTCACCGCCAGCAGCCCGGATTCGTGCAGCACCGCATCCGAAAGCGCGAAAACCCCCAGCAAGAGGGCAAACAGCACCGGCACCTTCATGTATTCGGGCACCAGCCCGTTGCGGAAGGCCCGGGTCAACCCCCATCCTGCCACCAGCCCCAGCAGCGTGGCCACCGCCGTGCCAAGCGCCAGATGCCCGATTGCCGCCCCCGCGCCGGCGGCGGCCTGCATCACCAGCACCACCTGAAAGGCCAGCACCGCGGCCAGCGCGCCGACGGGATCGTTGACGATCGCCTCCCACTGCAACAACTGCGCCGGGCGGCGTTGCAGCCGGGCCTGGCGCAGGAGCGGGGCGATTACCGTGGGTCCGGTGACGATCATGATACCGCCGAAAACCGCTGCCGTGGCCCATCCGGTCCCGGCCACCCAATGCAGCGCAATAGCCGACAGCGCCCAGCCCAACGGCGCGCCGATCAGCACCAGCCGCCGCACGCCCTTCGCCGCGCCGCGCAAGGAACGAAGGTCGAGCGTCAGCCCCCCTTCGAACAGGATGATCGCCACCGCGATCGAAACGAGCGGCCCCATCAGCGGGCCGATGTCGCGCGACGGATCGAACACGCCCAGCACCGGCCCGATCATAAGCCCCGCACCCAGCATCAGCACGATGCCCGGCAGGCGCAGCTTCCACGCCAGCCATTGCGACCCGACACCCAAAGCCCCCACCAGCGCGAAGGCGGTTACCGGCGACAGCGCCTCAGGTCCCGTGGCCATCGGTCAACACTCCCAGCTCCGCCGCGATCTCGTGCCCGCCGATCAGCTTGCCATGCTGCTGGATGGCGAAACGGTCGGTCATACCGGCGATATAGTCCGACACGATACGAGCCAGTTGAGTTTCGTCCTGCGCGGCCTCGACATCCTTGCGCCACTGCCTGGGCAGCAATTCGGGCTGCGACATGTAAAGCGGGAACAATTCATTGACCATCGCCGTCACCTCGCGCCGCATCGCGACGACTGCGGGCGCGCGATACATGCGCACGAACAGAAACGCGCGAATCTGCTTCAACTGTTCCCAGATCGCGTCGCTGAACCGCACAATCGGCCGGCCGGCCGCGCGGATATCCTGTGGCGTAACCGGGTCCAGTGCCGTGATGCGGGCCTGCGCCTGGTCGATCACGTCCGAAACCAGCACCCCGAAGAACCGGCGCAACGCCTCGTGCCGGCGGCGATAGTAGTTCAGGCCGGGATAGATCCGGTCCACCTCGGCGAAACAGGCGTCAAGGATCGGCAGCTCGGCCAGCTCGTCGGTCGAGAACAGCTCTGCGCGCAGCCCGTCATGCAGATCGTGGTTGTTATACGCGATATCATCGGAAAGCGCGGCAACCTGCGCCTCGGCGCTGGCATAGGTTCCCAGTTCCAGGTCGTGGATCGCGTCATACTCGGCCAGCGCCCAAGGGATGTCGCCGGTGACCGGCCCGTTATGCTTGGCCAGCCCCTCCAGCGTTTCCCAGGTCAGGTTCAAACCGTCGAATTCAGCATAATGCCGTTCCAGCCGCGTGACGATCCTGATCGCCTGCGCGTTGTGGTCGAACCCGCCATAGGGCGCCATCAGCGCGCCCAACGCCTCTTCGCCGGTGTGGCCGAACGGGGTGTGTCCCAGGTCGTGGGCCAGTGCCACCGCCTCGGTCAGCGCGAGATTCAGATCGAGAACGCCCGAAATCGTGCGCGCCACCTGCCCCACCTCGATGGAATGGGTCAGCCGGGTGCGGAAATAGTCGCCCTCGTGCTCTATGAAAACCTGGGTCTTGTGCTTGAGCCGGCGGAAGGACGAGGCATGGATGATCCGGTCCCGGTCGCGCTGAAAGCACGAGCGGAAGGCGCTCTCCTCCTCCGGATGAAGCCGCCCGCGCGACCGCGCGGGATCGCAGGCGTATCGTGCCGGCATGTCGTCCCCTGCTTGTGACCTCTTCCACGGCTCCTTATATTGCAAATCGAACGGTTTCGAGATGGGATTTGCTGAAATGGATCTGAACCTTCCCCCCAAGGTAACAGAACGCGCCTTCGCGCGGCTGGCCGAAATCGCGGCCGCTGACCAGGGCAAGGCGCTGCGCGTGGCGGTCGAGGGCGGCGGATGCTCGGGGTTCCAGTATGAAATCACGCTGGACACGCCCGCCGACGACGACCTGGTGCTGGAAGGCGAAGGTCAGAAGGTGGTGGTCGACGCGATCTCATTGCCCTTCCTTGAAGGTGCGACCATTGATTTCACCGAAGAACTGATCGGCGCGCGGTTCGTCATCGACAACCCCAACGCCAGCTCCAGTTGCGGCTGCGGAACGTCCTTCTCGATGTAGCGCGGCAATCGCCGGCCGCGGCCGCCTCCGGCGGGAGTATTTGGGGCAAGATGAAGCCCCGGGAGGGATCTTGTCACAGTATGACTGCCTGATACTCGGCGCTGGCGCCGCCGGCATGATGTGCGCCGCGCAGGCCGGAAAGCGCGGCGGCCGGGTTCTGGTCGTCGACCATGCCAAGGCGGCGGGCGAAAAGATCCGGATTTCGGGTGGCGGACGGTGCAATTTCACGAACCTGCACGCGGCACCCGAGAATTTCCTTTCGACCAATCCGCATTTTGCCAAATCGGCGCTGGCCCGCTTTACCCAGTGGGATTTCATCGACATGGTAAGCCGGCGCGGCATAGCCTGGCACGAAAAGACCCTTGGACAGCTCTTCTGCGATGGCTCCGCCAAGGACATCATACGGATGCTCCTGGACGAGATGCACCGCGTGCGCGCCGAACTGCGACTGCGTGTTGCGGCCACCGCAATAGAAAAGACCGCGGACGGCTTCACAATCGCGCTGTCGGACGGCGCGCGCGTCAGAGCCCGCACGCTGGTCGTGGCGACCGGCGGAAAGTCCATCCCGAAGATGGGCGCCACCGGTTTCGCCTACGACGTGGCGCGGCAGTTCGGCCACGCGGTGACGGAAACCCGGCCGGCTCTGGTTCCGCTGACTTTCGGGGGCCGTTTCGCGGAGCTGGCCGGCGTCGCCCTGCCAGCCCGCGCCAGCACCAACGGCACCGCGTTCGACGAAGCGGTCCTGTTCACCCATCGCGGGCTTTCGGGGCCGGCGATCCTGCAGATATCCAGCTACTGGCGCGAAGGCGGCCCGATCACCCTGGACCTGACGCCGGGCACCGACGCGCTTGCGCGGTTGCGCGCCTGCCGTGCGGCCGACGGACGCAAATCCATCGGCAATGCGCTGGCCACGCTGATGCCCGCCCGGCTTGCCACCCACACGGTGGAGCGGCTGACGCTTGGCGGCAACATGGCCGATCAATCCGACGCGGCGCTTCGGGCACTGGCCGGGGCGATCCAGGGCTGGCACCTTGTCCCGGCGGGATCGGAGGGCTATCGCACGGCCGAGGTGACGCTGGGCGGTATCGACACTGACGGGCTGGACGCGCGGACCATGGAAAGCCGGACAGTGCCGGGCCTGTTCTTCATCGGCGAGGCGTTGGACGTGACCGGCTGGCTGGGC
>JADQCD010000180.1 GCA_016278285.1 Actibacterium sp.
CCGCATGCTGATTGCCCAGCCGAAGGGCAGCCAGTTTCATGTGGTGGACAGTTTTTCAAAATCCGTGCAGCTGGGCACGGGGCTGGAGGCGTCTGGCCGATTGTCGCGCGCCTCGATCGGGCGCACGGTTCAGGCGCTGCGCATCTGCAAGAAAAAGCTGGAACGTCACAGCGTGGCCCGGATGCGCCTTGTGGCGACCGAGGCCTGCCGGCGCGCCCGCAATGCGCTGGATTTCACCCGGCTGGTGGAACGCGAGACCGGGCTGATGCTGGAAGTGATCCAGCCCGAGGAAGAGGCGCGCCTGGCCGTGATTTCCTGCGCGCCGCTGGTCTCGACCAGGACCGAGCAGCTGCTCGTGGTTGATATCGGCGGCGGCTCGACCGAACTGGTCTGGATCGACCTGTCGCGGGTGCCCGGCGCCGAGCGACCCCGGTCGATCATGCGCCTGCATGCCGGGTTCCACAGCACCGACAGCCCGTTCCCCGCCGCCAAGGTGGTCGACTGGATCAGCGTGCCGCTGGGCGTGGCCACGCTGAGGGACCAGTTCGACGATGTCGAGGACGACGCGGCGCGTTTCGCGCTGATGAGCTGGTTCTTCGAGGAAAATCTGGCCGAATTCTCGCCCTATGCCTCGGAGCAGGCGCGCGAGGGGTTCCAGGTGATCGGCACCAGCGGCACGGTCACCACGGTGGCAGCCTCGTTTCTCGGGCTGAAGAGCTATGACCGCAACAAGGTGGACGGGCTGCGTATGACAAGCGATCAGATCGACAGGGTGATCCGCGACTACCTGGCGCTGGGGCCGGAAGGTCGCCGGCGGGACCCACGCATCGGCCGCGACCGGCATGCGCTGATCATGTCGGGCGCGGCGATCCTGCAGGCATTGCTGCGGGTCTGGCCGACCGACCGGCTGTCGGTGGCCGATCGCGGCCTGCGCGAGGGGCTTCTTTATGCGCAGATGAGCGCGGACGGGGTGCTGGAGGACGGCCCGTTCTGAGCGGTGCCGGCGATGTGTGCCTTCGGCGAGAGTATTTTGGGCAAGATGAAATCAGGGGCGTCCTTGGCGGTGCCGGATCGGTGAACTGACATGAATGGCAAGAAGAACAGCGGGCGCGGGCAGCGCGATCTGAAGGTCAAGGTCAAGAGCGCGCGCGGGCGCAAGCTGTCTTCCACGCGGTGGCTGGAACGGCAGTTGAATGACCCATACGTCAAACGCGCGAAGGCGGAGGGGTATCGCGGGCGCGCGGCGTTCAAGATCCTCGAGCTGGATGACAGGTATCATTTCCTGTCCCCTGGCGGCCGGGTCGTCGATCTGGGCTGCGCCCCGGGCGGGTGGTGCCAGGTGGCGGTGGCGCGGGTCAACGCACTGGGCGCGCGCAAGGGCAAGCCCGTGGGCCGGGTGCTGGGGGTGGACCTGCAGGAGGTTGAGCCGGTGGCGGGCGCCGAGATCCATCAGCTGGATTTCATGGAGGACGATGCAGATATGCAGGTCAAGGACTGGCTGGGCGGAAAGGCCGACGTGGTGATGAGTGACATGGCGGCGGCCAGTTCCGGGCACAAGCAGACGGACCATTTGCGCATCGTCGCCCTGTGCGAGGCGGCGGCGGAGTTGGCGTTCGACGTTCTGGAAGAGGGCGGCACATTTGTCGCCAAGGTCCTGGCCGGCGGGGCCGAGGGCGATTTGCAGAAACGGCTGAAGCAACATTTCACCAAGGTTGCCAACGTCAAGCCGCCGGCCAGCCGGGCCGACAGTTCCGAGAAATTCGTCGTGGCCACCGGATTTCGCCCGGCACGGTGACACCCGGCCCAGACGCTTTGCGTGACCCGGGTGAAACACAGCGTTTCGGACAGGCCCGTAGCATGGGCCAGGCGATATATCCTAATGTGACGCCAAATATGGAAAGGAGCGGCATGTGGCCGATCTGTTGACGATGGCGGTGCCCGGCGCGACGCTGAAGCTCGATCCGTTTCAGGGGACCGTATGCGATCTGCGGTTTGCCTGTGACGACGGTTGGCTGACACCGCTGGACGATTCCGCTGCCGATTTGTTGCCTGATCCGGCACCGGCAAGGCAACCCGTGACCGAGTGGCCGGGAGGAGGGCCATTTCTGTGTTCTGGCGATCCGGCACCGCGCGGCTGGCGCGCCGACAGTCCCTGGATCGTCGAGGAACTGGTGCAGACCCGTGATGCCGTCGCCGGACGGTTCACGCTCGGTCGCAGGCCGAAGGGGGCCCGGGTAGAACGGGAGCTGTGCCTGCAGGGGAATGTGCCGCTACTTTATCAGTCGCACTGGCTTTCAGGGGGGCGCGGGAGATTGCCGGTGACGCATCCGGCAATGCTGCGCCTGTCGGAGGGGGACTTGCTGTCATTGTCGCCCAAGTGTTCGGCAACCGTCAATTCGGGGCCAGATGGCCGGGAACGCGATTTCGACCTGACGAAATTTGTCGCGGATGGGGGGGCGCTCGACTTGAACCCCTTCTCGTTGTTTGGCGAGGCGGTGTCATGCATCCGGTTCGCCGAGATGTCTGGACGGACCCTGGGCTGGACGGCCGTGTTGCGGGCCAGGCAGCGCGACATCGTATTCCTGCTCAAGGATTGCGCGAGCTTGCCGGTGACGACGTTGTGGGTTTCCGACGAGGCGCCGGATGATGCGCGCGCGTGGGGGCGTGGCCTGCTGGTGGGTCTGGCGGACGCCCGTGGACGGGCACGCAAGGGGCGTGGCCGAACGGCCGGCCATCTGGAACTGGCGCCGGATCGCTGCCACATGATCCGCCATGTGATCGGCGCGATCCCCCGCCCCGATGGGTGGCGCGCGGTGCGCGATATTCGCCTCGAGGGGGCCTCTCTGTTGATCCATGGTGACAGCGGCACACCGGTGGTCCTGCCGTTTGAGCCCGGGTTCTTTGACGCTTGACAGTCATGTGTGCGTGCCCGACGTGTTTGGCCGAGGATCCGAGGGAAGGGTGGGATGTCATGGAGGCTGCGGAAGAGGGCCGATTTCGGCGTCCAATGCAAGGTATCTGTCGTAACCCGAGGAACCGGCTTCGTGCCTTGGGCCGCCCATGACGCCGGCGGCGCGAATCGCGGCGGCGATCGAGATTCTCGACCGTTACCTGGCAGGCGCGCCGGTTGAGCAGGTTTTGACGACCTGGGGGCGTGGCAATCGCTTTGCAGGTTCCAAGGACCGCGCGGCGATCCGCGATTACGTCTTCGATGCGCTCCGCTGTCGCCGGTCCTTTGCCGCCCTGGGCGGCGAGGAAACCGGCCGCGGATTGATGATCGGGGCACTGCGGGCCAAGGGGAGCGAACCCGAGGAATTTTTTACCGGCGAGCGCCATGCCCCGCCGCATCTTGGCGACGTCGAGAAGGCGATTTCGACAAGATATCCGGACTTGGCCGAAGCGGTGGCGCTGGATTGTCCAGATTGGCTGGAAGCGCCGTTGCGGCAAAGCCTGGGTCACGATTTCGTGGCGGTCATGCAAGCGTTGCGCCGCCGGGCGCATGTCTTTCTGCGGGTCAACCTGCGCAAGGGCGATCTTGCGACGGCACGGGCCGCGTTGAACCGCGAGGGGATAGTAGCTGTCCCGAATGACCTGTCACCAACCGCCCTGGAGGTGGTGGAAAACCCGCGGCGGGTTGTGCGTTCGGACGCGTTCGCGCGGGGAATGATCGAGGTTCAGGACGCCGCATCCCAGGCCGTGACTGATGCCCTTCCGCTGGCGGACGGGCAGCGCGTGCTGGATCTTTGTGCCGGCGGTGGCGGCAAGACGCTGGCCATGGCGGGACGCGCCGCGGCGCGGTTTTTCGCCCATGATGCGTCGCCCGAACGGATGCGCGATCTGCCGGTGCGGGCGGCGCGTGCGGGGGTGGCGGTGACGTTGCTGGACGAAGATGCGCCAGAACGGGCCGGGCCTTTCGATCTGGTGCTTTGCGATGCGCCCTGTTCGGGCAGCGGCGCATGGCGGCGCAGCCCCGAGGGCAAGTGGCGCCTGACGTCAAATATGCTGGCCGATCTGACGGAGACGCAGGCGGGGATTCTCGATCGCGCGGCGGGGTTGGTTTCGGGGGGTGGGCATCTTGCCTATGTGACATGCTCGTTGCTCGACGTCGAGAACGGTGCACAGGTGGAGGCATTTGTCTCGCGTCACCCGGAGTGGCGGGTTTCCGCTCGGCGCAGATTGACCCCGCTGGATGGGGGCGATGGTTTTTTCCTGGCAGTCCTGACGCGCAAAAAAGCGGGTTTACCTGCAACCTGAGGTTGATAATCTTGCCAGCGTTAATCTGCGTTTAACCTGATCTGCGCGAAATGCGGACAGGACGAATCGTAAGATGGAGGTCTGTCAGTGCCGAGTCCCGGACTCAGGTCAGACAACATTCGTCGCGTGGCGGCGGATTTTTCCGGGCGGCTTTGGCAATTACTGCTCCTGGCTACGGGGTTTGCCGTGTCGGCGCTTGTCGTATCGGCGCCTCGGGCGGGACGGCGGCATCCCGTTACGCTGGCGGCGGCCTTCGCGGATCAGGATACCGCGCCTGGTTTTGCCGCCGATGCCGACGGGCGGGTGTTTTATTGCAACGAAGCGGCAAGGCGCCGGTTCGGCGCATCAATGGATGAAACGCTGGTTCGTGCGCTGGAGGAGTTGTTTGCCGATCCGGCCGCGGTAATTCACCGTCTGCAGGCGCGGGCCGACGTGCACGGCGGCGCGCAGGAGGATGTCGTCACCCGGCGCGGACATGTGCGTATCTCGGTGCACCGTTTCGCGGCCGGGGCCTGTTTCTGGCGTTTCGACGAAATGTCGGAGCGGAGCGGCCCGCGTGGGGTCGAGGCGTTGGCGATGCCAATGATGACGCTTGGCAGAAATGACACCATCCTTTTCATGAACGACGCGGCGCGGCGGCTTCTTGGGGGACGCAGGAAGGCGCTGGGCGAAATTCTCCCGGACGGACCGGCCAAATCCGGCACGGTGGCCAGGCTGAACGGCGCCGATGGTATCTGCATGGCCCGCGTGGTGGAATTCGCCGGCTGCAACAACCGGCGCGAACTGTATTTCCTTCCTCTGGAAACGAGGCAAGAGGCGGCGGACGTAAAGACGGGATTCGACGACGTGCCGGTGGCTTTGCTCAGGCTCACGCCGGATGGGGCCATCCAGATGGCCAATCCGGCGGCGCGCGCGCTTTTGGGCGATCCGGAAAACACGCTTTACCTGCCCGATCTGGTCAAGGGGCTGGGGCGGTCTGTTCTGGATTGGCTCGACGAGGTGGTGCAGGAGCGCGCCAGCAACAAGGCCGAGGTGCTGCGCGTGCGCCGGGATGATCGCGAGGTCTTTCTGCAGATCACGCTGCAACACATCTCCGATGACGAGGGTAACGGGCTTCTGGCCGTTCTGACCGATGCGACCGAGTTGAAGACCCTCGAAGCGCAATTCGTCCAGAGTCAGAAGATGCAGGCCATCGGCCAGCTTGCCGGCGGTGTCGCGCATGATTTCAATAATCTTCTGACGGCTATTTCAGGTCATTGCGACCTTTTGTTGTTACGGCATGATCAAGGGGATCCCGATTTTGCCGACCTGATTCAGATCAGCCAGAATGCCAACCGCGCGGCGGGCCTGGTCGGACATCTTCTGGCGTTCTCACGCAAGCAAACTTTGCGCCCCGAAGTGATCGATCTGCGCGATACCCTGACCGAGTTGACCCAACTGCTGGATCGCCTGGTCGGAGAGCGGGTGAGTCTTTCAGTGTCCCAGGCCGCTGAACTGGCACCGATCCGGGCGGACAAGCGCAAGCTCGAACAGGTGATAATGAATCTTGTGGTCAATGCGCGCGACGCGATGCCGGACGGGGGCACGATCACGATCGAGACAGGGATGCGAACCCTTGAGACGTCGTTGAAACGGGATCGCGCAACGGTTCCGGCCGGCGATTACGCCACGGTACGCATCCGGGACCAGGGCGATGGCATCCCCCCCGATCGGCTGACCAAGATCTTCGAACCCTTCTTCACCACGAAAAGACCGGGCGAGGGCACCGGGCTGGGCCTGTCGACCGCCTACGGGATCGTCAAGCAGAGCGGGGGCTTCATCTTCGTCGACAGCAAACTTGGCGACGGCACCTGTTTCACGCTTTACTTCCCGGCCCGGGCCGCCGACGCGGGGCGGCCCCGCCCGATGACGCAGCTTCATCTTCCCGATCTTGGCGGGATGAGTCTGAAACATGACGTTCCCCTCACGCAAGATAACGAAGCGCATGTCACCCCGGGGGCTGATACCTCTGGTCACACCGATGCGCGGGGCGCGGGCGTGGTCCTTCTGGTGGAGGATGAGGCACCGGTCCGCGCCTTTGCGTCCCGCGCATTGCGGATGCGGGGCTTTACCGTGCTGGAGGCGGACAGCGCCGAAAACGCCTTGAAGACGCTTGACGACGCGAAGGCGGATATTGATGTCTTCGTCACCGACGTGGTGATGCCCGGCAAGGACGGCCCCAGCTGGGTGCGGCAGGCGCTCAGAGAGTATCCTGACGCGAAAGTGGTGTTCATTTCGGGCTATGCCGAAGATTCGTTTTCGGACACCCAGGCAAGCATTCCCAATTCTGTCTTTCTGCCGAAACCGTTTTCGCTGTCCGAGCTGACGGCGACCGTGCATGCGCAGATGAATTGAATCGCGATTGCTTCATCACCCCGACGCCGACCCCGCGCTGACCGACTGGTGCAGTGCGAACTCCTGGGCTCGTTCGGCGCGCAGCCGCGCCTCGATCTTGGGCGAAAGGATCAGCGACCGGGCCGGAGAGACATTGCGACGATCCGGCTGCGGCACATCCCGGCCCAAACGGCGCGACAGGAAGGCGCGTAACCCGTCCTGATCTTCATAAGGAAACAGATGGTCGACCAGAATGCGTCCGCCCTTTCCGGTGACGAAACTGTATTGCGAACCGATTCTGGCCCAGGGCGGCGGGGTGTCCATCAGATAACCGGTCACGAATTCATCGAAGACAAGCCCCGAGGTGGAATTGGCCTGTCCGTCAAGTTGTGGACGGCCGCGATACCGGAACCAGCTTCCCAACCAGTCGATCGGGGCCCGAATCACCGCCACCGTCTCAAGCGGCGTCGACTCGGGTTCGGGCAGCAGCGGCCGAAGCTTTCGATTGAATCGCTGCGCAGTCATGTGCTTGAAACCCGTGGGATGGCGGATCACCATGTCCGCCCGGTCCGACAGCGCCGCCTCATAAGCCTGGGTGCCGGTCTTTGGCACCGCCAGAAGCACCAGCCCGGCTTTCCAGAACATCATCATTGCCCGATCGCCCCGATTTTCCCGGATTTCCGCAATCGCGGTAAACTACTCCTTAACCCTGGACGAATGAACATGGATTTACAGAAAAATGTTGAAATGTTCTCCTTTTGCCCTCATAGATGGGGAACAAGAGGCGAACATGAGCAGTGATTGCCGCCCGGCTTCGGGTGTGAAATAAGGGTGCAAACAATGGCGACGGCAGACCTTCTGAACATGAGCGACAAGCGCAATCCCGACAAGCAGAAAGCTCTCGACAGCGCCCTGGCGCAGATCGAGCGACAGTTCGGCAAGGGCTCGATCATGAAGCTCGGCGGCGACAATGTCCTGAAGGACATCGAGTCGACTTCGACCGGGTCACTGGGGCTGGACATCGCGCTGGGTATCGGCGGTATTCCCAAAGGCCGGATCGTCGAGATCTATGGCCCCGAAAGTTCTGGCAAGACGACGCTGACGCTTCACTGCCTGGCCGAGGAGCAGAAAAAGGGTGGCGTCTGCGCCTTCGTCGACGCCGAACATGCCCTGGATCCGCAATACGCGCGCAAACTTGGCGTCGATCTGGACGAGCTGCTGATCAGCCAACCCGACACCGGCGAACAGGCGCTTGAGATCACCGACACGCTGGTACGCTCGGGCGCGGTCAGCATGGTCGTGGTAGATTCGGTGGCCGCGTTGACCCCAAAGAGCGAGCTTGAGGGCGACATGGGCGACAGTTCGGTCGGGGTGCATGCGCGGTTGATGAGCCAGGCGATGCGCAAGCTGACCGGCTCGATCTCGCGGACGAACTGCACGGTGATCTTCATCAACCAGATCCGCATGAAGATCGGCGTGATGTTCGGCAGCCCGGAAACCACCACCGGCGGCAACGCGCTGAAATTCTACTCATCGGTCCGGCTGGACATCCGCCGCATCGGATCGGTCAAGGATCGCGACGAGGTCGTGGGCAACCAGACCCGTGTCAAGGTGGTCAAGAACAAGGTCGCGCCGCCGTTCAAGCAGGTGGAATTCGACATCATGTATGGTGAAGGGATCTCGAAGACCGGCGAGTTGCTGGATCTGGGCGTGAAAGCGGGCGTTGTGGAAAAATCTGGATCGTGGTTTTCCTATGGCGATGAACGGATCGGCCAGGGCCGCGAAAATTCCAAGACCTTCCTGAAAGAGCACCCCGACGTCGCGCTTGAGATCGAGGACAAGATCCGTGCCGCGCACGGGCTGGATTTCCACATGTCCGATGAGGCGGGCGACGATATCGTCGAAGCCTGATCCGACAAAATCGTCACCAGGGGCCGGGGCCGTGCGCTGCCGGTCCATTTTCTTGCTGTGGACAGCCCCCGCGCACGGGGCTAAACGGGGCTGATCCGACCCGCAACGCCGCAAGGGGCCCTGACCAGATGCCGACCCTGAACGAGATCCGTTCGACATTTCTGAACTACTTCTCCCGCAACGACCACGAGGTGGTGGACAGCTCGCCATTGGTGCCGCGCAACGATCCGACCCTGATGTTTGCGAATTCGGGGATGGTACAGTTCAAGAACCTTTTCACCGGGGTCGAGCATCGCGACTATAAACGCGCGGTCACTGCGCAGAAATGCGTGCGCGCGGGCGGCAAGCACAACGATCTGGACAATGTCGGCTATACCGCGCGGCACCATACGTTCTTCGAGATGCTGGGCAATTTCAGCTTTGGCGACTATTTCAAGGAACAGGCTATCCCTTTCGCCTGGGAGTTGCTGACCAAGGATTTCGGCATCGACGGATCGAAGCTGCTGGTGACGGTTTATCACACCGACGACGAGGCGGCTAATCTGTGGAAGAAGGTGGCGGGCCTTCCGGACGAGCGGATCATCCGCATCGCCACGGAGGACAATTTCTGGATGATGGGCGCCACCGGGCCGTGCGGGCCGTGCTCCGAGATTTTCTATGACCACGGCCCCGAGGTCTGGGGTGGCCCGCCGGGTAGCCCGGAAGAGGATGGCGACCGCTTCATCGAGATCTGGAACCTGGTCTTCATGCAGTTCGAGCAATTCGAGGACGGCACCCGCCGCGACCTTGACGCGCAGTCGATCGATACAGGCATGGGACTGGAGCGGATCGGTGCGTTGCTGCAGGGCAAGCACGACAACTATGACACCGACCTCATGCGCAGCCTGATCGAGGCATCGGCGCATGCCACCAGCCGGGATCCGGACGGGCCGGGCAACGTGCATCACCGGGTGATTGCAGATCACCTGCGCTCGACCTCGTTTCTGATCGCCGACGGGGTTATGCCCTCCAATGATGGGCGTGGTTATGTGTTGCGCCGGATCATGCGCCGCGCCATGCGGCACGCGCATCTGCTGGGCGCACAGGATCCGCTGATGCATCGGCTGGTGCCGGCGCTGGTCACCCAGATGGGTGCCGCCTATCCTGAACTGGGGCGTGCCCAGGCCTTGATCGAGGAGACGCTGAAGCTGGAAGAAACCCGCTTCATCAATACCCTGGACCGCGGTCTTCGCCTTCTGGATGATGAGCTCAACCGACTGCCAGACGGTGCGGCGCTGCCCGGCGAAGCGGCCTTCAAGCTGTATGATACCTATGGCTTTCCGCTGGATCTGACGCAGGACGCGCTGCGCGAAAAAGGCCGCAGTGTCGATATCGCGGGTTTCGACGCGGCAATGGCCGAGCAGAAGGCCAAGGCGCGCGCCAGCTGGGCCGGATCCGGCGAAGCCAGGGATGCCGAGATCTGGTTCGACCTGGCTGAAGAGCACGGCGCCACCGATTTCCTGGGCTTCGACACCGAGGTGGCCGAAGGCCAGGTCATGGCGCTGGTGCGGGATGGCAATGTGGTGCAGAGCCTGGCGCCGGGCACCGAGGGGTGGATGGTCGTCAACCAGACCCCATTCTATGCCGAGGCGGGCGGTCAGGTGGGCGATAGCGGCACCTATCTCAAGGCCGACGGAAACGGCGCGATCGCTGACACGCAGAAATTTCCCGGCGGTATCCATGCCCACAGGGTCACGCCGGAAAAGGCGAATCTTTCAGTGGGCGACGCGGTAGAACTTCGGGTCGATCACGCCCGGCGCAGTGCGATCCGGGCCAACCACTCGGCCACGCACCTGCTGCACGAGGCACTGCGCCAGACGCTGGGCGCGCATGTCGCGCAGCGCGGATCGCTGAACGCGCCGGACCGGCTGCGTTTTGACTTCTCACATGCCAAGCCGTTGAGCACGGAGGAGATGACCGAGGTCGAAAGCCAGATCAATGCCTTCATCCGCCAGAATTCGGCGGTGGAGACGCGGATCATGACGCCCGACGAGGCCCGCGCGATCGGCGCACAGGCCCTGTTCGGCGAAAAATACGGCGACGAGGTGCGCGTGGTGTCGATGGGCAAGGCTGACACCGGCAAGGGCACCGATGGCCGGACCTGGTCGATCGAGCTGTGCGGGGGGACCCATGTGCGCCAGACCGGTGATATCGGCGCCTGCGTTCTGGTGGGCGACAGCGCGTCCAGCGCGGGTGTGCGCCGGATCGAGGCGCTGACCGGGCAGGCGGCGCTGGACCATCTGGAAGAACAGGAACGCCGCTTGAACGCGGTGGCCGCGGCGCTGAAGGCGCAGCCGACCGATGTCGTCGACCGAGTGAAGGCGCTTCTGGACGAGCGCAAGGCGTTGACCGCCGAAGTGGCCCAACTGCGCCGCGACCTGGCGATGTCGGGCGGCGGCGCGGCCGCGCCCGAGGCCAGGACGATCGACGGCGTCCCGTTCCTGGCGCAGGTGGTATCCGGCGTGTCGGGCAAGGACCTGCCGGGGCTGATCGACGCGCACAAGGCACGCCTGGGGTCGGGTGCCGTGCTGTTGATCGCCGATGCCGGCGGCAAGGCGGCGGTGGCCGCGGGCGTGACCGACGATTTGACGGGGCGCATTTCGGCGGTGGATCTGGTCAAGGCCGCCGTGGCCCGGCTGGGTGGCAAGGGTGGCGGCGGCCGCCCCGACATGGCGCAGGGCGGGGGCAAGGACGCGGCAAATGCGAGCGAGGCGATCAAGGCCGCCGAAGCGGTGATAGGGGGATAGGATGGGCGCACTCTGGATTGCGCATGTGACGGTGATCGACGAAGACGCATACGGCAAGTATGCCGCGCTGGCCGGTCCGGCAATCGCCAAGCATGGCGGGCGGTTCATCGCGCGCGGCGGTCGCTATGTCCAGCTGGAGGGAAAGGAGCGACCGCGCAACGTCGTGGCGAAATTCCCTACGGTCGAGGCGGCTGAGCAGTGCTATCACTCGCCCGAATACCAGGAGGCGCTGAACCACGCGCGCGGCGCGTCAGAGCGCGAGTTGCTGATCGTCGAGACCGACGAATAGGGCCGGCCGGCTTGTCGTCTACGGTGTCTTTGCAGAAATGCGACACGGCCCGGACCGGGCGTCCGGGCCGCAGTTCCGCCTGCCTCAACCGGCCGCGCGAGATTGGCGTTTGCGTTCGTGCGGGTCGAGGAACCGTTTGCGCAGACGTATGGCGTTTGGCGTCACCTCTACCAGCTCGTCATCGTCGATATAGGCGATCGCGGCCTCCAGCGGCAGGCGGACGGGCGTGGTCAGGCGCACGGCCTCGTCGGTCCCGCTGGCGCGCACATTGGTCAGTTTCTTGCCTTTCAGCGGGTTCACCTCAAGGTCGTTGTCCCGGCTGTGCTCGCCGATGATCATGCCCTCGTAGACCGGTTCTTGCGCGCCGATGAACATCTTTCCGCGTTCTTCAAGGTTCCACAGCGCATAGGCGACCGAGGTGCCGCTCTCCATCGAGATCAGAACGCCGGCGCGACGGCCGGGGATCGCCCCTTTCCAGGGCGCCCATCCATGGAAAACACGGTTCAGAACGCCAGTGCCGCGGGTGTCGGTCAGAAACTCGCCATGATAGCCGATCAGCCCGCGCGAGGGCACATGCGCGATGATCCGCGTCTTGCCGGTGCCGGCGGGCTTCATCTCGACCAGGTCACCCTTGCGCGCGCCGGTCAGCTTTTCGATCACCGTGCCCGAAAACTCGTCATCCACATCGACGGTCACTTCCTCGATCGGCTCCATCCGCTGGCCGTCCTCGTCGCGGGTCAAAACCTGCGGGCGGGAGATCGAAAGTTCGAAACCCTCGCGGCGCATGTTCTCTATCAGCACGCCCATCTGAAGCTCGCCGCGTCCGGCCACCTCGAAGGCCTCGCCGCCCGGCGTGTCGGTCACACGGATCGCCACGTTACTTTCCGCCTCTTTCATCAGGCGGTCGCGGATCACCCGCGATTGGACCTTCTTGCCGTCACGCCCGGCAAGCGGGCTGTCGTTGATGCCGAAGGTCACGGTAATCGTCGGCGGATCGATCGGCTGCGCCGGGATCGCCTCGGTCACCTGAGGCGCGCAGATCGTGTCGGCCACGGTCGCCTTGGACATGCCCGCGATCGAGACGATGTCGCCGGCTTCGGCCTCTTCGATGGGCTGCTGGCCCAGGCCCCGGAAAGCAAGAATCTTGGTCACGCGGAAATTCTCGACCAGCGTGCCGTCACGCGACAACGCCTTGACGGTCGTGCCTGCGCGCAAGGTGCCGCTTTCCACCCGGCCGGTCAGCAGCCGGCCGATGAACGGGTCTGCGCCCAGCGTGGTCGCCAGCATGCGAAACGGCGCGTCGCGCTGTTCCAGTTGCCTTGGCGCGGGCACATGATCGAGAATCAGGTTGAACAGCGCGGTCAGATCCTTGCGCGGACCGTCCAGTTCGGCATCGGCCCAACCCGCGCGACCCGAGGCGTAGAGATGCGGGAAATCCAGCTGATCGTCATCGGCGCCCAGGTTGGCGAACAGGTCGAACACCTCGTTCAGCGCGCGGTCGGGTTCGGCGTCGGGCTTGTCCACCTTGTTCAGCACGACGATCGGGCGCAGACCCAGCGCCAGCGCCTTGGCGGTGACGAACTTGGTCTGCGGCATCGGCCCCTCGGCCGCGTCCACCAGAAGCACCACGCCATCGACCATCGACAGGATGCGCTCGACCTCGCCGCCGAAATCGGCGTGGCCGGGGGTGTCGACGATGTTGATCCGATGCCCGCCCCATTCCAGCGACGTGGCCTTGGCGAGGATGGTGATTCCCCGCTCGCGTTCCAGGTCGTTGCTGTCCATGGCGCGTTCGGCCACGGCCTGATTTTCCCGGAACGCGCCGGATTGCTTGAGAAGTTCGTCCACCAGCGTTGTCTTGCCGTGGTCGACGTGGGCGATGATCGCGATATTGCGAAGGTCCATGAGGTCTGCCTTT
>JADQCD010000011.1 GCA_016278285.1 Actibacterium sp.
GGGATCGCCGGGCGGCAGATCGTAGGTCGCCCGGTCCTGGCGCACCGCCTCGATGCCGCGCGCCTCGGCGTCTGCAATGGAGACGAGCCGCAGATCGACCAGTCGCCCGTCATGCTCCAGCCGGATCGCATCGGCCGGATCGAGCGCCAGGCGCGAGGGCGGCAGGCGGAACGCCGCCGTCTCCCGGCCCACCCACGCCTCCATCAGGGCACGGCGGCAGCGGCGTTCGGCCTCCTCGGGCGGCACGGCCATCGGGAAGGACTCGGACGCGATCCGGGTCGTGTCCACGGTGATCCGCCGCGCCTCGACGAGGGCCGCGTCGTAATCCTCGTCGGCACGCGCGACCTGCCATTTCAGCGCTTGAGGCAGTTCGGTCTCCTGGCCGCGCGTGAGCTCCAGCTCATCACCCTCGCGGGCGGCCACCAGATCGTCCGGTGCGAGCGTGGCGACGGAGGCTCGGCCGCGCATGATGAAGCGGATGCGGCCCTCGCTTTCCACCGCGTCGAAACCGAAGTGCCGCGAAAGCGTGGTGATCGACGTGCGCGGGCTTTCCAGCGCACCAATTGTATAGCCCTCGACCGCGCCCCAGAGCCCGGAGACGTCGATGCGGGACTCGGGCAGCCCGGCGCGGATGCAGAGGTGCCGGGCCAGAGCCGCTAGCGATACCGCGCCAAGGATACCGCGCCAAGCCGCCCGGTCAGCCAATGCCCCAGCCGCCAGTTCGCCCCGTCCGTCCAGCCGTCCGTGAGTGCCGGAAAGAACGTGTTCTTGCCCCCATTTCACCGTCTCGGTGCGCTGTTTCAAGAGCTTCCTCGATGGCATCCTGAACAGTAATCGGGGGCACGAACATCCGATCGAACCTGACATCGGCACCCCCGCGTTCGTGCCAACGCGCCAGCGCATGCGCACGGATCGCGCACGGGAAAGGAGATTTGCGATGTCGCGACGAATCGCGATGACCAGCTGGCCCTGGCGATTGGCCGCACCGGCCAGCGGGGTCCGCGGCCACGGCCTGCCCGTATTGCGACCGGCGGCGCCGGATGAATTTTCGCTAACACTGGCGCGGGATCCCGCGTATAGTTCTTGTCTCTAAACGAAGCGAGACAAATCATGCCCGAAGACGTCGCCCGCGCCCCGCTGACCTTCCGAGCGCCCACGTCCGAGGACGGGGCGGATGTCTGGGACCTCATTCGAAAGAGCGGCCCGCTCGACGAGAACTCCATGTACTGCAACATCGTGCAGTGCGACCATTTCGCAGATACCTGCGTGATCGCCGAACTCGACGATGAAATCGTCGGCTGGATCTCGGCCTTCATCCCGCCCGACGCGCCGGACACGTTGTTCGTTTGGCAAGTCGCGGTGGGCGAATCCGCGCGCGGCCGCGGCGTGGCCAAGAAGATGCTGAACGAACTGTTCGAGCGTCCCGTCTGTGCCGATATCACCCAGCTCAAGACCACGATCACCGCCGACAACGACGCGAGTTGGGCGCTGTTCAACAGTTTCGCGGACAACATGGACGCAGAGCTGGACCACGAGCCGCATTACGAGGAAGACGCGCATTTCGGCGGCAAGCACGCGACGGAATACATGGTCACCATCAGCGACATCGACCGCAGCACCGACGAAAAACCCGCCGACCCAACCGAAAGTTGACTCCCATGCAAACCGATATCTTCGAGCGCCGCGAGTCCGAGGTTCGCAGCTATTGCCGCAGCTTCCCGGTGGTGTTCGCCCGCGCCGAGGGCAGCCACATGTTCGACACGGACGGGCGGAAATACATCGACTTCCTCGCCGGCTGCTCGACCCTGAACTACGGGCACAACGATCCTGACATGCAGGATGCCCTGGTTGAACACATCAGGGCCGGCGGCATCGCGCACGGGCTGGACATGTACACCGTCGAGAAGGCGCGTTTTCTCGAGGCGTTCGAGGAGATTATCCTGCGACCCCGCGGCATGGACCACAAGGTGATGATGACAGGGCCCACCGGCACCAATGCCGTCGAGGCCGCGATGAAGCTGGCGCGCAAGGTGACGGGGCGGCGCAACATCGTGTCCTTCACCAACGGCTTTCACGGCATGACGATGGGGGCGCTGTCGCTGACCGGAAACGCGGGCAAGCGCGCGGGCGCCGGCGGCGGGCCGCTCTGCGGCGCGACGCATATGCCGTTCGACCGATCCCTCGGCGCGGACGTGGACACGCTGAAGCACCTGGAGATCATGTTCGACAACCCCTCGTCGGGTCTCGACGCGCCGGCGGCGTTCATCTTCGAGCCGGTGCAGGGCGAAGGCGGGCTGAACGCGGCCTCGCCGGAATGGATGCAGGGCGTCGCCCGCCTGGCGAAGAAGCTGGGCGCGCTGCTGATCGTGGACGACATCCAGTCGGGCTGCGGCCGCACCGGCACCTATTTCGCCTTCGAGGAGGCCGGAATCGAGCCCGACATGATCACCCAGGCAAAATCGCTGTCGGGCTTCGGCCTGCCCTTCGCTGCCCTGTTGCTCAAACCGGAGCACGACATCTGGAAGCCGGCCGAGCACAACGGCACCTTCCGCGGCAACACGCATGCCTTCGTCACCGGGCGCGTCACGCTCGAGAAGTTCTGGAAGGACGATTCCTTCGCCGCCGAGATCCGCCGAAAGGGCGCGCATCTGCACGACCGCCTGTCGCGGATCGCCGCGCTGGTGCGGGGGGCCGAGATGCGCGGGCGCGGCATGATGCAGGGCATCACCGTGGGTTCGGGCGTGCTTGCCGGTGCGATCTGCGCGGCGGCCTTCGAGCGGGGGCTGATCATCGAGACCTCCGGCGCCAATGACGAGGTGGTCAAGTTCCTCGGCCCGCTCACCACGGCCGACGCCGTCCTCGACGAGGGTCTCGACATGCTCGAGGCCGCCGTCGGCGAGGCCTCGAAAACCCACAAGGCCGCGGAGTGAGCGCATGATCGTCAGGGATTTCAACTCCCTCAAGGACAGCGACCGCGCCGTGTTTGACGCGCAGTGGACCAGCGTGCGGATGCTGCTTGCCGATGACGGAATGGGCTTTTCCTTCCACAACACGATTCTGAAGGCGGGCAGCGAGCATAGCTTCCACTACAAGCACCACTTCGAGAGCGTCTACTGCATGTCCGGTCGCGGCCGGATCACTGATCTCGCGACCGGACACCGCACGAGGTCCGGCCCGGCGTGATGTATGCGCTCGATCAACACGACAGGCGCGCCCTCGTGGCCGACGAGGACCTGGTGATGACCTGCCGTTTCAACCCGCCGGTGACGGGCACCGAGGTCCACCGCGAGGACGGCTCCTACGCGCCGCCCGATTGAGAAGGCCGCAGACCATGACAACCGGACATACCGTCGAGAAGATCGGTGGAACCTCCATCAGCCGCGCGGACGATTTGATGGACACGCTGTTTTGCGGGGACCGGGAGGGCGGCCCCTATGGGCGCGTCTTCGTGATTTCGGCCTTCGGTGGGATCACCGACCTCCTGCTCGAGAACAAGAAATCGGGCGAGCCGGGCGTCTACGGGCATTTCGAGTCCGCGGAGTCGGACATGAAATGGAACGAGGCGCTGGACCGCGCGGCGGCGCGCATGGCCGAGGAGCATGGCCGGCTGCTCGACCACAAGGGGGACCGGCAGGAGGCCGACGATTTCCTGCGCGACCGGATCGAGGGCGCGCGTTCCTGCCTGATCGACCTGCAGCGGTTGACGTCATACGGGCATTTCCGGCTTGGTGACCAGTTGTTGACCATCCGCGAACTGCTGTCCGGGCTGGGCGAAGCGCATTCCGCCAAGGTGGTTGCGCTGATGCTGAACCGGCGCGAGGTGGATGCGCGCATGGTCGATCTGTCGGGCTGGCGCGACGAGCGCCACCCAGACCTCGAGACGCGGCTTTCCGATGCGCTGTCGGGAATCGACTTCGACCGGGAGCTGCCGATCGTGACGGGCTATGCGCAATGCCGCGAAGGGCTGATGCGGGAGTTCGACCGTGGCTATTCCGAGGTCACCTTCGCCCGGATCGCCGCCCTGACCGGGGCGCGCGAGGCCGTGATCCACAAGGAATTCCACCTGTCCAGCGCCGACCCCAAGATCGTGGGCCTCGGGAAAACCAGGAAGATCGGACAGACCGACTACGACGTGGCGGACCAGTTGTCGAACCTCGGGATGGAGGCGGTGCATCCCAGCGCGGCCAAGATCCTGCGCCAGGCCGGGATCCCGCTGCGCGTGGCCAATGCCTTCGACGTGGAGGACCCCGGCACGCTGATCCTGTCTGACGTCGAGGCCGCGCCGCGCGTCGAGATGGTCACCGGCCTCGTCGTGGCGGCGCTGTCGGTGCACGAACCGGACATGGTGGGCGTGAAAGGCTATGATGCCGCGATCCTCGACGCGCTGACACGGAACGATGTCTGGATCGTCTCCAAGGCGTCGAACGCCAACACCATCACGCATTACGTCGACTCGCAGTTCAAGGCGCTGCGCGCGGTGGAACGCGCGGTCGAGGCGCGGTTCGAGAAGGCCGAGATCGACATCCGCAAGATCGCGCTGGTCAGCGCGGTCGGGCGCGGCCTGCTCGAAATCGGGGTGCCGGCGCGCGGCCTTCAGGCGCTTGCAAAGGCGGGCATAGACAGCCTCGGCGTGCACGCCATCGCACGGGGCGTGGACGTGCAGTTCCTGGTGCCCGAAGACCGGCTGAACGACGCGATCACCGCCATCCACAAGGCCCTTGTCGAGGCGGCCTGAGGCCGCCTCGCGTTTCGCGACTTATACCGACTGGCGCGGGATGGTCGCGGTGTAGGTTTCGTCGCGCACGGGGGCGTCGCCCTCGAAGGCCTGCATCCGCGCGCGCAGGTGGAAATGCGTGGCGTCGCATGTCATGTGCGTGTGCGTCACCGTGCGCACCGCCCAACCGTCCCGCTGCATCGCGTGCACCCAGGTCACCTCGCCTTCGGCCGAGGTGGGGTCGCCGGCCAGGATGGAATAGCGCTCTGTGCACTCGGCGGAATGGGTCAGCCCGTGTTCGGTGATGTGTGCCGTGCCCTCGTGGACGCGGATATCGGCCGTGACGCGCCCGGTCGTGGTGTCTTCCGTCACGCGCCATTCCGCCGTTGGCGGCGTCTCGAATTCCTGTTCCAGCGGGGCGGCCGCGCGCGGCGGGCCGAACGGCGCCGCATCGCTGTGGTCGCCGTCCCGCAGCGGCAAGGTCAGCGTGCATTGCTCGGTCAGAACCCGCAGCGTGACGGGTTCGGGCGCGGGCCACGCGATCGGGAAATAGCTGGTCGACAGGGCCAGCCGGATCCGGTGACCGGCGCGGAAGGTCTGCGCGACATGCTTCATCGGCACTTGAACCGTGTAGGTCTGTCCCGGCACCAGGGGTTCGGGATGTGCGTGCCCGTCGCGATGGGTAAGGTTGAGAAGCCCGTAGCTGACCCGGGTCGCGGCCCCGTCGGGCGCCACGTCGATCAGCCGCACCGCGACCTGCGCGACCGGGCGGTCTGCCGTGAACGTCAGCCTCAGACGCGCGTCGCCAACCATGTGCAGCGGCGCGTCGAGCGGCGCTGTCTGGAAGCACAGGCTGCCCGCGTCGTCGCGCCGCTGATCGCCGGGCTGGTCGCCGGGCAGCGCGTAGGAGCACCACTTGCCTCCCTGGAACCCGACCCAGAGGGGCGAAGCGATGTCCAGCCACCCGCCCGGCGCCTCGGGCGAAAGCGAAAGCCGCCCGTCGGCGCCAAGGGCGAAATCGTTCGGCGTGACGTTGGGCGACGGCCAGCCCGGCTCGGTGATCCAGTGCCCGTCCCGGTGCGGGTAGTGGGTCTTCGGCACGGCGTGATCCTGCAGGAACAGGCGCAAAGGCGGCTCATCCGCGATGCCGGTGTCGATGCCCTTGAGCCATTGATCCCACCACCGGGTCTCCTCGCTCAGCCAGTCGATCGCCGGGCCGGGTTCGCCCACGTGCGGATAGCGGTGCGACCACGGGCCGACGATCCCCTTTGCCGGGGTTGCCAGGTTCTCGACCAGACGGAAGACCGCCCGGCAGTACCCGTCCGCCCATCCGCTGACGGCATAGACAGGCACCTGGATATCGGCGAAATCCTCGCAGACCGATCCGTGCGTCCAGAACGCGTCGCGCGTCTGGTGCCGCATCCATGTCTCGAGCCAGAAACCCGACCCGTCGAGCCGGTCGGTCCACATTTCGCGCCAGCGGTCGCCCACATGCGCCGGGTCCGGCGGCAGCGTATTGATCCCGAACATCACCGAGGCCCAGGACAGTTGATCGCACAGCAGGGTGCCGCCCATGTAATGAATGTCGTCGGCATAACGGTCGTCGGTCGAACAGATCGTCACCACGGCCTTGAGCGCCGGTGGCCGCAGTGCCGCGAGTTGCAGACCGTTGAACCCGCCCCACGAAATGCCCACTATCCCGACGCCGCCGTCGCACCACGGCTGATCGGCGATCCAGGCGATGACGTCGCAGCCATCCTGAAGCTCGATCTCGGTGTATTCGTCGGTCATCACGCCGTCGGATTCTCCGGTGCCGCGCAGATCGACGCGCACATAGGCATAGCCTTTCGCGACCATCCACGGCGCCCGCGCGTGGTCACGCTCCAGCGTCTTGTCGTTCTTGCGATAGGGAATGTATTCGAGGATCGCCGGCACCGGCTGGCTGGTCGCGCCGTCCGGCATCCAGATCCGCGCCGCAAGGCGGGTGCCGTCGGGCATTGGAATCTCGACATGCTCCAGTTCGCACACGGTAATCGGAAGCGGGTGATCGACTTTCATGGATGTCATCCTGAAATGCGGGCCGGTCGGCCCCGGGGGTGTCGTGCGGACAGGTGCGGCGACGGGGGCGGTTATTCCTCGATGTCGCTGAACTCGTAGTTCAGCTTCTTCATCACCTGTTCGTAGTTCCAGAGGAGCTTGGACTGCTTCTGGGCCCCCATCCAGACCGAGGCCACCGCAAAGCTGTAGGCATCCTGCTCCGGCAGATCCGAAAGCTGCATGCCCTTCCTGACGTAGGAGGCGATGCGCGTTCCCGAAACCTGTTCGGCTGCCACCTCGATCTCGGCGCGAGAGGGCGCGCGCGCCACTGTCGCGTCCTTGAAGAACACCCGGTAGAAGAACTCCGCCGCCACGTTTTCCGGGCCTTCGCCGCGGGGCATGTCCGGCATCCGACCGAGGCCGAGGTCGACCGCCACCTGCTGGTGGCTGACGCCGTCGACCATCTCGAACAGGTCGCAATGCGATTGCGCGATGCGGGTGTTGATTTCCAGCAGCCAGATCTTGTTCTGCACCTCGTCCCAGAAATACTCGACGTTGAAGCCCGCGTTGTCATAGCCGATATGGGCCATGATCTTGCGGGTGATCGCGTTCATCTCGTCCTGGACGCGGCGGGGCAGCGTGGACGGATAGAAGTAGTAGAAGAAGCTGAGCACCTGCGGATAGCGGATGGAGTCGACGATGCCGTAGGGCACGACCTCCCCGTCCTTGACGTAGCCCTCGACGGTGCATTGCCGCCCGCCGATGACCTGTTCGGCCATGCAGTAATGGCCTTCGATGGCACGGATGTCGTCCGGCAGATCGGCTTGGTCGAGTACGTAGTTGAACGGCTCGGAGATCTGGTTGATCTCTGCCCGGATGTTCTCGATCGCGTAGTCGAAATCCTCCGGGCTGTCGATGCGGAAGCCCAGCCGCGAGCCGGACGACTTGATCGGCTTGACGAAGAAGGGAAAGCGCAGATCTGCCTCGCCGATCCGGGAAAGGGCGCCGTCGTCGAACGGGTCGAAGGCGGTGAATTTCGGCACATGGTCGGGGATCACCTCGGCCATGACCTTGCGCGACCAGTATTTGTGTTCGCATTTCAGCAGGCTTTCCAGCGACGCGTTGGGTGTGCCGTATTTCCGGCACAGCAGCGGCAGCATGGTGGAGACGGGAAAGTCGATATATCCGACAATCGCGTCGATGGAGCCGTCGAAGGCGTCCAGCGTGGCCTCCGCCCGCGCGAGCATGTCGGGGATGTCGAATTCCTGCGTGTCCGACACCTCGTCGGATGTCAGAAGCGGGTGGAACACGACATCGTCGCATCCCCGCAGCCGCTTCAGGCGGTCCGCGTTCAGGGCGTTCAGTCCGATAACGAAGACGTTTTTCGTCATTGTGCTAGTCCAGTGCAAAATGGCGCCCGCGCCAGCGCGGCGCGACCGCGGTAAATGGTTCGTGCGTCAGTGCCGGGTCAGGTCGGCCTGGACGGAAAAGCTGCGGCCTTTCAGGCGGTCGGTCGCGCCCTTGATGTCGTCGACCAGCAGCAGCAGGAAATCGCCGGGCTGCGCCTCTTCGATCGCGGCGGCCACGGCCTCCTCCTCGGACATGATGACCCGGACCTCGCAGGCGGCGACGCTCGACGTGGCGCCGTCGCGGATCAGGCCCGCGGTCTCGCCCGTCTCACGGCCGCGCGCGTCGGTCTCGTAGACATAGACGATGTCGCACATCCCGGCCAGTTGCGCGCCAAGCGCGGTCAGGTCTTCGTCGCGCCGGTTTCCGGGCGCGGTTGCGACGCTGATCCGGCGCTTCTGCCCAAGGCCGCGCACCAGCGGCTCCAGCGCGATCAGCGCGGGCACGTTGTGCCCATAGTCGATCAGGCACTTTACGCCGTCGGCCTCGAAATAGTTGGTCCGGCCCGGCATCTGCGCCGGCGTGGGGTGGAAGGTCAGGAGCCCGGCGCGGATATCGTCGATCTCGATCCCCTGCGCCAACGCCGCGGCGGTGGCGGCCATCGCGTTCTGCACGTTGAACGGCGCGTGCCCCTCGAAGGCGATCGGCACGTCGTTCACGTCGACCACGTCCACCTGCACCTTGCCGCGCATCAGCACGATCCGCCCGGAGCGGACGGTGACGACCATGCCGCCCTCGCCAAGGTGCTCTTCGAGATCGGGATTGTCGGGGGCCATCGTGAAATAGATGATCTCGCCCCGCGCCCAGTAGGTGCCCTGGTCCATCACCAGCGGATCGTCGGCGTTCAGGACGCAATAGCCGCCCTCGCGCTTGACCGCATCGACGACCACCGTCTTGCAGCGCGCCAGTTCCTCCAGCGTGCGGATGTCATGCTCACCGAGATGGTCGGAGGCGATGTTCAGCAGCACGCCCACATCGCATTCGTCAAAGCCAAGGCCCCGGCGCATGATGCCGCCCCGCGCCACCTCGAGCACGGCATGCTCGACGGTGGGTTCCCGCAGCACGGCCTGCGCTGCCGCGGGGCCCGAATAATCCCCGCGCAGGATCACGTGGTTGTCGATCTCGACCGTGCCGGTGCAGCCCATGCCCACGGAAAAGCCCGCCTGCCGCAGGATATGCGACGTCAGGCGCGTGGTCGTCGTCTTGCCGTTGGTGCCGGTGATCGCCGTGATCGGGATGCGTCCGTCATCCGTGGGGTCGGGAAACAGCATGTCGATCACATGCTCGCCGACGGGGCGTGGCGTGCCGTGAGTGGGCGCCATGTGCATGCGGAACCCGGGCCCGGCATTCACCTCGACCACCCCGGCGGATTGCTGGTCCAGCGGCCGCGCCAGCGTCTCGGCCAGCAGATCGATCCCGATAATGTCGAGCCCCACGTGGCGCGCGATCCGCTCCATCTGGAACTTGATTTCCGGATGCACCTCGTCGGTCAGGTCGGTTGCCGTCCCCCCGGTCGAGATGTTTGCGGTGGACTTCAGAAAGACCATGTCGTCATCGGCAGGTATGCTGTCGAGGCTCAGCCCGGCCTGGTCGAGCATGCGCAGCGTCTGGTCGTCGACATGGATCTGCGTCAGCAGGTTCTCGTGGCCCACGCCGCGGCGCGGATCGCGGTTTTCCTTCTCGACCAGTGCGCGGATCGTGGATTTTCCGTCCCCGGTCACATGGGCCGGACGGCGGCGCGCGGCGGCCACCAGCTTGCCGCCGATCACCAGCATCCGGTGATCCTCGCCCGCGATGTAGCGTTCCACGATGACGCCGCCGGAATCGTCGCGCACGCGTTCGAGCGCGGCCTCGTAGCCCGACTTCAGGTCCTCGAGAGAGGCGATGCCAGTGGTCACGCCGCGGCCATGGTTGCCGGCCAGCGGCTTGGTCACTACCGGCCAGCCGATCCATTCGGCGGCCTCCTGCGCCTCCTCCCACGAATGGCAGGTATAGCCCTGCGGCACCGCGAGCCCGGCATCGCCGAGGATCTGCTTGGTCCAGTCCTTGTCGTCCGCGATCGAGTGGCCGATGATGCCCGAGGCGTCGGTCACCGTCGCCTGGAACCGCCGCTGCTTCACCCCGTGGCCGAGTTGGGTGTAGCTGGTGCCTTCGGTCAGATTGTACCACGGGATGTTGCGGGCCTTGGCCGCGTCCACGATCGCGCCCGTCGAGGGGCCGAGGGCGTTGGCGTCCCTTACCTGTTTGAGGCGGTCGACGACGGGACCCAGATCGACATGAGCCCGGTCGTAGAGCTTTCGCACGATCTCGACCGCTTCCGCCCCGGCGGCGAGGCCGGTCGCCTCGTCGCGATACCGGTACACCACGTTGTAGACACCGGTGACATAGCTGTCGACGGTCTTGCCGTAGCCCACGGAAAAGCCGACCATGTTCTGCAGCTCGATGGCCACGTGCTCGACCATGTGCCCGGCATAGGTGCCGTTGCGCACGCGCTGCAGAAACCCGCCCCGCTCCCCGACCGAGCAGCGATGCTCGTGAATGGTCGGGATGGCGGATTCGAGTTTTTCGGCAATTCCGGGAACCTTGTCGCTGGGACGATCTTGCAGGTCCTCGAGGTCGAGCCGCATGTAAATGGCTTGGTAGCGGCTGAAATAGTTCGGCCCGCGCAGTGCACGGTGCTCAAGTATGCGCATTCCTTGGCTCCAGGCTGTTCGCCCTGAGCTCGTCTGGCCTCAGGACCCGCCGGTCCGACAGAGAGAACGCGTTTCCATCGACCAGCGCATGCATCTTGACGTTGTGGACGCTAACCGCCTCACCGTCTGCAAGATCGAATACATTGGAACCCGTAATTTCCGAACTGTCAACGAGGATCACATGCCCGGTTCCGAAGGCGTGTATCACTTTGTCCTCGAAAAGCACCGCGGCATCCTCGCCGATGCCCACGCCCAGATACCCGGGATTGGTCGCGCCAACCTCCATAAGACGGGAGAAACGACCGCGCTCCAGAAAATGCGTGTCGATAATGACACCGTCGATCAGGCCAAAGCCCGCCGTCATCTTCACGGCACCCTTGCGCAACGAATCCCTGGCGGGCCCGCCATAAACCATCGTTGTCGATTGGCACGCCGCGCCCGCACTCGTGCCGGCAACGACCGCGCCTTCCTTGTACCGCTTGCGGATGGCCTCCAGCGCAGGCGAAGCTCCGAGAATGTTGGTCAGGCGCATTTGGTCCCCGCCCGAGATGAAAATGATATCGCTCTGCGCGATCATCTCCAGAATATCGGGGTCCGCGCCACCGGCCCGGTCGCGGATGCGGATGTCCATGACGTCTCCGGCGCCCACCCGCTCAAAGACGCTCTTGTATTCCGCGAACACGTCGTCGGGAATGGAACTGGCGGTTGTGATGACGCCGACGCGCGGTTCGGACTTGCCGCTGAACTGCACCACCCGGCGCAAGATGGCGCTTTCCGCCACCTTGTCTTCGGCGCCACCAATGGCAACCAGCTTGCCATGGGGCGGCGGTTGAATGAGCATGTTCATCAAGTCTCTCCGAGCGTTAGTGGACAACATCCACATATTGTGGAACCTATCATGCGACTAACAAGATTGTTAGCCGTTCTTTAACGACAAATTCGCAGTGGTGTCCTAACGTCACGCTGGCGCCCTGCGGGGGCCGCCGCATGGCGCGGCGGTTGGCGTCCGCCAGCACTCACGCAGACGCGGAAAGGAAGTCTCATGGCCGACAGGTTCGTTTTGGCGATTCACGGGGGCGCGGGGGTTAGGCCACGGGCCGACATGACTGACGAACAAGAGAGGACCTGCCACGCCGCCCTGTCGCGTGTTCTGGCCGTCGGCGAAAATGTGCTCTCCGCCGACGGTGCCGCGCTCGACGCCGTCACCGCCGCGGTCGCGGCACTGGAAGACGAGCCGCTGTTCAACGCCGGCCGCGGTGCAGTGTTCACACGCGAGGGCACGCACGAAATGGACGCCGCCATCATGGACGGCCGCAACCGCGCGGCCGGGGCCGTGGCCGGAATCTCGGGCGTCCGCAACCCGGTGCATCTGGCACGGGCCGTGATGGAGCGGACCGACCATGTGATGATGATCGGAGACGGCGCACTGGCCATCGCGCGCGATGCCGGGCTCGCGTTCGAGGACGACGCCTATTTCTTCACGCAGGAGCGCTGGGACAGTCTGCAAAGCACGCTACAGATGGAAGCCGATGGCACGCTGGATGACGATCCCGCCCGGCGCCACGGAACGGTCGGCGCCGTGGCGCTGGACCGAACGGGCAATCTGGCTGCCGCGACCTCGACGGGCGGCATGACGGCCAAGCGCGCGGGCCGGGTCGGCGACAGTCCGATCATTGGGGCGGGCACCTTCGCCGACGACGCCACCTGCGCGGTCTCGGCCACCGGCGATGGCGAAGCCTTCATCCGCCTGTCGGTCGCACACGAGATCGACGCGCGCATCCGACTGGCGGGGCAGCGCATGTCCGAAGCCGCGCGCGCGGTCGTCACGGATGAACTGACCGCGATCGGCGGCTCGGGCGGGCTCATCTGCATCGCGCGCGACGGGGCGCTGGCGATGCCGTTTAATTGCGACGGCATGTATCGCGGCTTCGTGCGCGACGGCTGCGCCCCGGAAACGGAGATCTATTGACCTGGGCCTGGGCGGACAGCGCACCCCGAGGCGACGGTCATCGCCGTCATGGACGCCGCCCGGGTCCTCTCTGGCGATATCGCTGCCGGAGCCCTCGCACAGGTTCGCCGCGATGTGGTTCTTGTCCTTGCAGGAGTAGAGATTGCGCAAAATCCGGAGGAAACGGACAGCACTGGTCAGTACCCGGTTGAAGGGCAAGCCTTATCGATCGCATCCTTGAGGCGCTTCGTCCATTGTCCCATCGCGATCGCCTCCTCTTGGGCACCGCGGCCATGAGGTTGTAAATCACGGACATCTTGACGAAGCCGTCCTCTGGGCATTGTGAGGCCATGGTGTGCCTCCCTCAGCCGATCTTCGCGCCCCCTTAAGAGGTGTGGTCGGCGGCGAAGTCGCCGTCCGCGGCGCGGAAGCTGCCCTGCAGCTCGACCGTGTCGCCGGCGATGAGCGACACCATCGTCTGCAGCCAGAGGGCCGTGGCCTCGGAAACATGCGCGCCGCTGATCT
>JADQCD010000316.1 GCA_016278285.1 Actibacterium sp.
CCTCGGCGGGCGTTTCTTTCAGGACGGGAAGGAAATAGCGGGACAGGCGCATGGTCGGCTTTGCCTCGGGCGATATGACGGTTTCCGCCCCCGTCTATGCCATCGTCGCGGGTCAGACAAGCGCCGGCGCCTCTTGCAACCGATCCGGCCTTGGGCGAAGACTTGTCCGAGTGTTCCGGAGATGCCATGGCCCTGCCTGTTCAGCAGCAACTGAAATACTGGGGCATCGCCGCGGCGGTGTTCCTCGCGGCGTTGTGGTTTCTGGGCGGCACGCTGTTGCCCTTCGTGCTGGGCATGGCGTTTTCGTATCTTCTCGACCCGGTGGCCGACCGTCTGGAACGGGTCGGATTTTCCCGTGTCTGGGCCACGGTGACGATCACCGCGCTGGCGGCGGTCTTTCTGATCCTGCTGGCGCTGCTCATCGTGCCGATGATCGTCGAGCAGGCAATGGCACTGGCCAATACCGCGCCGCAGATGTTCCAGAATCTTCAGACATTCCTGAACCAACGCTTCCCGACGCTGATGGACGAGGGGTCGACCCTGCGCCAGTCGCTGACCACGCTTGGATCGGCGATCCAGTCGCGCGGACTCGAGCTGTTGAACGGGGTTCTGGCCTCGGCCGCGTCGCTGCTGAACCTGGCGATGCTTGTGGTGCTGGTGCCGGTGATAACGTTCTACCTGCTGATGGACTGGGACCGGATGGTGGCCCAGATCGACAGGTTGC
Organism: Actibacterium sp.; assembly: GCA_016278285.1. Classification (GTDB taxonomy): domain Bacteria; phylum Pseudomonadota; class Alphaproteobacteria; order Rhodobacterales; family Rhodobacteraceae; genus JADQCB01. The sequence continues at coordinate 725 of JADQCD010000316.1, forward strand.
TGCCCCGCGATCACGCCCCGGTCATCCGGCGGCTGGCGCATGACATCGACGCTACATTGGCCGCCTTCATTCGCGGGCAGGGCACGGTCTGCGTGATCCTGGGAACCTATTACGCGGTCGCGCTGATGCTGGCGGGCCTTCAGTTCGGGCTGATCGTGGGGTTCGTGGCCGGTTTGATCTCGTTCATCCCGTATATCGGTGCGATCGTCGGCGGCGTGCTGGCGGTCGGCCTGGCGCTGTTCCAGTTCTGGGGCGAATGGTGGATGATCGGCGTCGTCGGGGCGATCTTCGCGGCCGGCCAGATGCTTGAAGGCAACATCCTGACCCCCAACCTGGTCGGCGGGTCGGTCGGGCTGCATCCGGTCTGGCTGATTTTCGCGCTTTCGGCCTTTGGCATGCTGTTCGGCTTTGTCGGAATGCTGGTGGCGGTGCCGGTCGCCGCGGCCCTGGGTGTGCTGGCCCGTTACGGGATCACGCAATATATGAACAGTCGGCTTTACCGGGGCCTGGAGCAACAGGACCTGACGGTCAATGAGGACGAGTAGATGGCCGAGCAGCTGACCTTCGACCTGCCTCACCGGACTGCCAGGGGGCGCGAGGATTTCTTTGTTTCGCCGGCCAATGCCGTTGCCGTGGCCACGATCGAAGGCTGGGCGCAGTGGCCGCAGGGCAAGTTGCTGCTCGTCGGGCCCGAGGGGGCGGGCAAGACGCATCTGGCCCATGTCTGGGCGGAACGCACCGATGCCCGGATCGTGGCCGCGGGCGATCTGGTGCGCGCCGACATTGCGGCGCTGGCCGGTCTGCGGGCGCTTGCGGTCGAAGATGCCGACCGTATCGCGGGCGACCGGCCCAGCGAAGTGGCGCTGTTTCATCTTCACAACCTTCTATTGGCCGAGGGCGGCGTTCTGCTGCTGACCGCGCGCCGCGCGCCCCGGTCCTGGCCGCTGGTACTGCCCGATCTGAAAAGCCGCGCCGACGGCACGGCAACGGCCACCATCGCGCCGCCCGACGACGCGCTGTTGGGGGCGCTGCTGTTGAAACAGTTCGCCGACCGACAGCTTGCAGTGGCCCCGACGCTGGTGTCCTACCTGGTCGGCCGGATGGAGCGTTCCTCGGCCGCGGCGCGCGACATGGTCGCTGTGCTGGACGCGCGCGCGCTGGCCACCGGACGTCGGATCAACCGGGCGCTCGCCGCCGAGGTGCTGGACAACCCGCTGCTCTGCGCGCGATAAATGTCATCCCCGCGTTACCGAATGTTGTCATAGCGTCGCCATGAATGCAGCCGATTTCCTGAACTCGCCGATGCCGGACCCGGTGGATCTGCCCGAGGCGCAGCGCACCGGGCCCAAACGATTCGGCAATCGCGAACTCAGCTGGCTGGGCTTCAACTGGCGTGTTCTGGACGAGGCCCGCAACACCCGCGTGCCCTTGCTGGAGCGGATGCGCTTCCTTTCGATCTCGGCCGCCAACCTGGACGAATTCTATACCGTCCGCGTGGCGGGCCTGCGCGAACTGGCCAACGGGGGCCATACGACCCCGGCCGCCGACGGGCTGACGCCGGCGCAGCAACTGGTGCTGATCGACCGCGATGCGCGCAAGCTGTTGCAGGCGCAACAGCAGGTCTGGAACCAGCTTCGGCACCAGCTGGAGGAGGAAGGCATCGCGATTCTCGGCCGCGCCAAGCTGACCAGGCGGGATGTGACATATCTTGAGGACTATTTTCTCAACAAGGTCTTCCCGGTGCTTGCGCCGCTGGCGATCGACCCGGCGCATCCGTTTCCGTTCATTCCCACCGCGGGGTTCTGCCTGGCGCTGCAACTGGAGCGCGCCTCGGACAGGCGCCAGTTGCAGGCGTTGCTGCCGATTCCGCATCAGATTTCACGTTTCGTGCCGTTGCCCGGACGCGACGGCCAGCACCGGTTCCTGCCGCTGGAAGAATTGTTGCTGATCCATCTGGGATCGCTGTTTCCGGGCTATCGGCTCTGCGGAAGCTGCTCGTTCCGGGTACTGCGCGACAGCGATCTGGAACTGGAGGAAGAGGCCGAGGATCTGGTGCGCGAGTTCGAGGTCGCGCTGAAGCGCCGCCGCCGCGGCGAGGTGGTGCGCATGAAGCTGTCGGCCGGCGCCCCCGAGGAACTGCGTGCGCTGATCATGCGTGAGCTGCACATCACCGAAACCGAGGTGATCGAGGTGCGCGGCCTGATCGGGCTGGCCAACCTGTCCGAGCTGGTGCTGGACGATCGCCCGGATCTGCTGTGGCCCAGCTTCACCCCGCGGGTGCCCGAGCGGGTGCAGGATCACGACGGGGACATGTTCGGCGCGATCCGCCAGAAAGACATGCTGTTGCATCACCCGTATGAGACATTCGACATGGTGGTGCGGTTCCTGCAACAGGCCGCGCGCGACCCCGACGTGGTGGCGATCAAGCAGACCCTCTATCGCACGTCCAAGGAGTCGCCGATCGTCGGCGCGCTGTGCGAGGCGGCCGAGGACGGCAAGTCGGTAACCGCGCTGGTGGAGCTCAAGGCCCGCTTCGACGAGGCGGCCAACATTCAACAGTCACGGCGGCTGGAGCGGGCCGGCGCGCATGTCATCTATGGCTTCATCAACTACAAGACCCACGCCAAGATCAGCGCCGTGGTCCGGCGCGAAGGCGACCAGCTTGTGACCTATACCCATTACGGAACGGGCAATTATCACCCGATCACCGCCAAGATCTATACCGATCTCAGCCTGTTCACCTGCGACCCGGCATTGGGCCGCGATGCGACCAAGGTGTTCAATTATGTTGGCGGTTATGCCGAGCCGGACAAGCTGGAAAACCTCGCCATTTCGCCGATCGACCTGAAGGCGCGGTTGCTGACGCTGATCGCACGCGAGGCCGAGTTCGCGCGACACGGCAAGCCGGCCGAGATCTGGGCCAAGGTCAACTCGCTGATCGAACCGGACGTGATCGACGCGCTTTACGCCGCCAGCGCGGCGGGCGTGCGGATCAACCTGGTGGTGCGCGGCATCTGCGGCATCCGGCCCGGCATCAAGGGGCTGAGCGAAAACATCCGGGTGAAATCCATCGTAGGCCGCTTCCTGGAGCATTCCCGGATCGCCTGTTTCGGCAACGGTCATGGCCTGCCGTCGCGAAAGGCCAAGGTCTTCATATCGTCGGCAGACTGGATGGGCCGCAACCTGAACCGCCGGGTGGAGGCGCTGATCGAAATCCGGAACGATACGGTGAAGGCGCAGATCGTCGATCAGATCATGGCCGCCAACCTGGCCGATACGGCGCAAAGCTGGGTGATGAATCCCGACAACAGCTTTACCCGCCATCCTGTCGGGCCGGACGCCTTCAACTGTCACCGCTTTTTCATGGAAAACCCGTCGCTGTCGGGGCGGGGCACTGCCGGGGCGGCGGATGTGCCGAAACTTGCGCATTCAAAGGATTGACGCCAGCCGCGCCGTGTTGGCAATGTCGCGAAAGGCCAGCGGGGGAAAGCCGATGGATGGCAGCGCCGAGCAGCGCTCTGACGATTGGGGGCCGTTCGGCCGCCCGCTTTTCAACGACCCCGAGGCACGGGCGCTATCGCGGGTGGGGGTCGTGGATGTCGGGTCGAACTCGGTCCGGCTGGTGGTATTCGATGGGGCCGCGCGCAGCCCGGCCTATTTCTACAACGAAAAACTGATGTGCGGGCTGGGCGCCGGGCTGTCGGAAACCGGCCGGCTGAACCCGGACGGGCGCCGGCGCGCATTGTCGGCGCTGAAGCGGTTTGCCTTGTTGGGCGAAGCGATGGGCGCCGCACCGCTGACAGTTGTCGCCACCGCGGCGGTGCGCGACGCCGAGGACGGGCCCGAGTTCCGCGCCGAGGTCGAGCGCGAGACGGGACTGAAGCTTTGGGTGATCGACGGCGAGGAAGAGGCCCGCCTGTCGGCGCAGGGCGTGCTTCTGGGCTGGCCGGGGGCCGAGGGCCTGGTCTGCGACATTGGCGGCTCGTCCATGGAACTGGCCGAGGTGTCAGATGGCCGGGTCGGCCGGCGCGTGACCACGGCCCTGGGCCCGCTGAAGCTGCGCGACGTGAAGGGCGGCAAGAAGGGGCTGAAGAAATACATCGCGGCCACGATGGCCGAACTGGCCGAAAAGGTCGGCACCGGGCATGATCGGCTTTACCTGGTGGGCGGTTCGTGGCGGGCGATCGCGCGGCTGGACATGGAGCGGCGCGGCTATCCGTTGCTGGTGCTGCACGAATACCGGATGACGCGCAAATCCATCCTGGACACGATCAAGTGGATCGCCGCGAATGACCCGGATGATCTGCGCGCGCGCACCGGCACTTCGTCCGAACGGATGTCGCTGGTGCCGATGGCAGGGCAGGTTCTCAAGCAGCTTCTGGCGACGCTCAAGCCCAGGGAGATCTTCGTCTCGAGCTACGGTATCCGCGAGGGGCTTCTGTTCGAACAGATGCCCGAACGGCTGCGCAACCGCGATCCGCTGATTGAAGCCGCGCGCTTTGCCGAGGCGACCCAGGCGCGGCTGCCCGGGTTCGGGCGGCGGCTCTACAGTTTCGTGCGCCCGCTCTTTGCGACCGCCAGCGAAGAGCGGCGGCGCCTGATCCGTGCGGCCTGCCTGTTGCACGACACGGCCTGGCGGGCGCATCCCGATTACCGACACGAGGTGTGTTTCGACAATGCCACGCGCGCCAATCTGGGCGGGCTGGACCATCGCGGCCGGGTGTTCATCGGCGTGGCGTTGCTGCATCGCTACAAGAACAGCCGCAGCGGCAGTCGGTTCGATCCGCTTTTCGGCCTGCTTGACGAAAAGGAGATCGCCCAGGCCGAGGTTCTCGGCAAGGCGATGCGATTCGGCGCGATGTTCTCGACCCAGGCGCCGGACAGGCTGGCGGAACTGCGCTATTTTCCCAAACGCAAGCGTCTGGAACTGTGGCTCGACAAATCTGCCCGGGATCTGTTCGGGGAAGTGGCCGAAATTCGCTTTGCCGCGCTGGCCAAGGCACTGGGGGTGGAGACCGACGTCAAGGTCAGGAAACGTCTGAACCGGGGCGCGGACGGGACGAAGTGAATCTTCCGCGACCAACCGGAATACCAAAGCCCCCGTGACATCTGGGCAGGCGAAGATGGCAAAGGCCCCGTGGCGCCTTCGCCTGAACCGGGTACATCACTGACGCCTTCCGCTCATGAAGCGCGAGGATCTGGAAATCGTGAATTCGCCGCGACGCACCCGTTCGAACGGGCCCTCGCGCAGCAGCGCCCCGAAGGCACGCAACCCGTCCTCGCGCGGGAAGTCGTCCGTGCCGAAATATTCCGCCACCGTTTGCATCACCTGCGGGCGGGTGAAGGCATCGTGCTTTTCCACCGCCATGCAATAGGCCGCCGCAGCCTCCAGTAGCTCGGGCAGATCCTGCGCGCCCATGCGCTCGGCGAAATCGGCAAAGCTGTCATCGTCTGAAAAGATGTTGCTTGCCGCGGGATCTTCGTCGCTTTCGTGATCCTCGCGCTGCAGGGCGAGGTTTCCTTGTGCGGCGTGGCGGGTGGCATCGGCGTCGGGACGGTCGATCCGCTGTTCGGACACCAGCATCAGCGGGGGCATCTGCCTGGAAGACCCCCGGGACGGGTGCGTGGGGCGAACCACTTCACGAAGATCGCGTTGATATGGGGCTTTCTGGGCCTCGACCTCGGCATCCTGATTGCGGCGCGTCTTGAGCCCGCGATCGGCCACGGTCGCCGCCACGGCGGCCTTGAGATGCGCGATCGCAGAACGCCGGCGCTTGTGTTCGGGGCCTTCCATCCGGGTATTCACCTGGTCCATCAGGCGGTTGACCGCGGCGTCGTCGCCGGCTTGACGCTGCGTTCCCGGGCGCGTCCTTGAAGCTGCGGTTTCGTTTTCCAACTCGGCCAGTTCGGCCATCAGATCCGCTTCGTCCTCGGGGGAGAGGTCGGCGTTTTCCCTTGCCGCTTCGGTTTCGGGCGCGGCCTGATCTTCCTGTCGGTCCGGGGCCGACGCCGCGTGACCGGCCGGGGACGCCGCGGGCATGTCCCGTTCAGGCGGGCGCAAAGGGTTTTCCAGCGTCAGGGGGCCGGAATCCGGCGTCGATGGCCGTTCCTGCGTTTCGTCATCCCCGGCGGTCGGCTGCGCTGCGTCGAATTCGTCTTTCCCGGTCTCCATCTCGGCGCGTTTGACCTTCATCACGCGCGCGCGCGCCCGCTCCGCGACGTTGCGTGTATGGTCCGAGCCCTCCGATTCCGCGCGCCGGGTCTTTGCCGCGCGGCGGGCCCGGCGGCGGGTCCGCCGCAGGTCGTCGGAGGGGGCTTCCGGTTCCGACACATCATCGGGCGCAGCGGTTTGCCCGATCTCCTCTGTCGGCGTTTCTTCCGGCTGCGCGGCGCGAATTTCGTCCTCTGGCGATTCGGCCCCGGTCGCCTCAGGCTGCGTGTCCGCATCGTCATCCGGCTGTGTAAAGGGGTGGGCGGGGCTTTCGTTTTCAGCCTCGTCCGCTTCGGCCTCTTCGGGGAGGGTGATGTCCGGTTCTGTGTTCTCATCGGGCCGGGAGATCGCTTCGCGTGCGGGGATGTCGGCCGCCGTGGCGTGCGCGGCAAGCCCGCTGGCAACGGCGCTCAGGATTGAGTCCTGATCGTCGGTGGCCGTTTCATCGTCGTATTCATCCGGCCCGCCGGCGGGGGCGGAGATGACCGCATCGGGCAATTGCCCGGTTTCGTCGCCATCTTCGGGGAAGATTTCGGCATGATTGCCTGGAAGCGGCGTTTCGTCCGTCTCGGCCTCCGGCCCCGTTCCGGCGTCGGTTTCGTCCCGCTGGTCGGCGGCGACTTCCTGTTCCGCTTGCGCGGGTTCGGTCTTTCCTTCCGGGGCAGTTTCCAGGGTCGCCTCTTGCGATTCGAACGCGTCGTGGGCGTCGCCCTGAGTGTCGGTGTCGGCAGCCTGGGCATTGGGGGCCGGCGGCGCGACCTCATCCTCGTCCTCGAAGGCGTCCCGGCCGACCGGTGCAGCGGGTGCTGCGGATGCGATCGCGGCGGGCGGTTGCGATGCCGGCGTCGGCGGTGCGCTGCGCGCGCTATCGACCACGGCGCGAATCCGCGCCAGGCGGGCGGCCACGGACCCCAGATCGTCGGCCGCTGCTTCGGCTTCAACCTCGGGTTCCCGCGGGGGCATGACGGGCTGTGACGGTGCTTCATCAGCTTGCGGTTCAGGGGCCGGTCGTTCCTGCGGGGCCGGACCCACGGGCGTCGGGCGGGCCAGCGCATTTTCCTCATCCCGGGCGCGCAGCACCACGCCGTCGCCCTCCAGTCGCGCATCGACCTGCCGGCGGATTTCGCGCTCGGCGATGCGTTGCAGCATCTCGGTGTCCGGCGTGGGCGGCTCGGCGCCGAAATAGCGGTCGTCCGAGGCCAGGTCACGGAAGTATTCGGCAATCGCTTTCATGGTGCCGAAGGAATCGTCGAATCCCTCCAGCGTGCATGAGAACGTGCCGTAGGAAACTGTTAAAATCTTACTTGTGCCGACCATCCTGGACTCGCTTTCTATCGTTCCCAACAGGGCAGGTTTTACCACAGGGCAGATCCATGAATGGACCGGAAACGGGATATTTGGGGGGATTATTCATGACGAGATTGTGGTTTCGGTCCGAATCCGCCAGTTAGATCGGCATGACCGCCCCGATCCTTCAATCCCGGAAAAACATCACGCTTCTGGGCGGTGGCGCGGTGGCAAAGGAAGACCTTTTGATGGCGCTGAGGCTGGCGCCGGTGCTGGTGGCGGCCGATGGCGGGGCGGATACCGCCCTGGCGTTCCGCCGGATGCCCGAGGCGGTGATCGGTGATTTCGACTCGATTTCAGCGGCGGGGCAGGCGGCGATACCGGCCGAGCGGTTGCACCGCATCCCCGATCAGGAAACGACGGATTTCGACAAGTGCCTGGCCGCGCTGCGTGCGCCGCTGATCCTGGGGCTGGGATTCCTGGGGGCGCGGCTGGACCACGAACTGGCGGCGCTGGCGGGCTTGCTGCGCGCCTCCGCAACGCGCTGCGTCCTGATCGGGGCCGCGGATATCGCCTTCCTTGTGCCGCCGCGCCTGTCTTTGCGCCTGGAGGTGGGAATGCGCCTGTCGCTGTTTCCCTTCGGGCCGGTGCGCGGCGAAAGCCGGGGGTTGGAATGGCCCATCGACGGGCTGGAACTGGTGCCGGGCGGACGGATCGGCACATCGAACCGGGTGACCGCCCCGCAAGTCGCGTTGAAAACCGATGCGCCCCGGATGGTGGCGATCATGCCGCGGGCGGCGCTTGGGGCAGTGGCCGCTGCGCTTGCCGGCTGAGACGGTGCTCGCGCATGACGATATAAATCCCCGCCGCGATCGTGGTGGCGATTCCCGCCAGTGCCAGCCCGTCGGGGAAGTCGCGGAAGATCAGCCAGCCGATCAGCGTGGCAAAGGGGATTTCCAGATACTGCATCGGCGCCAGGGTCGAGGTGGGCGCAAAACGCAGCGACCATGTCATCAGCAGATGCGCCGCGGTGCCAAGCGCGCCGAGGCTGATCAGCATCGCCCAGGGCGGTCCGCCCGCCGTAAAGCCTGACAGGTCCGGCCCGAAAAGGACCAGCGCGGGAATCAGCAAGACGCAGGCCACGACACCGCTGGCCGCCTGCAACACCAGCGGGGCCGCGTCACGCGCGATGGTGCGCGTAACCAGCATGAACAGGGCGAAAATCACGGCGACCGCCAGCGGCAACAGCGCCGGGGCCCCGACCTCGGCAAAGCTGGGCTTCACCACCATCAGCGTTCCTGCGAATCCCACGGTGCAGGCGATCAGGCGGCGCGGGCCGACCTGTTCCTTCAGCACCAGCCAGCCCAGCAGCAGCATCACGAAGGGCATGACAAAGGCGATGGCGATGGCGTCAGCCAGCGGCAGCACCTTGAGCGCGGCGAACATGGTGCCGATCCCAGCGATATGCAGCAACGTGCGCAGCACGGTCAGGGCCAGCACACGCGGCGTCAGCCGCATCGACGCGCCGGTTGCCAGAACCAGCGGCGTCAGGATCACCGCCTGCGCGACGAAGCGGCTGGTTACCAGGGTCGACAGCGGCACCGCGCTTCCAAGCAGCTTGGCCAATGCGTCGCCCGTCGGGGCCATCACGCAGAAACCGAGCATCAGGAGGATCCCGAGAAGGGGACGGTCGTTCGACATTCTGACAAGACTATGGGCGGGCGCCGGCCCCCGCAATCCTGGCCGTGCGGAATATTGCGGCGTTACGCGGTCACGGGGCTGGCGGCGGCGGGCGGTTCATCCGGCGTTCGCGCAGGAAAACGAACAGCCCCGAACCCATGATGATCGCGATGCCCAGCAGGGTCTGCGCGTCGGGCAGATCGTCGAAGATGGCAAAGCCGAGGACCGTCGCCGCGATGATTTCCAGGTATTGCAGTGGTGCTATCGTGGCCGCGGGGGCAAAGCGCAGCGCGTAGCTGATGAACAGATGCGACACCGTGGCCAACAGCCCGACACCGGCAAGAAAGATCCAGAACCGGCCCGTCGGCATCACCGGATCGAGCGGCGCGACCCCGGTGCCGTCGAACAGCATCAGAAACGGCAGGATCAGGCAAGAGGCCGCCAGCGCCGTCCAGCCCTGCAAGGCCACCGGGTGCAGGCGGCGGGCCATGCCGCGCGTCAGCACCATGTAAAGCGCGAAGCAGAGCGCCGTGAACAGCGGCAGCATGGCCACCGGCCCGAACATGGAAAAGCTCGGCCGTATCACCAACAGCGCCCCGGCGAAGCCGATGGCGCAGGCCAGGATGCGGCGCCAGCCGATCTGTTCGCCCAGAAACAGCGCGCCCAGCAGCGTCAGGATGAACGGTTCGACGAAGAAGATCGCGATCGCGTCGGCGATCGGCATGACCGACAACGCCGTGAAAAAGGCCAGGGTCGCCAGCAGGATCAGTGCCGCCCGTGCCAGATGCACCAGCGCATCGCGCGCCGGCGGCGCCTGCAGCACACCCAGTGCTGCGGCCAGCGGCATCAACAGCAAGACCTGGATCGAAAAGCGAATCCCGACGATTTGACCCACGGGCAGCGTGGCCGAGGCCAGCTTGGCGAAGCTGTCCATCATCGGGGCGGTGACGGTGAAGCCGATCATCAGCACGATGCCGAGGACCACGCGATCAGGGGCGCTTGTCATGTTTTTCATGACGCCGCTTTCGCCCGGCAGGCAGGGCGCGTCAAGCCGGGCAGCACGTCTCAGCAGTTGGGCACGTTCACTGCCAGCCCGCCCAGCGAGGTTTCCTTGTATTTCTCGCTCATGTCGGCGCCGGTCTGGCGCATGGTCTCGATCGCCGCGTCAAGCGGCACCAGGTGCTTGCCATCGCCGCGCAGCGACAGCGACGCGGCCGATACCGCCTTGATCGCGCCCAGCCCGTTACGCTCGATGCAGGGAACCTGGACCAGTCCCTTCACCGGATCGCAGGTCATGCCAAGGTGATGTTCCAGCGCGATCTCGGCGGCGTTTTCGATCTGACCGGGCGTGCCGCCCATCACTGCGGCAATGCCCGCCGCCGCCATGGCGGCGGCGCTGCCCACCTCGGCCTGGCAGCCGCATTCGGCCCCCGAGATCGAGGCGTTGTGCTTGACCAGCCCGCCGATCGCCGCCGCCGTCAGCAGGAATTCGGGAACCCGCGCGCGGCTTGCGCCCGGCACATGGTCCAGCCAATAGCGGATCGTGGCGGGCACCACGCCGGCCGCGCCATTGGTGGGTGCGGTGACGACCTGCCCGCCGGCGGCGTTTTCCTCGTTCACGGCCATGGCGTAAACGCTCATCCAGTCATTGATGATATGCGGCGCGGTCAGGTTGCGTCCCTGTTCGGATTTCAGCGCCTCGTGGATCGCATGGGCCCGGCGGCGCACGTTCAGACCGCCGGGCAGGATGCCGTCGGTTGCCAGGCCGCGCTCGATGCAGTCGTCCATGACTTGCCACAGGCGGTTCATCCCCCGGTCCAGTTCGACGGGTGTGCGATAGGCCAGCTCGTTCGCGCGTTTCATTTCGGCGATCGTCCTGCCGCTGTCGCGGGCCATGTCCAGCATCTCGGCGGCAGATCCGAACGGGTAAGGGATCGGTTTGAGTTGTTTCAGCGCCGCCTTCTCGCCGCCCTGCAATTCGGCCTCGGTCACCACGAATCCGCCGCCAATGGAATAGTAGGTCTCGCGCAGGACCACGTCGCCCTGGGCGTCGGTCGCCATCACGATCATGCCATTGGAATGGCCGGGCAGGGGCTGGCCGTAGTCGAAGATCACGTCGGTGTCCGGGTCGAAGGCCAGACGGCCCAGCCCGTCGGGCGTGACCGCCTTCTGCGCCCGCATTTCGGCCAGCGCCGTCTCGGCCGCTGCTGCGTCGTAATCCTCGGGCGTGAACCCGGCAAGCCCCAGCTTGACCGCGCGGTCGGTGGCGTGCCCCACCCCGGTGAAGGCCAGGCTGCCATGCAGTGACGCGCGCAGCCCGTGGGCCGCGAAGGGCGAGCCGCGCAAGACGTCCAGAAATCGCGCCGCGGCGACCATCGGCCCCATCGTGTGTGACGACGACGGGCCGATGCCCACCTTGAACATCTCGAATACGGAAAGAAACATCTCTGACGGTCCCTGCCTTGTCCGGTCGATCATTGAACCCCGTGCCGCGGCCGCGCCGTCTCGGAAACGACACTCCGGGCTTCATTGCGGTCGGGGAATGATAAGGAAACCGGCGGCGCGGCGAAAGCCTGGCCGATCCGTGGCTGTCGATCGGACCCGTGGCAGGACGGATGGGTGCCGCGCCGCATCGGACAATTGCCCCTCGCGGAGCGGGCGCTTCTTGCCTATAACGGCGCGCAGCAGACAGGAGATCAGCCATGAGCGGACAGCTTTCCCCGATTGACAAGGCCAAGTTCGTGGCCGCCAAGCGGGCGGTGGATTTCGTCGAGGATGGCATGCGCGTCGGGCTCGGGACCGGCTCGACCTCGGCCTGGATGGTGCGTTGCCTGGGCGAACTCGTGCGCGAGGAGGGGCTGAACATCCGTGGCGTGCCGACCTCCACCCGAACAGCCGAACTGGCCCGCCAGGTCGGCATCAACGTGATCTCGCTCGATGAGGCGAAATGGCTGGATCTGACGATCGACGGCGCGGATGAGGTCGATTCCGATCTGAATCTGATCAAGGGTGGCGGCGGCGCGCTGTTGCAGGAAAAGATCGTGGCAACCGCCAGCGACCAGATGATCGTGATCGCCGACGCGGCCAAGGAAGTCGGGCAGCTGGGTGCCTTTCCCCTGCCGATCGAGGTGATTCCCTTTGGCTGGCAGACCACCAAGGCGCTGGTCGAGGAAACGCTGATCAACGTGGACGTGCTGACCCGCGACACCACGCTGCGGATGAACGGAGAGGCGCCCTTTGTGACCGACGAGGGCAATTACATCATCGACATGCACCTGTCGCGGATCGGCAACCCGCGGCAACTGGCGCTGATCGTCAACCAGATCCCCGGCGTGGTCGAGAACGGGCTGTTCATCGACATCTGCGACATCG
>JADQCD010000235.1 GCA_016278285.1 Actibacterium sp.
CGGCCGCGAATCCGCGACCAATCTGCTCTGGCCTGATTTGGGCGGGGCGCCCCTCAGGGCGCCCCATTCCCGCGCCGGTGCTTCGCGCCCGGCCGCCTTCGACGTCCGCTGATCAGCCGACGAAGGCTTTTTCCACCACATACTCAGCAGGCTCTGAATTTGCCCCCTCCCGGAAGCCCAAGCTTTCGAGGAGCGTTTTCATGTCCTTGTTGAACCCGAGCGAGCCGCAGACCATCGCGCGATCCTGTGCGGGATCCAGCGGTGGCAGAGCGAGATCTTCGAACACCTTTCCACTGTGCAGGTTGTCGGTGATCCGGCCCATGCGCGGGCTGTCTTCGCGAGTCGTGGTCGGGTAATAATGCAGCTTGCCGGTCACGAATTCGCCGATCAGCGGGTCATCAGGCAGGCTTTCCATCAATTCGCGGCCATAGTCGAGTTCGGCCTTCAGCCGGCAGGTATGCATCACGATGACCTGTTCGAACTTCTCATAGGTTTCGGGGTCGCGGACCAGGCTGGCGAAGGGGGCGATGCCGGTGCCGGTGGCCAGCATCCACAGCCGCTTGCCCGGCAACAGCGCGTCCAGCACCAATGTGCCTACCGGTTTGGGCCGCAGGATGATCTGGTCGCCCGGCTGGATATGTTGCAGCCGCGATGTCAGCGGGCCATCAGGCACCTTGATCGAATAGAATTCCAGCGTCTCGTCCCAGGACGGTGACGCGATCGAATAGGCGCGCATGACAGGCCGTCCGTCCTTGCCCGGCAGACCGATCATCACGAATTCGCCCGAACGGAAACGCAGAGACCGGGGGCGGGTCACCCGGAACGAGAACAGCCTGTCGGTCCAGTGGCGCACCTCGGTCACGGTTTGCGCGTCGGGCAAGGTGGCGGGTTTGTGCGATGCGGTTTCGGTCACGTCTGGGTCCATCCGTCCTGAAATATGCGCCCTGTCTACGTCGCCGCGGGCGGGCCGAAAACCCCTGCCGGGCAGGATCGGTCGCGTTAGAGCGTGCCAGTTGGTTGGTGGACATGATCTGGGTCAATATCGCGCCCGGTCATTGGCTTGGCTCCGGGAAAACGTTCTGATATTCAGGCGCAGATCTGATATTTTGGAACGATTTTCCCGAGAGGCGCCATGGCCGACAAGCTCGATGACATCGATCGACGCATTCTGGCAGAACTTCAACGCGATGCCGGCAAGTCGCTGGACGAGATCGCCAAGGCGGTCGGCTCATCCAAGACACCTGTGTGGAACCGCGTGCGAAAGATGCGCGATTCCGGCGTCATCACGCGACAGACGGTTCTTGTGGATCCCGAGGCGCTGGGGCTGGAGGCGTGTTTTTTCGTGCTGATCCGCACGGCCGAGCATGAGGCCGAGTGGCAGCAGCGGTTCCTGGAGGCGCTGCAGTCCCGCCCCGAAGTCCTGGAGGCGCACCGGCTGGCCGGTGACATCGACTATATCCTGAAAGTGCGGGTGCCTAACGCGCGCGCCTATGACGCCTTCTATCAGGCGCTGATCGCCGAGGTGAAGATCCACAACGTGACGGCGTTGTTGTCGATGGAGGAAATCAAGGCGACGACGGTGTTGCCGGTCTGACCGCGGGATCGAGTATTTTTGGCAAGATGAAGCGGTCGGGTATGACGGGATCGTCATGCGGCGCCCGATGCGCGGGCCCGGCGAAGGGGCTGGTCAATGCCAAACCGGGTTTCTACACTGTCCGGCGCCTTGGAGGGGGATCCCGATGAACCGGTTCGCCGCCGGCACCATTCTTTTTCTTGCCCTCGCCGCCGGTTTTACGGGCGGCGTTTGGTGGTTTGCCTATTCCTCGGCGCTCGATCAACTGGCCGAGCGGGGACGGTCGGACCTGGCGCTGGCCTCGGACCGGCTGGTCAGCCAGTTGCAGCAATACCGCGAGCTTGCGGTCCTGATGGCCGATCACCCCACGCTGGCCGCCGTGCTGGAAGGGCAGGTGCCTGCCCGGTCGATCGAGGCGCTATTGTTGCGAACGGCGGACATGACCGGCACGCTGGAGCTTTACCTGCGCGATGCGGCGGGCAATGTGGTGGCGCGTTCCAACCGGTCGAACCGGGTGTCGCCGGTCGTTCGTACCGATGATCCGTCATTCGCGCGTGCCATGCAGGGGGCGTTGGGCGCCCATCACGCGCGGGTGGGGCCGGGGAATGCGCGGTCTTTCGTCTTTTCGGCACCGGTCCTGGGCGGTGCCCCCCGGCCGCTGGGGGCGGTAACGGTCCTGGTCAGTGTCGTGGCGGTGGAACAGGCCTGGGTCGGGGATTCGCAGGCAATCTATTTTCTCGACGAGGCCGGGGTGGTCTTCATCTCCAACCGGGACGAGCTGCTATTGCACGAGCGTGGCGAAGCGGGTGCCAATGCGCTGGCGCGTTTCGGCTATGACCCGGTGCATCTGGCCGCCTTTCCCTCCGTCACGTCGCGCGATCATGGCGGGCACGATGTCTGGTCCATCGATGGCGGGCGGTATCTGCCGGAGCGGGCGCTGCATCTGACCCGGCCGTTGCCGGTGATCGGCATGACGGGCGCCATCTTGCTGGACGTGGCCCCGGCCGAACGGATCGCGATGCTGCAAGCGGCGGTGGCCGGGGCGCTGATGACAATCTTCGGTGCGACGCTTTTGCTGCTTTTTCAGCGGCGGCGCGCTCTGGCCGATCGGCTGGCGATCGAGGCGCGGGCCAATGCCGTGCTGGAAAACCGCGTTGCGGCGCGCACCGCCGAGCTGTCCACCGCCAACCGCGACCTGACCCGCGAGGTGGCCGAGCGCAAGGAGGCCGAGACGGCGCTGAAACGGGCGCAGCAGGACCTGGTGCAGGCGGGCAAGCTTTCGGCGCTCGGCAAGATGTCGGCGGGGTTGAGCCACGAGTTGAATCAGCCGCTGATGGCGATCCGGTCCTTCGCTGAAAACGGCGCGCTGCTGCTGGAGCGGGGCGCGCCGGACAAGGCGGCGCAGAACCTGGCCCGGATCGCGGAGCTTTCGCGCCGGATGGGCCGGATCATCCGCAACCTGCGCGCCTTCGCCCGGCAGGAGAGCGAGCCGATGACCGATGTCGACCTCGTGGCGGTAATCGACGCGGTGCTGGAGATGAGCGAGGCGCGCCTGCGGGCCTGTGATGTCGACATCGGCTGGACGCGGCCCCGGGCGCCGGTGCTGGTGCGCGGCGGCGAAGTGCGGTTGCAGCAGGTGGTGCTCAACCTCGTCACCAACGCGCTGGACGCGATGGCGGAGACGCCCGACAAGCGGTTGGAGCTGTCGCTTGAGCGTGCGCACGACGTTGTGCGCCTGTCGGTGCGCGACACCGGGCCCGGGATTGCCGAACCCGGGAAAATCTTCGACCCGTTCTACTCTACCAAGGAGGTCGGGCAGAGCGAGGGGATGGGGCTGGGCCTGTCGATTTCCTACGGGCTGGTGCAGAGCTTTGGCGGCGCGATCAAGGGGCACGATCATCCGCAAGGTGGCGCGGTGTTCACCGTCGAACTCGCTGCTGTCGGGCAGGGGGTGGCGGCGTGACCCGCAAGGTTCTGCTTGTCGATGATGACCAGTCGGTGCGCGAGGCGCTGGGGCAGACGCTGGAGCTGGCCGGGCTGGAGCCGGTGAAGGCGGGCAGCTATATCGAGGCGAAGGATCATGTCAGCCCCGGTTTCGCCGGCGTGGTGCTGACCGACATAAGGATGCCCGGCAAGGACGGTTTCGCGCTGCTGGAATTTGCGCAGGGCGTGGATCCGGACCTGCCGGTGATCCTGCTTACCGGCGAAGGTGACATTCCGATGGCGGTGCGCGGCATTTCGGCCGGAGCGCATGATTTCCTGGAAAAACCATGTGACCCCAAGGATCTTCTGGCCGTCGTCGAGAAAGCGATCAGATCCCGCGCACTGGTGCTGGAGAACCGCCGCCTCAAGCGCCAGCTGACATCCGGCGACGCGGCGGCGCGGATGCTGGCAGGCCAGTCGCAGGTGGCCGAGGATCTGCGTGCGCGGGTCCGCGCGGTGGCCGGCACGGCGGCTGACGTGCTGATTACCGGTGCGCCGGGGTCGGGCACGGCGAAAGTGGCCGAGGTCATCCATCTGCTTTCGGCCGGCTCGCGCCGCCCGTTCGAGAAGCTCGCCGCCGGATCGGCCACGTCTCGGACGCTGGCGCGGGCCTTTGCCGCCGCAGAGGGCGGCTCGGTCTTCGTCGATGAGGTGGCCGCGCTGGATGCGGAGGCGCAGTTCGCGCTGCTGGACCTGTCCGAGACCGGGTCCGAACTGCGGGTGCTGGCCGGGACGTATCGAGATATCGATGCCGAGGTGGAACAGGGGCGCTTCAATCCCGATCTTTTCTACCGGCTCGACGTGACGCGGGTTCGGATCCCGGCGCTGCGCGAACGGCCCGAGGATATCCCGGTGCTGTTTTCGCATTATGTCGACATCGCCTGCGAGCAGGCCGCGCTGCCACGCCCCGAGATCACGCCCGAGGTCAACGCCCGGCTGATGGCGCAGGACTGGCCCGGCAATGCGCGATCGCTGATGAATGCGGCGATGCGCTTTGCGATGGGGCTGAGCGAGGTCGAGGCGCCCGAGGACGAGCCCGCGGGTCTGTCGCAGCAGATGGCCGGCGTCGAGCGCTCGCTGCTGATCGAGGCGCTGCGCCGGGCGGGTGGCCACGCCACGGAGGCGGCGAAAGCACTGAAGCTGCCGCGCAAGACGTTCTATGACAAGCTGGCGCGCCACGGGATTCGACCCGACCTGTATCGCTGAGATTCTGTGCGGGTTTCCGCACAAATCGGCATCGAACCTGTGCGGGATTCCGCCCGACATTTTCCGCCCACTGCGTCCGGTCCTTTCTGTTCCTTGCGCAAATATCTGAATTTGCGCCGCGAAAACGGCCACCGAGAAAAACTTATTTTCCCTGTTGAGCGGCTTCGAAGGTCGCGCTTTTAATATGAAAGGCTGTCCCGTCGGGGCAGACTGACCTGAAAAGACAGGATATCTGGGAGGATACCTCATGAAATTCGTAACCGCTGCCGCGGCAGCCGCGGCGTTGTCGTTTACCGCCGGGACGGCCCTGGCCGATCCGATGGGCTGTGACGAAGGCGAGATCGTCATCAAGTTCAGCCATGTGACCAACACCGACAAGCACCCCAAGGGCATCGCGGCCTCTCTTTTGCAGGACCGGGTGAACAAGGAGATGGACGGCAAGGCCTGTATGGAGGTCTATCCGAATTCGACGCTCTACAACGACGACCAGGTGCTCGAAGCGATGCTTCAGGGCGACGTGCAGATGGCTGCACCGTCGCTTTCGAAGTTCGAGGCGTTCACCAAGGTGTTTCGCATCTTCGACCTGCCCTTCATGTTCGAGGATATCGACGCGGTCGATACATTCCAGAACTCCGAAACCGGTCAGGCGATGAAGGAAAGCATGACCCGTCGCGGGCTTCTGGGGCTGGACTTCTGGCATAACGGGATGAAGCAGTTCTCGGCCAACAAGCCGCTGCTGGTCCCCTCGGATGCCGAGGGCCTGAAATTCCGCGTGCAACCCTCCGACGTGCTGATTGCACAGATGGAGGCGCTTGGCGCCAGCCCGCAGCCGATGGCCTTTTCCGAGGTTTACGGCGCGCTTCAGACCGGCGTCGTCGACGGGCAGGAAAACACCTGGTCCAACATCTATGGCCAGAAGTTCTTCGAGGTGCAGGACGGCATCACCGAGACCAACCACGGGATCATCGACTATCTGCTGGTGACATCGACCGACTGGTGGAACGGCCTGCCGGACGACGTGCGCACGCAGCTGGCCACGATCGTCCACGAGGTGACTGCGACCCGCAACGCCAAGAGTTACGAGGTCAACCAGGAGGCAAAGCAGGCGATCATCGACGCCGGTGGCGTGGTGCGCCAGTTGAACCCCGAGCAGCGCCAGAAATGGGTCGATGCGATGAAGCCGGTCTGGTCGCAGTTCGAAAGCGACGTGGGCGCCGAAAACATCGACTTCGCGCAGGAAATCAACGCCCGGGACTGAGGCGTCGATCCGCATTGATGACAGGGCGGCCTTGCCGGTGATTGGCCGGGCCGCCCCCCTCGAACTGAAAGCCCATCAGAGTTTTTGCGGAGGTCAGCACCGATGAGTGGCCCGTCTCGTCCCGTCCAGGGCACAACGCTCGGCCGGTTCGTCAATGAACTGGAAGAAACCCTGATTGCCGTGATCCTCGGCCTGATGACGTTGATCACCTTTGCCAATGTCGTGCTGCGCTACGGTTTCAACTCGACGCTCATCTGGGGCCTGGAGGTGGTGCTGGTGCTGTTCGCCTGGCTCGTGCTGCTGGGCATCAGCTATGGCTTCAAGGTGACCGCCCACCTGGGCGTGGACGCGGTTCTGAACGTGGTGCCCGGCCGGACACGGCGCGTGCTTGTGCTGCTCGCGGCGCTGGCCTGCCTGATCTACGCGATGCTGCTGCTGAAGGGGGCCTGGGATTACTGGGCGCCCTTCGCCGGGCTGGACGCGACGACCGGGCGGTGGTTCCCGACCGGGCTGGACGAGACCACGCGTGACCAGGCGTGGTATGAAACCGAGCAGATCCCGATGCTGGACTGGCTGCGCTGGATCGAGCCGATCGTCAACCGGGGCGAAGCCTATGAGAAGCTGCCGCGCTTCATCCCCTATGCCATGCTGCCCTTCGGCGTCGCGCTGATGCTGCTTCGCATGGTGCAGGCGACGATCCGCATCATGCGCGGAACCCAGGATAGCATGATCGTCAGCCACGAAGCCGAAGACGCCGCAAGCGACGCCGCGGCGCGCAACCGGGAAGGGTAACCCAACATGGATGTCGTCTTTCTCTTCGCCCTGGTCATCGGCTTGCTGATGATCGGCGTGCCGATTGCCGTGGCCCTGGGCCTCAGCTCGACGATCTTCCTGCTGATGTTTTCGGACACATCGCTGGCCTCGATCTCGCAATCCTTCTATCAGGCCATGGCGGGGCATTACACGCTGCTGGCGATCCCCTTCTTTATCCTTGCCTCAAGCTTCATGTCCACCGGCGGGGTGGCAAAGCGTATCATCCGCTTTTCTATCGCCTGTGTCGGGCATTTGCGTGGTGGCCTGGCGATCGCCGGTGTGTTCGCCTGCATGATGTTCGCCGCGCTGTCGGGATCGTCCCCGGCGACGGTGGTGGCGATCGGGTCGATCGTCATCGCGGCGATGAAGCAGGCCGGCTATACCAAGGAATTCGCGGCCGGCGTGATCTGCAATGCCGGCACGCTGGGCATCCTGATCCCGCCTTCCATCGTGATGGTCGTCTATGCCTCGGCCACGGATGTATCGGTGGGGCGCATGTTCCTGGCCGGCGTTATTCCCGGAATCCTGGCCGGGCTGATGCTGATGGTCGCGATTTATGTCATGGCGCGGGTCCGCAACATGCCAAAGGGCGACTGGCTTGGCTGGGGCGAGATTTTCGATAGTTTTTCCGAGGCGTTCTGGGGCCTCATGCTGATCGTGATCATCATGGTCGGCATTTACGGCATTCCCGGTGTGACCGATGCGATCTTTACCCCGACCGAGGCAGCGGCGGTGGCCTCTGTCTATGCTTTCGTGGTCGCGGTGTTCGTCTATCGCGACATGGGGCCGCTGGCCCCGGCCGAGGCGGGTGGCCGTGCCACGACGCTTTGGCGCAAGCCACAGGCTTTGATTACCGCCTTTTTTCACCGCGACACGCGCGACACGCTTCTGGAAGCCGGCAAGCTCACCGTTACGCTGATGTTCATCATCGCCAATGCGCTGATCCTCAAGCATGTCCTGACGGACGAGCAGATCCCCCAGCAGATCGCCAATGCGATGCTGAATGCGGGATTGAATGCAGTCATGTTCCTGATCGTGGTCAACATCATCCTTCTGATCGGCGGTCAGTTCATGGAACCCTCGGGGCTGATCGTGATCGTTGCGCCGCTGGTCTTTCCCATCGCGATCGAACTGGGGATTGACCCGATCCATCTGGGTATCATCATGGTGGTGAACATGGAGATCGGGATGATCACGCCGCCCGTGGGGCTGAACCTGTTCGTCACCTCGGGTGTGGCGGGGATGCCGATGATGCGCGTGGTGCGCGCCGCACTTCCGTTCCTGGCGGTGCTGTTCGTCTTCCTGATCGTGGTGACCTATGTACCGTTCCTGTCCACCTGGCTGCCGACCAGCCTGATGGGTCCCGAGCTGATCACGAAATGACCGCTTCGGCCGGGATTGCGAGTTTGATCTGATCGTGTGCCTTCGGCGCCAGCCCTTGCGTTGATCGGCGGCCCCCGCCGATCAACGGCGTGCGTTTTCCAGCGCGGTTATGATGCCCGAGAAATCGGTCGCCTTCAGCGATGCGCCACCGACAAGGGCCCCGTCGACATTCGGGGTCGCGAAGATCTCTGCCGCGTTGCCCGGTTTGACCGAGCCACCGTAAAGCAGGCGAATCTCGGCCGCATCGTCGCCGAAGCGGGCGGTCAGTTCGGCGCGGATGAAATCGTGAACCTCGGCGATCTGGTCCAGCGTCGGCACCCGTCCGGTGCCGATCGCCCAGACCGGTTCGTAAGCGACCACCAGCGTGGCGGACGTGGCGGTGTCAGGGATCGAACCGGCAAGCTGTTGCCCCACGACATCGAGTGTCTCGCCGATGTCGCGCTGCGCCTCGGTCTCACCCACGCAAACCACCGCGGTCAGCCCGGCGGCCAGCGCCGCCTGGGTCTTGTCGCACACTTGCGCGTCGGTTTCGCCGTGATCGGCGCGCCGTTCGGAATGGCCCAGGATGACGTGGCTGGCGCCGGCATCGGCCAGCATCGCGGCCGAGATGTCGCCGGTATGTGCGCCCGACGCAGCAGCGTGGCAGTCCTGCCCTCCGGTGAAGATCGCGGCGCCGGCCTTGTCGGACATGCGCGACAGCAACGTGGCGGGTGGGCAAAGCAGGATGTCGACGCCGGGGGCGGGATGCGCGGCCCTGATGGCGGCGACCTCGGCCAGGTTCGCCGCGACTCCGTTCATCTTCCAATTGCCGGCTGCAAGTTTGCGCATGGGTCCCTCCTGTCTTTCAGATCATGAATAGGGCAGGTGGGGGGCCAGGGCAAAGAGGTTTCAGCCGGGCTCCGAGCTTTCGGCGAACTTGATCGATTCGCCACAGCCGCAGGCATCCACGACGTTCGGGTTGCGGAACCGGAACCCCGATTCCAGCAGGTCGACCTCATGGTCGATCTCGGTCCCGAACAGGAACATCTGCGCCATCGGCGCGATCATCACCCGCGCACCGTCCTGTTCCACGACTTCGTCCTGCGGGTCCGGTTCGGCCACATATTCCATGGTATATTCCATGCCGGCGCAACCGCCCTTCCTGACGCCGATACGCAGGCCGTGGCTGTGGTCGCGCTTCATCAGCTTGACGATCTGCGCCGCCGCTGCCGGGGTCAGAGTAACTGCCTGCTTGCCGGGAATGCCGAACATCGGATTGATCCTTTCGTCAAGTTTCTAAAGGCGTTACGTGGCGTTCTTGCGACGTTACATGAAGCCCAGTTCAAGCCGGGCTTCGTCGCTCATCATGTCCATTCCCCAAGGCGGGTCCCAGGTCATCTCCACGTCGACCTGCTTTACCCCTGCCAGCGGCTCGATCGCCTCGGCCACCCAGCCCGGCATCTCGCCGGCCACGGGACATCCGGGCGCGGTCAGGGTCATGATAACGCGCACCGCGTTCTCGTCATCGATCTCGATCGTGTAGATAAGCCCCAGATCGTAGATATTGACCGGGATTTCCGGGTCGAAAACGGTCCGGCAGGCCTCGACCACCTGATCATAAAGCGGATGATCGGTGCTTGAGGGTGCGATGAGAGGGGCGCCTTCGAGCGGATGAGATGCGTCGTTCATGGCCTGTCCTGATAACTTACCTGAGCAAACATATAGGAAATATGTCCGGCCACGTCCAGAGGACGCTCACGCACGGCCGCCGGACCGGCGGCCCCATTTCGCCTATGCGCGTTCGATCACCTCGGCGGTCTGTCGTCGTGGGGTGGCGTATCGGGGCTTTTCGGGGTGCCGACCCGACAGGTGCTGAAGCCGTTGACGCAGCGCGGCAACCTGGGTGGGCTGGTTCGGATAGTTTTGGACAGGATGCCTGCACCCAGACGCCGGCGGCGATCAGCAGGGAATGTTGCGCAACCTGTCCGTGGCAGATTGCGCGATTCCGTCAGGCTTTGGCAACCTTTCCCGTCGTCCGTTTCCGGCGGGCCGGTGCAGGGCGGACCCGCTTTTCGATCTCGTCGAACAGCAGCCCCGCCAGGTTCTTGCCGGATGCCTTCTCGATCCCTTCGAGCCCGGGGGAGGAATTGACCTCCAGCACCTTGGGCCCGTCGGAAGAACGCAGCAGGTCGACCCCGGCCAGGTTGAGATGGAAGGCGCGGGCGGCGCGGATCGCGGCCTCGCGTTCGGTCTTGGTGATACGCACCGCAACCGCGCTGCCGCCACGGTGCAGGTTCGAACGGAAGTCGCCGTCGGCCCCGGTGCGCTTCATCGACGCGACGACCCGGTTGCCCACCACAAGACAGCGGATATCCTCGCCCGCGGCCTCCTTCACGAAATGCTGGACCAGAAAGCTGGCCTTGAGACCGCGGAAGGCGTCGATCACCGACTCGGCGGCTTTCTTGGTCTCGGCCAGCACCACGCCCTTTCCCTGCGTCGATTCCAACAGCTTCACGATCAGCGGCGCGCCCCCGACAAGATGGATCAGGTTGCCGGTATCCTTGGGCGAGGCGGCGAAGGCCGTGGTCGGCATGCCGATACGGTGCCGGGCCAGGATCTGGTGAGCATAAAGCTTGTCGCGGCTGGCGGTGATCCCGTCCGAACCGTTGACGCAATAGGTTCCGATGGTTTCGAACTGGCGGATCACGGCCGTGCCGTAAGACGTGACCGAGGCACCGATGCGCGGGATCACGGCGTCATAGCGGGCCAGCCGCTTGCCGTCGTAATGCACCTCGGGCGCCATCGCGTTTATTGCCATGTAGCAACGGGTCGTGTCGATGACCTCGACCACATGGCCGCGCTTTTCGCCCTCGGCGACAAGCCGGCGGGTGGAATAGTTGTTCTCTTCCCGGCTGAGCACGGCGATCCGCAGGGCGCGCGCCGGCGCCACCTGGCGCACACGCGCCGAGTGATAGGCGTCATAGCTGAGTTCGGGTTGGCAGAAACTCTCGGCCGGGCTGATGACCGCGTCCTCGGGAAACGCCTGCCGTCCCAGAAGCATCCGGTAGGACATGCTGCCGCGATCGGTCAGCGTGACCTCGATCGGCCAGCGCCGCGTGCCGATCGTCAGGTCGGTGGCGATGACATAGCGCAGCTCGGCCTCGCCGTTCGAACTGGTCACCTC
Source organism: Actibacterium sp. (assembly GCA_016278285.1). Lineage (GTDB taxonomy): Bacteria > Pseudomonadota > Alphaproteobacteria > Rhodobacterales > Rhodobacteraceae > JADQCB01. Next base: position 11,380 of record JADQCD010000235.1, read on the forward strand.
GCGCCGGTCCACGATCCGCGCCGAGCAGGGGATCGAGAGGTCCGAGCGGCCGGGGATCGGGTGGACCGTGAACCGCACGCGCGGGCTGTCGGCCGGTCCGAAGGGCTCGATCTCGTGGGCGTGCAGGGCCGAGGTCTTGGCGCCGGTGTCAACCTTGACCTTGAGCGCGGGCAGGCCAAGATCGGGCAGGGCGGCCCATTCCTCCCAGCCCAGCCGGATGCCTTCGGGTTGATCGTCCTTGCCGTCGGCCATCTGTCGCCCCTTCTTGGATTCGCCGCGGAATCGCCTATACCGGCGGCTTGGTTTGCGGATGCAGGATCAGATATGAGCAAGCGATTCAACTTTCATTTGTCCGGCACGGATGGCAAGGCCCGTACCGGCGTGATTCAAACCGCCCGTGGCGAGATCCGCACGCCGGCATTCATGCCCGTGGGCACTGCCGCGACGGTCAAGGCGATGCTGCCCGAAAGTGTGGCGGCCACCGGGGCCGATATCCTGCTTGGCAACACTTATCACCTGATGCTGCGTCCCACGGCCGAACGGATCGCCCGCCTGGGAGGTTTGCACAGCTTCATGAACTGGAACAAGCCGATCCTGACCGACAGCGGTGGTTTCCAGGTCATGAGCCTGTCTGACCTGCGCAAGCTGACCGAAACGGGCGTGACCTTCAAATCGCATATCGACGGCTCCCGCCACGAGATCACGCCGGAGCGGTCGATGGAGATCCAGCGGCTGCTGGGCAGCGATATCGTGATGTGTTTCGACGAATGCCCCGCGCTGCCCGCCGATGAGGCGCGAGTGGCCGAAAGCATGCGCCTTTCGATGCGGTGGGCCGAACGGTCGAAAGCCGCCTTCGGCGACCGGCCCGGCCACGCGCTGTTCGGCATCCAGCAGGGCGGCGTGACGCGGGCGCTGCGCGAGGAAAGCGCCGAGTCGCTGAGGGCGATCGGCTTCGACGGCTACGCCATCGGCGGGCTGGCGGTGGGCGAGGGGCAGGCGGCGATGTTCGGCGTGCTGGACTATGCGCCGGACATGCTGCCCGCGGACCGACCGCGCTATCTGATGGGGGTGGGCAAGCCCGACGATATCGTCGGTGCGGTCCAGCGCGGCGTCGACATGATGGATTGTGTGCTTCCCTCGCGCTCGGGGCGGACCGGCCAGGCATTTACCCGCCGCGGCGTGGTCAACATCAAGAACGCCCGCCATCAGGACGACCCCCGCCCGCTGGACGCGGACTGTGCCTGCCCGGCCTGCCGGGGCTATTCCCGTGCCTATCTGCACCATGTCTTCCGCGCGGGCGAAATCATCAGCTCGATGTTGCTGACCTGGCACAACCTGCATTACTATCAGCAGCTTATGGCCGGAATGCGCGAGGCAATCGCGGCGGGGCGCTTCGCCGATTTCGAGGCCGATTTCCATGCGCAAAGGGCGGAAGGCGATGTCGAACATCTATAGGTCGGCGAGACCGTCGCACCGCATAAAGCGTGGAATCCCTGCAATACCGATGAAACATGGCTTGCCCAGCCTTCGCGCAGCGGGCACATTCGGGCCAGACATCCCGCAGGTGATGGTTGAATTTCCGGGGTTTCATCCCAGATATAGCGCCATGACCGGGGAGGGCCGGTGGCCGCCGAATGTCGGGGCCGGTGCCCTCTTGCCAATCGAGGAAAGAGCATGAACGAGCAAACCAGCCAATCCTATCCCGTCCTGCCGCTGCGCGACATCGTGGTGTTTCCGCACATGATCGTGCCGCTT
>JADQCD010000133.1 GCA_016278285.1 Actibacterium sp.
GGCCTGAAGGTTGAGCTGCAACACGGTCACGCCGCCGAAAAGATAGGCGCCCAGAAGGATGCGCAGCGCCCGCCAGGACGCGAAGACGACGATTGCGAGCGCGATCCAGCCCGCGCCGGCGGTCATGCCCTCGGTCCATTGCGGCACGCGCACGAGGCTCAGATAGGCGCCGCCGAGCCCGGACAGCGCACCGCCGAACATGATCGCCATCAGGCGGATTCGCACGACCTTGTAACCCAGCGCGTGGGCCGCGTCGTGGTTCTCGCCCACCGCGCGCAAGACAAGCCCCGCGCGCGTGAATTTCACAACGGCCCAGACCGCGGCGACAAGGATCAGCGACAGATATACCATCGCGTCATGCTGGAACAGGATCGGCCCCAGCACGGGAACGTCGCGCATCGGACCCAGGTTCAGATCCACCGTTGGCGGCGGCTTGATCCCGACATAGCCCTGCCCGATCAACGACGACAACCCCAGCCCGAACAGCGTCAGCGCAAGGCCCGTGGCGACCTGGTTCGACAGGAATATCTGCGTCAGCACACCAAAGACCAGTGACAACAGCGCCGAGCCGGCCATCGCCGCCAGAAAGCCCAGCGCCGGGCTGCCGGTTTCCACCGCGATGGCAAAGCCGCAAATCGCACCCGTTATCATCATGCCCTCGACACCGAGGTTGAGCACGCCGGATTTCTCCACCACCAGTTCGCCCAGCGCGGCCAGCAGAATCGGGGTGGAAGCCACCATGAGCGACGCCAGCAGGACAAGCGGATCGATCGAGGACAGATCCATCAGGCAACCTCCGTCTTGCCGAATCGAACGCGGTAGTTTGTCAGGACGTCGACCCCCAGCAGGAAGAACAACAGCATCCCCTGGAACGCCTGGATCGCCGCGGCCGGAAGCGCCATCTGCGATTGCGCGATCTCGCCGCCTATATAGGTCAGTGCCATCAGCAGTCCGCCCAACAGGATTCCCAGCGGATGCAGACGGCCCAGAAAGGCCACGATGATGGCGGTAAAGCCATAGCCCGAGTTGAAATCGATGCTTATCTGCCCGGACGGGCCAGCGACCTCGAACAAGCCCGCAAGGCCGGCAAGCGCTCCCGACGTGCCTAGGCAGAACAGCACCAGCGCATTGGGGCGCACCCCGGCGAAACGCGCCGCGCGGGGGCTTTGGCCGGTCAGGCGGATCTGAAAGCCCAGCATGTGACGATTAAGCAGCACCCAGGCGCAGATCACCGCCACCACGGCCGCCACCACGCCCCAGTGAAGCCCGGCCGACTCGACGATCCAGCTGTCGGCACTGTCATACTGCGACAAGTTGCGCGAGCCGGGAAAGCCCATTCCATCGGGATTCTTCAGCGGTCCCAGCGCCATCGCCGCCAGAAGGTTCTCGGCCACATAGACCAGCATCAGCGACACCAGAATCTCGTTCGTACCGAACCGCACCTTCAGCAGCGCGGGCACCATCGCCCAGGCCATGCCCCCCAGCGCCCCGGCAAGGACCATCAACGGAAACACGATGAAACTGTCCAGCGGATAGAACGCCAGCCCGACCGCGGCGCCGCTGATCGCGCCGACGATATACTGCCCCTCGGCGCCGATATTCCAGATACCCGCCCGAAACCCCAGGCTCAGCCCGATTGCGATCAGGATCAGCGGCGCGCCCTTCACCAGCAGTTGCGGCCGGTAATAGAAAGCGAATTCGCCGAACAGCGGGTCCCAGAAGATCGTGCGGATGGCGACCAGTGGATCCTTGCCCAGCAATGCAAAAAGAACTCCGCCGGCAATCATCGTCAGAACGACAGCCATGATCGGCGACGCCGAGGTCCAGAACCGCGAGGGCGTCGGGCGCAGATCCATCCGGATCATGCGATACGCCCCGAACGGCCGGAACGGCTCCGTCCGCTGGTCGAACGGTCCCCGTCACTCCGCCACATGCGCAACCTCCATGTCGTGGGCACCACCCATCATCAGACCGATTTCCTCCATCGTCAGATCGCACGCGGCGCGCGGCGCCGAAAGCCGCCCCTCATTGAGCGCGGCGAAGCGATCCGAAACTTCCATCAGCTCATCCAGGTCCTGGCTGATGACGATGACTGCCGTGCCTTCGGACGCCAGATCGAGAAGCGCCTGCCGGATCGCCGCCGCTGCCGAAGCGTCGACGCCCCAGGTGGGCTGATTGACGACCAGAACCTCGGGGCGTTGCAGCACCTCGCGGCCGATGACGAATTTCTGAAGGTTTCCGCCCGAAAGTGAGCGCGCCGCGTTTTCGGGACCAGGGGTGCGAACATCGAACCCCTTGATGATACGCTCGGCGAAAGCGCGGGCGGCTGGCCATCTGAGAAAGCCGTTTGCCACCAGATTCTCACGGATGGCACCGGTAAGCAGCGCGTTTTCGGTCAGGCTCATGTCCGGGGCGGCAGCATGGCCAAGCCGTTCCTCGGGTGCGGACAGCATGGCGAGCCGACGCCGTGCGTTCGGCCCGAGCTGGCCGATCGGCCGGTTGTGCAGCCGGATCGCGTTCGCTTCCGCCAGCACCTCGCCCGATAACGCGGCCAGCAGTTCATCCTGACCGTTGCCCGCGACGCCACCGATCCCCAGCACTTCGCCCGCGCGCACGGTCAGATGCACGTTCTTGAGTGTCTTGCCAAAGGGCGTGGCAGGTTTCAGCGACAGGCCGGAAACATCCAGAACGATCTCTCCGGGTTCCGTTGCCGACCGGTTCGGACTGTGAAGGGTGCTGCCCACCATCATTTCGGCCAGTTCGGCGGCCGATTTCTCGCGCGGGTCGCAGCTGTCAATCACCTTTCCCTGCCGCAGGATGGTGGCGCCGTCGCACAGCGCGCGGATCTCTTCGAGCTTGTGCGAGATATAAAGGATCGCGGTTCCCTCGGCCGCCAGCCTGCGGAGCGTCTCGAACAGGATCTTCACCTCCTGCGGGGTCAGCACAGAGGTCGGCTCATCCATGATCAACAGGCGCGGATCCTGCAGCAGGCAGCGAATGATCTCGACCCGCTGGCGTTCGCCGGCGGACAGATCGCCCACCACGCGAAACGGGTCGAGCGGAAGACCATAGTTTTCGCTGACCTCACGGATACGCGCGGCAAGCTGGCGTTGCGGCGGCGGATTTTCCATGCCCAGGGCGACATTCTCGGCCACGTTCAGCGCCTCGAACAACGAAAAGTGCTGGAAAACCATGCCGACACCCGCCGCCCGCGCGGCGCGCGGTTCGGTCGGCTCATGCGCGGCGTCGCGCAGCGTCATCCGCCCGGAATCGGGCTTGACCAGGCCGTAGATCATCTTGACCAGCGTCGATTTCCCGGCGCCGTTCTCGCCCAGCAGCGCATGAACCTCGCCCTCGCGCACAGAGAATGACACGTTGTCATTGGCCACGACGCCGGGATAGGCCTTGGTCAAACCCTCAATGGTCAAAAGGTTCGTCACCCCGTGGCCCCCCTCGCGCCCGCGGTTTCGCTTTCGTGCGACAATAGCTGCGCCGCAACGCCCACTGCAATGGCCTGAGGGTGCTTGCCCAGAGCGGGCTGCCCGATCGGGCAGCGGATGCGCGCAATCTGTGCGCCGGTGTGACCCAGATGCGCCAGGCGGGACCGGAATCGCGCCCATTTGGTCGACGAACCGATAAGCCCGGCGCCGGCGAACCCATGCTGCAAGAGCCGATGGCACAGTTCCAGGTCCAGCGCGTGGGAATAGGTCAGGATCAGGTGCCGTGCTTCGACGGGCGCATAGGCCACCAGGTCGGCGGGGTTTTCGGCGATCAGCCGGGTCACGCCATCCGGGATCGTCGTCGGGAATCGATCACCCGCGGTATCGACCCATGACAGGGCGAAACCGGGCAACGGCGCCAGGACATCGATCAGCGCCCGGCCCACATGGCCCGCGCCAAAGATCCAAAGCGGCCTGGCTTCGACCGACATCGCCTCGACCATCCAGCCCTGCACCAGCTGCGGCGCAGGCGCCCGTCCGCCTGCCCGCGCCGCGCCCAACAGGCGCCGCACGGCCAGGGGCGGCGCACCGGCCCGGGAATCCTCGATCGGGCGGGCGAAAACGTCATCGGGCAACCCATCGATCAAACCAGCGTCGAACCGTTCCGACAACAGGCGGACCGCACCACCGCAGCATTGCCCCATGGAAGGCCCCAGCGGCATCCTGTCGTGCCGGCGCGCTTCCCCCGCCGACAGCATCCCGCGCGCCGCGCGCGCCGCCGCGTATTCAAGGGCGCCGCCACCGATAGTGCCTTCCTGCCCGTCAGCCCACACCAGCATCGAGGTGCCGGCCTCGCGCGGGGCGGAGCCATCCACAGCAGTGATGACGACACGGACCACCTGGCCATGTGCCGCCACGGCACGGGCAAGGGCTGCGCGGTCCAGGCTCATGTCGCCCTCACCCTTTGAACCGCTGTCAGGACGCGCTCGGCCGTCGCGGGCGCATCCAGCGCCGGATAGGCCACCCCGCAGGACGCCACCGCATCGCTCAGCGCCATCAATGCCGATATGCCCAGCATCAAGGGCGGTTCGCCCACGGCCTTTGACCGATAGATCGTGTCTTCGACGTTCCGACCCTTGTCCCACAGCGCCACGTTAAACACCGCGGGCCGGTCGGAACAGGCCGGGATCTTGTAGGTGGACGGCGCATGGGTCATCAGCCGTCCCGTGTCGTCCCAGACCAGCTCCTCGGTGGTCAGCCAGCCAGCACCCTGTACAAATCCGCCCTCCACCTGACCGATGTCGATGGCCGGGTTCAGCGACGCGCCCGCATCGTGCAGGATGTCGGTGCGCAGGATCCGGTTCTCGCCGGTCAGCGTGTCGATCACCACCTCGGTCACCGCCGCACCGTAGGCGAAATAGAAGAATGGTCGCCCGCGCCCCGCAATCCGGTCCCAGGCCAGCCCGGGCGTCCTGTAGAATCCGGTGGCCGACAGGCTGACCCGCGCTTCATAGGCGGATTTTGCCGCTTCGGCGAAACTCATAACGTCATCGTCGACGAAAACGCGGCCATTCTCGAAAAAGACACGGGACGGCTCGGTCTGATGGGTTTCGGCCAGATGCGCGGACATGCGCGCGCGGATCGTGTCGCAGGCGGTCTTTACCGCCATCCCGTTCAGATCGGACCCGGACGAGGCCGCCGTGGCCGATGTGTTGGGCACCTTTCCGGTGTCGGTCGCGGTGATCTTCACTGCAGCAAGGTCAACCCCGAAACTCGCCGCCGCCACCTGCGCCACTTTCTGGAACAGGCCCTGCCCCATTTCGGTGCCGCCGTGATTCATGTGGATCGAACCGTCCTGGTAGACATGCACCAACGCGCCCGCCTGGTTCAAATGGGTCAGCGTGAAGGAGATTCCGAACTTTACCGGGGTCAGCGCAATCCCCCGCTTCAGAACGGGATTGGCCGCATTCCACTCGGCCACCGCCGCACGCCTTGCCCGATAGTCCGAGCTTTCGAGCAGCGCCTCGGTCATAGCGTGCAGCACGAAATCCTCGACCGCCATGTGATAGGGCGTGGTCTGCTTCGCCTTGCCGGAAATACTCTCGGGGGGGCGATCCGCAGGATCGCGGGGGGCAGACGCCCCCCCGGCAAGGCCGTCGCCCGAAACCTCGGCATAGAAATTCCGCACCCGGACCTCCAACGGGTCCAATCCCAGATGATGCGCGATATGGTCCATCACCCGTTCGATACCCACCATGCCCTGCGGTCCGCCGAATCCGCGGAAGGCCGTGGCAGACTGGGTGTGGGTCTTCAGCCGGTGGCTTTCGATCCGCGCATTGGGCAGGTGATAGGCATTGTCGGCATGCAGCACCGCCCGGTCCGCCACGGGCAGCGACAGATCCTGGGCCCAGCCGCAGCGGGCGTATTGCACGAACGCCACACCCGCGATCCGGCCTTCGCCGTCGAACCCGGCGCGGTAAGTGATGCGAAAGTCATGGCGCTTGCCCGTGATGGTCATGTCGTCGTCGCGGTCATAACGCATCTTGCAGGCGCACCCGGTCGCCCGCGCCGCCACGGCGCAGGCCACCGCCAGCGCGTTGCCCTGGCTTTCCTTGCCGCCAAAGCCCCCGCCCATGCGCCGAGTCTCGACCCGCACGGCGTTCATCGGCAGGCCCAGCGCATCGGCCACCTTGTGCTGGATCTCGCTCGGATGCTGGGTGGACGAATGTACGACCATGTCGCCACCCTCCTGTGGCAACGCCAGCGCGGCCTGGCCTTCGAGGTAGAAATGCTCTTGCCCGCCGATCTCGATCTTTCCCTCGACGACATGCGCGGCGTTGCGGATGGCGGTGGCCGCATCGCCCTTTTCGAACAGGCGCGGGCCTTCTTCGAAACGGCTGTCGGCGGCCAGCGCGTCGTCGATACTCAGCACGGCGGGGCGTTCGTCATACGCCACCTGTGCCAGCCGCGCGGCCTTGCGCGCGGCCAGATGGCTTTCGGCCACCACCAGGAACAGCGGCTGACCGTGATAAAAGACCTCGCCGGTCGCCAGCAGCGGCTCGTCATGGATCGAGGGAGACACATCGTTCGCCGCCGGCAGATCGGCGGCGGTCAGCACGGCAACGACGCCCGGCGCGGCGCGCACCGCCGACAGATCCATGCCCGTGATCGCAGCGCGCGCGGAGGTGGACATCCCGAACGCCAGATGCAGCGCGCCGGCGGGCACGGGGATGTCGTCCACATAGCGTGCCTGCCCGGTAACATGCAGTGCCGCGGCGTCGTGCGGCAGGGGGGATGCCACGCTCATGGCTGCACCTCCATCACCCGCGCGCCTGTCCCCGTATCCTCAAGAAAATAGCGCTTCAGCATGTTGCGTGCCGCCGACAGCCGGTACTCGGCCGACGCGCGCATGTCGCTCATCGGCGAAAAATCCTTGTCCCAGGCCGCGTTTGCCTCGGCGATGCCCGCCTCGGTCCAGGGTTGACCGGTCAGTGCCGTCTCGACCGACGTGGCGCGTTTCGGAATGCCCGCCATGCCACCGAAGGCGATGCGCGCGGCGGTGACGGTGCCATCGGAAACGGTGATATTGAAACAGCCGCAGATGGCGGAAATGTCCTGGTCGAACCGCTTGGACAGCTTGTAGCATTTCAGCCGGTCGGGTTGGCGCGGGATCGTGACGGCCTCGACGAACTCGCCCGGGGCGCGGTCCTGCCTGCCGTAATCCATGAAAAAGTCCTCCAGCGGCATGTCGCGGCGCGCATCGCCCTTGCGCAGGTGCAGCGTCGCCCCCAGCGCGATCAGCGCGGGCGCCCCGTCGCCGATCGGCGAGCCGTTGGCGATGTTGCCACCGATGGTTGCGGCATTGCGCACCTGAACCGCGCCGTAGCGGCGGATCAGTTCGGCGAAATCTGGGTGGTGGACGGCCATCGTTGCGCGCAGGTCGCTCAGGGTGACGCAGGCGCCGATGCGAATTCCGTCATCGGTCACGCCGATCTCTTTCAGGTCGTGGCAACCGTTCAGGAAGGCCACCGGCATGAGCGCGCGAAGCTGTTTGGTCACCCAGAGGCCGACATCAGTGGCGCCGGCGATCAGCGTCGCGTCGGGATGGGCGGCATACCAATCCGCCAGTTCGTCCGACGATCCCGGCATCGCAAGCGTCGCGCCGGCGGGGGCTGCCTGCCCCCGCACCCCCGGGAGTATTTCCGGCAAGGAGAAGGCAATATCTGCGCTGATCCAGTCCGGCACGGGCCGGTCGGCCGCGGCCCGGGCGGCGCGGACGATCGGAGCATAGCCGGTGCAGCGGCACAGGTTGCCGGCAAGTTGATCGTTCCAGTCCGTGGCACCGTTCGCATGGGCCACGGCCATCGAAACCACGAAACCGGGCGTGCAGAATCCGCATTGGCTGCCGTTGTGGCGAATCATCTCGTCCTGCACCGGGTGAAGCTGGCCGTCGGGCCCCGAGATCCCCTCGATGGTCCTCACCGCCTTGCCGTGAAACTGCGGCAGAAACAGGATGCAGGCATTCATCGCGCGAGCGCCGCGTTCGTCGGTGACCATGACCGTGCAGGCGCCGCAGTCCCCCTCGGCGCAGCCTTCCTTGGTGCCGGTCAGGCCGCGCCGCTCACGCAGCCAGTCCAGAAGGGTGCGCGTGGGCGGCTCGTCCCCGACGCGAACTGTCTCTCCGTTCAGAAGAAACACGATTTCCGGCATGTGAAATCCAGCACCGCTTTCTGTTTCGCGGGGGTCCCGCGTTGCACCGGCCCGATGCGGCGTAAAGCCGGTGCTCCGAAATCTTTCCGTCACCCTCCAGCAAAGCGGGCAGACAGGTCTTTGGCAAGCCCTGCGTCAACAAGGCGCATGTGAAACAGTTTACAAAAAAATTGGAAAATGGCCGCGCCCGGTTTGTGCAAGGGGCGGCGTCTTTGCCACGCCGGCAAAGACGCCGTCATGTCCGCGGTGCGGATCAATCTCGCCGGAACGAGCCCGAGCCGTGGCCGGCCATGCCGCCGCTGACCTCCTCGGTCGATTCCGAACTCAGCTCTTCGGGCAGGACAAGGTTCAGGATCACCGCGATCCCCGCCGCGGGCAGCAGCCCCGAGGTCAGCAGGATCTGTGCGGTCTTTCCGACATGCTGCAGCGCCGAGGGCTCCAGTTGCAGGCCGAAACCCACCGACAGAGAGATTGCGAAGATGACCATGTTGCGGCGGTTCCAGTGCACGTCCGACAGCATGTTCACGCCCGAGGCACAGACCATGCCGAACATCACCACCACGCCGCCGCCCAGCACGTTGATCGGCACCGTGTTGATGATCGCGCCGACCCTGGGGATGCAGCCGGCGATGATCAGGAAGATGGCGCCGATGGTCACGACGTGCCGGCTCATCAGTCCGGTCATCGCGACCAGGCCGACATTCTGGCTGAAGGACGTGTTGGGCAGGCCGCCGAAAACGCCGCCGATGGCGGTGCCCAGCCCGTCGGCAAAGGTGGCCCCGGCGATTTCGCTGTCCGACGCCTCGCGCCCGGCGCCGCCCTTGGTGATGCCGCTGACATCGCCCACGGTTTCGATCGCCGAGACGATGGCCATGAAGCACATTCCCAGCACGATGGCAGCGTTGAACTCGACCCCCCACTTGAACGGCGAGGGCAGGGCAAACAGGCCGGCGCGGCCCACATTGGCAAAGCTGACCTGGCCCATGCCCCATGCCACGACATAGCCCGCGACAATCCCGATCAGGACCGCGGCCACGGCGGTGAAGCCGCGCGTGAAGAACTTGATCGCCAGGGTGACGAAGATCACGACCAGCGCCGGGGCCCACATCGCCAGGCTGCCGAATTCGGGCGTGCCCATCAGCGGCACGCCGCCGGCGGCATACTGGATGCCGACCCGGACAAGCGCCAGGCCGATCATCAGCACGATCAACCCGGTGACCAGCGGCGGCAGGGCAAAGCGGATGCGCCTGATCACGAAACCGAGGCAGAAATGGAAGCAGCCGCCGATGACCACGCCGGTCATCAGCCCGGCCAACCCCGCGGTGCCCATCCCCGACACGGCGGGAATCATGATAGGCACGAAGGCAAAGCTCGTGCCCTGCACGATCGGCAGGCGCGCGCCGACCGGGCCGACCCCGATGGTCTGGAACAACGTCGCGACCCCGGCGAACAGCATCGCCATCTGGATCATGTAGGTCATGTCGGGAAAGCCCAGAGCCGCCTGGTCCGAGCCGAAGCCGATACCGGCAGCGCCGCAGATGATGATGGCGGGCGTGACGTTCGACACGAACATCGCCAGCACATGCTGGATGCCCAACGGCACCGCCCTGGCAAGCGGCGGCGTGTAGTCCGGATTGCGGAGTTGCTCCGCCGTTCCCATCGAGGTATCCGTCATTCTCTTCCTCCCTGTTCGTTTACGTTACGCGGCCGCTTGTTGCCTCGGCTCGCGGCAGGATCAGATCTCGATCCTCCATTCGGTCTGCAGCAAGAATTCCTGCAAATTGGCGCCGGGGCCGATACGGTCGATCACCGCGAAGCGGCCGGGCGCGTGAAGCGGCGTCAGCACCCCATGCCAGGTGCCCCGATGATAGTTCACGCCCTGGCCCGGCGCCGTGACGAAGGCGCGCGGCGTACCGGGGCGCCCGTCCGCGTCGGGGGCCACGATCACCAGGAAGGGATGCTCGGTCATGGGCAGGAAGGCCTGGCTGCCATCCGGGTGGCGTTCCAGCATTTCCAGCGTCAGGGGCATCTGCCGGGGCTGCGCGTCGAACAGGCTTATGCCGGCGCGGCCCCGGGGGCCGAAATCCATCTGCGCCAGGTCATGCCAGCGCCCGCAGAGCCCCTGGTTGATGATCTTGTGCGGGGCACCGGAAAAGTCCAGCACGTCGCCGAAGGGCGCGAACTCTGCCGCGCTCAGGGCGCGCGCCTTGATGACCTGGCCATTACTCACAACGTCAGCACCGGATGGCGGTTCACGTCCTTGTAGAGAAGATAGCGGAACGGCTGATCCCCGACCGCATAACACGCCTGCGGGCAGAAGGCCCGCAGCCACATGAAGTCGCCTGGTTCGACCTCGACCCAGTCGCGGTTCAACAGGTAGTTGCCCTTGCCCTGAAGCACATAGAGGCCGTGTTCCATCACATGCGTTTCGGCGAAGGGAATGATGCCGCCCGGCTGGAACGTGACGATGGTCACATGCATGTCGTGGCTCGGATCCGCCGGATCGACGAAGCGTGACGTGGCCCAAAGGCCATTGGTGTCCGGCATCGGCTGTGGCGCGACCTTGTCGTCATGGCTAACGATCGGGGTCGGCAGCGGGATGCCCTCGACCGGTTCATACCGTTTGCGAATCCAGTGGAACGTCGCGGTTTCGCTTGACGCGGTCGTGACCTGCCAGTCGGTGCCGGGCGGGATGTAGGCAAAGCCGCCGGGGGTCAGGTCATGAGCGACCCCGTCCAACGTCAGCGCGAGCGTTCCGCGCAGCACGAAAAGAACCGCCTCGGCACCCGGATCGGGTTCCGGTCTGGCAGAGCCGCCGCCGGCCCCAATCTCGACCACATACTGCGCGAAGGTCTCTGCGAAACCCGAAAGGGGGCGTGCAAGGATCCAGGCGCGGGTCCTTTTCCAGTGCGGCAGCGCACTGGTAACGATATCCGACATCACGCCGGCGGGGATGAACGCATAGGCGTTGGTAAAGATCGCCCGGTCCCTGGCCCGGCCGGATTGCGGCGGCAGCCCGCCCTCGGGGTAAAAATAGCTGCGGGTCACGGCAACATGTCCTCCAGCCGCAGTCGCGCGATTCGTTCGACCTGCCGGCATGCTTCGGCGAACTCGGTCTCGCGGTCGTGATCCAGCCGGGCGGTAAAGGCCGCGAGAATACCGGCCTTGTCATGATCGCGCACGGCAATGATGAAGGGAAAGCCGAACTTCGCGGTGTAGGCTTCGTTCAACCGCGTGAATTCGGCGCGCTCGGAATCGGTCAGCGCGTCGAGCCCGGCGCTGGACTGCTCGGACGCGGATTCGTCGGTCAGGCGCCTGGCGGCGGCCAGTTTCCCCGCCAGATCGGGGTGGGCGGCCAGCACGCCCAGCCGATCATCGTCGGAGGTGGATCGGAAGCTTCGCGCCAGCGCGGAATGCAGGCCAACGGCCGTGTCATGCGCGGGCCCCAGTTCGAGATCAAAAGCGCGTTCGGCGATCCAGGGCGAATGCTCGAACACACCGCCGAACCGCGCAACGAAATCGGCGCGCGCCATCCGGCTGGGCCGATCGCGCCGGACATGCGGATGCATCCTGGCCCAATGTCGGGCGATGTCGATGCGGCGCGGGCACCAGACACCATCATGCGCCTTGATATGGTCAATGAAGCGCTTCAGCCCGGCCAGCTTGCCCGGGCGACCGATCAGCCGGTTGTGCAGCCCGACGCTCAACATCTTCGGCGTGCCGGCCACGCCCTCGGCATAGAGCGTATCGAAGGCGTCCTTGAGATATTGGAAGAACTGCGCGCCGGTGACATAGCCGGGCGACGTTGCGAAACGCATGTCGTTGGCTTCCAGCGTGTAGGGGATGACCAGTTGATCGCGTTCGCCAATTTCCAGCCAATAGGGCAGGTCGTCGTCATAGCTGTCGGACACATAGGCAAATCCGCCTTCCTCGGCGATCAGACGCACGGTGTTGGCGCTGCACCGCCCGGTGTACCAGCCCAGCGGACGTTCGCCCGTGACCTGCATGTGCAGGTGGATGGCGTCGGCGATGCTGGCACGCTCTTCGCTTTCGGGCATGTCCTTGTGCTCGACCCATTTGAGGCCGTGGCTGGCGATCTCCCAACCGGACTGTTGCATCGCCTCGACCTGCGCGGGGCTGCGCGCCAACGCGGTGGCCACGCCAAAGATCGTGACCGGGATTCCGGCGTCGGTGAACAGGCGGTGCAGACGCCAGAACCCGGCACGCGCGCCGTATTCATAGATCGATTCCATGTTCCAGTGACGCTGGCCCGGCCACGGTGCGGCGCCGGCAATGTCGGAGAGGAACGCCTCGGAGGCCGCATCGCCATGCAGGATGCAATTCTCACCGCCTTCTTCGTAGTTCAGCACGAACTGAACCGCAATTCTGGTGCCGCCCGGCCATTTCGCATCCGGCGGGGTGGCCCCGTATCCATGCATGTCGCGCGGGTATCGCCGCATTGCACGCTCCTGCTTGTCACCTTCGGATATGTGTACCGCCCACGGCGGCACCTCTCTTTCAAGAAATAACTGAAAGACCTTCGGGGTGCCTGACCGCTACCCGGAACGGGCGGTTTCATGGCACAGTCGGCGCATGGTTCGCAGCATTCGGAGGAAACGGGCATGGCGGGAAACGGCGGATACCTGACGACTCATGTTCTGGACACGGCGCGCGGGCGTCCGGCGGCGGGGCTCGCGGTGGACCTTTACCGCATCGAAGGCACGACGCGCCAGCATCTGCGCCACCTGACCACCAACGCCGACGGACGCACCGACAGCCCGATTCTGCCTGAAGCGGAGTTTGCGACAGGCACCTATGAACTGGTGTTCCATGCCGGACCATACCTGAACGCCATCG
>JADQCD010000004.1 GCA_016278285.1 Actibacterium sp.
GTTCTCGAACGGCACCTCGACATCCTCGAAGATCAGCTCGGCGGTGTTCGAGCCACGCATTCCCAGCTTGTCGAAATGCGGGCCGGTGGAAAAGCCCTTCATGTCCTTCTCGACGATGAAAGCGGTGATGCCCTTGCTGCCCGCCTCGGGGTCGGTCTTGGCATAGACGACCAGCGTGTCGGCGTCGGGGCCGTTGGTGATCCAGTATTTCGTGCCGTTGAGCGCATAATACCCGCTCCGTTTTTCGGCGCGCAGCTTCATTGCGACCACGTCCGAGCCCGCCCCCGCCTCGCTCATTGCCAGCGCGCCGACATGCGCGCCCGAGATCAGGCCGGGCAGATACTTGCGCTTCTGCTCCTCGTTGCCATTCAGCTTTATCTGGTTCACGCAGAGGTTGGAATGCGCGCCGTAGGACAGCGAAACGCTTGCCGAGGCGCGCGCGATCTCCTCAACCGCGACGACATGGGCCAGATAGCCCATGCCGGCGCCGCCATGATCCTCGTCCACGGTGATACCCAGAAGGCCCAGTTCACCCATTTCCCGCCACAGCGCGGCCGGAAAGGCGTTGGTCCGGTCGATCTCGGCGGCCAGCGGCTTCACGCGGTCCTGCGCCCAGCGATGGACGGTCTCGCGCAGCGCGGCGACATCTTCGCCCAGATCGAATTTCATCGTGGCATTGAACATCGCCGGACCTCCTCCGATGCGATTTATTGAACACCCGTTCATTTAAGCGCCACCGGCGAGTCGGGTCAAGCGTTCCGCCCCCGACCGGGAGTCCGGCTGATCGCCTCAGCCGGCCTGCCAGACCGCGGAAACCTCGGCACGGATGATGCGGGCGATCAACGCACAATCCTCGCGCGTGAAGGTCAGCGGCAGGCGCATGTCGACCAGCCCCGCCAGAACCCGATCGGTCTGCGGCAGGCGCGGTGGCGCGGCAAAGGCCCAGTGATCGTAGCGCGAGGTGTAGCCACTTGGTTCGGGCGCGCCGAACCATTTCAACGCGACCCCCCGCGCGCGGCACCGGTCCAGCACAGCCTGCACCCTGCGGCCCGGCCAGTCGCGCAACAGGAACTGGATCGACGAGCCGACGAAGCACTCCCGCGGATCGCGCCGGATCAGCGCAAGGCCGGGCGTCGCCTGGAGTCCGGCCTCGACGAGGCGGTAAAGCGCATTCCAGCGCGCGCATTGATCCTCCAGCGTGCGCAGCTGCGGTCGAAGGATCGCGGCGCGCAGATTGTCCATCCGCCCCGAGATGTTGGGCACGTCCCGCCGCAGGTCACCGAACGCTTCCGGCGGCGGCGCGGACGCGTGCAGGTCATAGTTCATGTACGACCCCGACAGCAGTACCGCACGCGCCATCACCTCCGGATCATCCGAGACGATCAGCCCCCCCTCGCCCGAGTTCAGGTGCTTGTAGGTCTGGGTCGAGAAACAACCGACCCGCCCCCAGCGTCCGCTCGGCACCCCGTCCCAAGCGGCGCCCATCGTATGCGCGCAATCCTCGATCACCGTGACCCCGGCGGCATCGCAGATTTCCATCAGCGCGGCCATGTCGCAGATATGCCCGCGCATGTGGCTGAGCAGCAGAACCCTGGCACCGCTTGATGCGGCCTGCCTGCGAAGATCGGCCAGGTCGATGGTCAGATCATCGGCCACATCGACGAAAACCGGCACCGCGCCCAGGCTGGCAATCGCCCCGGGGACCGGCGCCAGCGTAAAGGCGTTTGACAGCACCGGATCGCCGGGCTGCACCCCGCTGGCGCGCAACGCGCAGGCCATGGCGTAGCCCCCCGACGCCACTGCCAGACAATAGCGCGCCCCGGTGGCGGCGGCGAATTCCTGTTCCAGATGCGCCACCTCGCCCGCCTCGCCGCCGGCAAGGTTGTATCGGTGCAGCCTGCCACTGCGCAGCACCGCACAGGCTGCCTCGATTCCCTCTTCCGGGATTGGCTCCTGCTGGGTGAAACTGCCGGTGAAAACCTCGCTCATCGGCTCAGGATGCCCCGAATGCAGGTCGAGTCAATCGTGCCGTCCCGCTCGATCGTTTTCATCTTGCCCCCAATACTCTCGCCGAAGGCCCGGTTTTTCCGCGAAAAACCGGATCTCACATCGGCAGCAGCCCCTCGGCCAGATCGAGCAGGCCCTCATAGCCATCCAGCAGCGCCTCGGGCTTCAGGCGCGCCACGCCGCGGCCCTCCGGGCCGAAGGTGACCAGGGCGCAGGGCACGCCCGCGGCGCGCGCCGTATCGCGATCGGTCACGGTATCGCCGACAAGGATCGAACGGTTCACCGTCCCGCCCGCCCGCGTTACCGCGGCGACATAGGGCGCCGGGTCAGGTTTCCGGGTGGGCAGCGTGTCGGCCCCCACCAGAGAATCGAACTGCCCGCGCACCCCGAGCCGCGCCAGAAGAAGCTCGGCCAGCGCCTCGGGCTTGTTGGTGCAGATCCCCAGACGGAACCCGGCCGCGCACAGCCGGTCCATCGCCCGCTCGACGCCCGGATAAAGACGCGTCTGCCGGTCGATACCCGCGCCGTAAAGTTCCAGGAACGGTTGGTATTGCGCATCCACCTCGGCCTCGGCCCAGCCGGACTTGACCCGTTCGAATCCCAGCCGCAGCATCGCCCGCCCACCACGAAAGGCCGTGACCGCATCGGTGGCCGGATCCAGCGGCGCCCCCAGGCCCAGCCCCTGGAAACAGTCGTTGGCCGCGGCGATCAGGTCATCGCTCGTGTCGGCCAGCGTACCGTCGAGATCGAAGATTACCGTGCGCATGCATGTCCTTTCGGCGCCGATCCGCCGAAGCCTGAAACCGGCTGTAACGCCAAGTGACCGGCTTCGGCCTTGAATATGTCCCATTCCCGGATAAAACCGTCGCCAGCCAAAGGGAAGAGTGGATTTCATGCAGACAGCACTGGTCATTCTTGCAGCCGGACAGGGCACCCGAATGAACTCGGACCTGCCCAAGGTGCTGCACCCGCTGGCCGGTGCGCCACTTCTGGTCCATGCCATGAAATCGGGCGCGGCGCTGGCGCCTGCGCGCATCGTGGTGGTCACCGGCCATGGCGGCGAAGCGGTGGCCGACGCTGCCCGCGACCATGACCCGGACGTGCGGATTGTGGTTCAGGGCGAACAGCGCGGCACCGGCCATGCCGTGGCGCAGGCACGCGCCGCGCTGGACGGTTTCGACGGCGACGTGATCGTGCTGTATGGCGACACGCCCTTCATCCGGCCCGAAACCCTGGCCGCCATGATCGAGGCGCGGCAGGAAAATGACGTCGTGGTGCTGGGATTTCATGCCGCCGACCCGGGCCGTTACGGCCGGCTGATGATGACGGGCGACCGGCTGGACCGGATCGTGGAATTCAAGGACGCCACCCCGGCCGAGCGCGAGATAACGCTGTGCAACAGCGGCGTCGTGGTCGCCGGGTCCCGGCTGATCTTCGACTTGGTCGAGGAGCTTTCGAACGACAATGCCTCGGGCGAATACTATCTGACGGACATCGTGTCGGGCGCGCGTCGCCGCGGGCTGTCGGCGGGCGTCGTCACCTGCGACGAATCCGAGACCCTGGGCGTGAATACCCGCGCGCAACTGGCCGGCGCCGAAGCCGCTTTCCAGGCCCGCGCCCGCGCCCAGGCACTGGAGAACGGGGTCACGCTGATCGCTCCCGAGACCGTGTTCTTTGCCCATGATACGGTGCTCGGCCGCGACGCGCTGATTGAACCCGACGTGATCTTCGGCCCCGGCGTCACCGCGGAATCCGGCGCGCGCATCCGGGCGTTCTCGCATCTCGAAGGGTGCCACGTCTCGCGCGGGGCGATCGTCGGCCCCTTCGCCCGCCTGCGCCCCGGCGCCGAACTGTCCGAGGACGTCCATGTCGGCAATTTCGTCGAGATCAAGAACGCCTCCCTTGGCGAGGGCGCCAAGGCCAACCACCTGAGCTATATCGGTGACGCCGCTGTGGGCGCGGCGGCGAATATCGGGGCGGGCACCGTTACCTGCAACTATGACGGCGTGTTCAAGCACCACACCGAGATCGGCGCGCGGGCCTTCATCGGTTCGGACACCATGCTGGTCGCCCCGGTCAGGGTGGGGGCAGACGCGCTCACCGGCTCGGGGTCGGTCATCACCGAGGACGTGCCCGACGGGGCGATCGCGATCGGGCGGGCGCGACAGGTCAACAAACCCGGGCTCGCCCGCAAGCTGATGCAGAAACTTAAGGACGCCAGGGCACGGCGTCAGAATTGAGGATTCCATGTGTGGCATCGTAGGGGTTCTGGGCAAGCATGAGGCCGCGCCTGTCATACTGGAGGCGCTGCGGCGCCTGGAATACCGGGGGTATGACAGTGCCGGTATCGCTACGGTCAATGACGGCCGGCTGGACCGGCGCCGCGCCGTAGGCAAGCTGGTGCATCTGTCCGACCTGCTGGTCCACGACCCGCTGGCGGGCAAGTCCGGTATAGGCCACACCCGCTGGGCCACGCATGGCGCACCAAGCGTCACCAACGCCCACCCGCACTGCGCGGGTGGGGTTGCGGTCGTGCATAACGGGATCATCGAGAATTTCCGCACCCTGCGCGAAGAACTGATCGCCGACGGCATGACCTTCGAGTCAGAGACCGACACCGAGGTGGTCGCGCTGCTGACACGCCATTACCTCGACGCGGGCCTGCCCCCGGCCGAGGCGGCGATACGCACTCTGGACCGGCTGGAAGGCGCCTTCGCGCTGTGTTTCCTGTTCGATGGCGAAGACGATCTGATCGTGGCGGCGCGCAAGGGCTCGCCTCTGGCCATCGGCCATGGGGACGGAGAGATGTTCGTCGGCTCCGACGCCATCGCCCTGTCATCGCTGACCGACCGGATCACCTATCTGGAGGAAGGCGACCGCGCCATCATCACCCGCGCCGGCGCAGAGATCTTCGATGCGCAGGGCCACCGCATCGACCGCCCCGTCAAGACGGTGAGGATCGACGCAGCACAGGTCGAAAAGGCCGGCCACCGCCATTTCATGGCCAAGGAGATCGCCGAGCAACCCTCGGTCATGGGCAACGCTCTGCGCCATTACCTGACGGCCGACGGCCGCGACGTGCGTTTGCCGCCCGGGGCGCCGGACTTTGCCGATTATGACCGCGTCATCATGGTCGCCTGCGGCACGGCCTCATTGGCATGCATGACGGCGAAATATTGGTTCGAAAAGGTGGCCGGCCTGCCGGTGGATGTCGATATCGCATCCGAATTCCGCTATCGTGATCCGCCGATCCCGCCCCGCAGCCTGGCCGTCTTCGTCAGCCAGTCGGGCGAAACCGCGGACACATTGGCCGCGCTGCGTCATTGTCGCGGAAAGGCTGCGGCGATCCTGTCGATCGTGAATGTCGAGGAAAGCTCGATTGCCCGCGAAAGCGATCTGGCGCTGCAAATCCATGCCGGTCCGGAAATCGGTGTCGCCTCGACAAAGGCGTTCACCTGCCAGTTGACGGTGCTGGCGCTGCTGGCGCTGAAAGCGGCCGCACAGCGCGACCGGATCAAGGCCGACGCCCTCGCCCGATACCTGGCCGATTTGCAATCGGTGCCCGGCCTGATGAACGTGGTGCTCGGCCTTGACGACGAAATCCGCACCGTCGCCAAAAAGCTGGCCGAGACGCGCGACGTGCTTTTCCTGGGTCGTGGCCAGATGTATCCTCTTGCAATGGAGGGAGCGCTCAAGCTTAAGGAAATCAGCTATATACATGCCGAAGGCTATGCGTCGGGCGAACTCAAGCACGGGCCGATCGCCCTGGTGGACAAGAACGTGCCGGTGATCGTTCTGGCCCCGCATGACCGCCTGTTCGACAAGACCGTGTCGAATATGCAGGAGGTGCTGGCCCGGGGTGGCAAAGTGGTTCTGATCAGCGACGGTCCCGGCATGAAAGAGGCCGGCGAACAGGTCTGGCAGCGTATCACCCTGCCCGAAGTGCCGGCGATGTTCGCCCCGATCCTCTATGCCCTGCCGGCGCAGATGCTGGCCTATCACACCGCGGTGGCCAAGGGCACCGATGTTGACCAGCCGCGCAATCTGGCAAAGTCTGTAACCGTCGAGTGATCCCTTCGTCATGGCCGTCACGGACCGGTCGGGTTTCATGCCAAGGGACCGGCCTTGGGGCGGCCAGCGGTCTTACCGGCAGTGGTAATCTTTCCCTTCGGCCATGGAAAAGCGACGCACCCATCCTGAACGGTCCCGTGGGTCATCGACGAAAGATTGCAGAATGGTAAAGATGCAGGTTCCGAAGAACAGCCCGTCAAGCGTGCGGGCCGAGCGATCGGACAGGGCACGATAGAGAGCGGGGCTGTCGGCCAGCCGGGCCATCGCGTCGGCAAGCTGGTCGGCATCATGTGCCGGAAACATCACCACGTCGCGATCCGGGACGAAACGCGCGGCATAGGCGGGATGATCCGAGACGATGACCGGTGTATGCGACGCAAGCCCCTCGGAGATCACGTTCGGCAGTCCCTCGTCATAGTCGTGCCGCGATGGCACCACCACGACATCGGCCTCGGCCATGAGCTGGCGAACCCTTGCGTTGGATACGCGCCCGACAAACTCCGCCACCGTCCCCAGTCCGAGCTGCGTGGCGTGCGCCTGCAACATTGATGCTTCGGGGCCGTCGCCGGCCAGCCGGAGAGTCACGACACGCCCCTGCTTCACCAGCCGCGCGGTTGCATTCAGCAGATCCTCCACCCCTTTGGAACGCGACAGGGTGCCTGCATAGACCAGCGACAGGGCACCGCCTTGCGGCAGGGTCTTCGGTGTGCCGAAGGGGACGATGGCCGGGTGTTCGCACGCGATCACCCGTTGCATCGGGACCCCGAGAACCTCGTGCAGGGATCGTGTCGCAATCAGGCTGCGGTTGCACACGGCTGTGACATTGGACTGGTTCACGGACCGACGCAGGGCATGGTTGTCACGGATCCGGCGCAACCCGGATCGGTGCAGCAATTCCCGCGGTGTCGGCCAGCGGAACACATCGGCGAAATTGGCCAGCGTCGGAATGCGCCGATTCGCCAATGCGTGCAGCAATCCGCGATGCGGCAATGCCGCGATCACGGCGTCCGGCGTCAGACGATGCAGCATGTCATGACCGAACCGGCGGGAGAAGAACTGTTCGACGGGCAGGCCGGTCGTCCGCAGCGAAGGTGTCAGCCATGAGTCATACGGCTCGACCGAGACGGAGATGACGGTTACCGGAAACTGCTCGGCCAGTCCACGCATGAAATCGACGGAACGCCGCTGATTGCGAAAGTTCTCATCTCCACCCGAATCGAACCGCTCACACGCCTCGCGAAAATCGCCGTACTGGAAAATCGCGAGATTCTGCATGGGCCATCCTTCGGTCCCGCCGGAACATGGGCAGCATGGGCGCGCGGGTCAGTCGAGCTTGTCGAGCACCTCTTTCAGGGTGCCGATCAACTGGTCGATCTGCGCCTTTTCGATGATGAGCGGCGGTGACATCGCGATGATATCGCCCGTGGTGCGGATCAGGACGCCCTTTTCGTAACAATCCAGGAATGCCTGGAAGGCCCGCCTGGTCGGCTCACCCGCGATCGGCTCAAGTTCAACCGCACCGATCAGTCCCATGTTGCGAATGTCGATCACGTGCCGCGTGCCCCTGAGCGAATGCAGCGCCTCTTCCCAATAGGGCGCAAGCTCGGCCGCGCGCTCGAACAACCCATCCTCGCGATAGGTTTCCAGCGTCGCCAGCCCTGCGGCCGCAGCAACGGGATTGCCGGAATAAGTATAGCCGTGGAACAGTTCGATCACGTGTTCGGGCCCCTGCATGAAGGCATCGTGGATCTGCGGTGTCGCCAGCACCGCGCCCATCGGGATCACCCCGTTGGTCAGGCCCTTTGCCGTGGTGATCAGGTCGGGCTGCACGTCGAAATGTTCGGCCGCGAAAGAAGATCCCAGACGCCCGAACCCGGTGATGACTTCATCGAAGATCAACAGAATGCCATGCCTGGTACAGATCTCGCGCAGCCGTTCGAGATAGCCCTTGGGTGGCAGCAACACGCCGGTCGAACCGGCCATCGGCTCGACGATCACGGCGGCGATGGTTTCCGCACCGTGCAAGGCCACGATCCGCTCCAGCTCATCGGCCAGGTGGGCGCCATGCGCGGGCTGCCCCCGCGACCAGGCGTTTTCCGGCAGATGCGTGTGCGGCAAGTGATCCACGCCGGTCAGCAACGTGCCGAACATCTTGCGGTTGTTGACGATACCGCCCACCGAGATGCCGCCGAAATTGACACCGTGATAGCCGCGCTCGCGTCCGATCAGCCGGGTCCGAGCGCCGTCGCCCCGCGCTCGGTGATAGGCCAACGCGATCTTCAGCGCGGTTTCGACCGACTCGGAGCCCGAATTGGTGAAAAACACATGATCCATCCCGTCCGGCGCCATGTCCCGCAGAGCCGAGGCCAGTTCGAACGCCTTGGGATGGCCCATCTGGAAGGCCGGCGCATAATCCAGCTCGCCGGCCTGCTGGCGGATCGCCTCGACGATCCTGGGGCGGTTATGGCCCGCGTTGCAGCACCAAAGCCCGGCGGTGCCGTCCAGCACCTCACGCCCGTCGGCTGTCTTGTAGTGCATCCTGTCGGCGGACACGAACATCCGCGGCGCCTTCTTGAACTGACGATTGGCGGTGAACGGCATCCAGAATGCGGAAAGGTCATTCGGAACCGAATTGCGATCAAGCGCCATGGCGACACTCCCTTTTATGTATCCCTGCGGCCTCTGCATCTGCACCTGATGTCAGGGCGGAGAATTCGACATGGCCGGCTGCGCGCCGAAGCTATCAGAGCGCAGGGGCCAGTCAAGCCGCACGAATACACGGCGCGCAGCGCCCGGTTCGTTTCCGCCGGGCCATGCGCCGCGCCGAGCTCTTGACCCGATCGTTGCAATCCCGCATGAAACCGGAAAATTTTCCGAGGGGCTGCTTCCACCATGAAGATTGCGATGATCGGCACGGGCTATGTCGGCCTCGTCTCAGGCGTGTGCCTGTCGGATTTCGGCCATCAGGTGGTCTGCGTCGACAGCAATCCTGACAAGATCCGTCAATTGGAACAGGGAATGGTGCCGATCTATGAGCCGGGGTTGGACGAGCTCCTGGAACGCAACATTGCCGGCGGCCGACTAAGCTTCACCACCGAACTGGCCGGCGCGGTCGATGGTGCGGACGCGGTGTTCATCGCGGTCGGCACACCGGCACGCCGCGGGGACGGGCATGCCGACCTGAGCCATGTCATGGCCGCGGCCGAAGAGATTGCCGACGCGCTGACCGGCCCGGCCGTCATCGTCACCAAATCCACCGTGCCCGTGGGCACCAATCGCAAGGTCCGGCAGGTGATGCGGCACCGCCGGCCCGATGCCGATTTCGACGTGGCCTCGAACCCCGAATTCCTGCGCGAAGGCGCCGCGATCGATGATTTCCTTCGGCCCGACCGCGTCGTGATCGGGGTTGAAAGCGACCGCGCAAGGCGCGTCATGGGCGACATTTACCGCCCGCTCTTCCTGCGCGACTTTCCGATTGTCTATACCGATCTGGAGAGCGCGGAGATGATCAAATATGCGGCCAACGCCTTTCTGGCCACGAAGATCACCTTCATCAACGAAATCGCCATGCTGTGCGAACGCACAGGCGCGGATATCAAGTCCGTTGCCAAGGGCATGGGGCTGGACGGGCGGATCGGCAACAAGTTCCTTCATGCCGGGCCGGGCTATGGCGGGTCGTGTTTTCCCAAGGATACCGCGGCGTTGGCGCGTATCGGACAGGAACATTCGACGCCGATGCACATCACCGAAACAGTGATCGAGGTGAACGACCGGATCAAGCGGCGGATGGTCGACAAGCTGCTGGATCTGGCCGATGGCAGTTTCGACGGCAAGACGGTCGCAATCCTTGGCGTGACCTTCAAGCCGAATACCGATGACATGCGCGAGGCCCCGTCCCTGACCATCGTTCCCGCGCTCTTGGGTCGGGGGGCGAAGGTCCGTGTGGTCGATCCCCAGGGCCGGCGCGAAGGCCGCGCCTTGCTGCCCGGCGTCACCTGGGAGGACGATCCCTATGAGGCGGCACAGGGTGCCGATATTCTGGTGTTGCTGACCGAGTGGAACGAGTTTCGCGCGCTGGACCTGAAACGAATGGCCGCTGCGATGGCAAGGCCACGCATGGCCGACCTGCGCAACATCTATTCCGCCCAGGATGCGCGCGCGGCCGGCTTTACGGCTTATGTCTGCGTCGGGCGGGCCGGATTTTCCTGAACCAACACGTCGCGGCACCGGCCGCGCCGGGGGCTGGCATCCCCCCGCGGGCTCGGCTACCGTGCCGCGATAATTCCGGAGGACAAGGACGACATGGCTACGGGCAAGAACATCCGCACCTATTTCGACGGCAGCTGGCATGATGGCGACCTGCCCGTGATGAAAGCCGCCGACCACGGCAGCTGGCTGGGCACCACGGTATTCGACGGCGCCCGATACTTCGAGGGAATCGCCCCCGATCTGGCCGCCCATTGCGCGCGCATCAACCGCTCGGCCGAGGCGCTGATGATCACGCCCACGGTCGGCAGCCTGGAAATGCAGGACATCGTGTGGGAGGGCCTGAAGGCCTATCCCGCGGATACGGCGGTCTATATCCGGCCGATGTACTGGTCTCTCGACGGCGATTATCTGGGCATTGTGCCCAAGCCCGACGCCACGGGTTTTGCCATATGCCTGGAAGAGATCCCGATGCCCCCCGCCGACACGGCGACGACGCTGACCACAACCCGGTTTCGCCGCCCGGTGCTGGAGGACGCGGTGGTCAATGCCAAGGCGGGATGCCTCTACCCCAACAACGCCCGGATGCTGGCCGAGGCGCGCGCCAAGGGGTTCGGAAACGCCCTGGTGGCCGATGCCCTGGGCAACGTGGCCGAAAGCGCCACCGCCAACGTCTTCATGGTCAAGGACGGCGAGGTGTTCACCCCGATCCCCAACGGCACCTTTCTGGCCGGCATCACCCGGGCGCGTCATATCTCGACCCTGGCAGCCGAGGGCATCAAGGTGCACCAGACGGTTCTGGGGTTCGAGGATTTTCACGACGCCGACGAGGTATTTCTGTCGGGCAACATGATGAAGGTCACGCCGGTCACGGCCTTCGACGACACCAGTTACCAGATTGGCCCGGTAACCCGTCGCGTGCGCGAGCTGTACTGGGACTGGGCGCATTCGTCGCGCTGACAGCATCCTTGCAACGCCGGCGCGGCGGCGCCATCATCCGGCGGTCAATGGAGGCGTGGTGAATGCGCAAGTTTCTGGTCATCCTGGATGACAGCCGCGAATGCCTGAATGCCATGCGATTTGCGTCGATGCGCGCCGAGAAAACCGGCGGTGGCGTGCAGATCCTGTCGGTGATCTCCCCGGAGGAGTTCAATCACTGGATCGGCGTCAGCGACATCATGCGCGAAGAGGCCCGGGAGCGCATCGAGGCCCATTATCAAGTGTTCGCCAAATGGATGCGCGACAAGCACGGCATCGCGCCCGAACTGGTGATCCGGGAAGGCGAAGCCGTGGAAGAGATTCTCGCTCAGTTGCATGACGACCCGTCGATCGGTGTGCTTGTGCTGGGCGCGGGCACGGACCGCAAGGGTCCCGGCCCGCTGATCAGTCAACTGACAAAGAGCGCGGGCAGCCTGCCGGTGCCGATCACCATCGTCCCCGGCGAGATGTCCAGGGAGCGGCTGGAGGCGATCACCTGACGTCTTTAGAACCGTTCTAAACCTTGACTTCACTGGCCTTCGGGCGCATATCCCTTGAAGAAACGGAGACGTGCCATGTTCATTCAGACCGAATCCACCCCGAATCCCGCCACGTTGAAATTCCTGCCCGGACAGGAAGTGCTGGAGACCGGCACGGCCGATTTCCCATCCCCCGACACGGCCGGTAAATCCCCCCTCGCCAGCCGAATCTTCGCGGTCGATGGCGTGTCCGGCGTGTTCTTTGGCACCGATTTCATCACCGTGACCAAGGATGAAGCCTTGGCGTGGGAACATATCAAGCCCGCGGTGCTTGGCGCGATCATGGAGCATTACCAGTCCGGCAAGCCGGTGATCGAGGGCGCGCAGGAAAGCGCCGGGCATGCCGCGCATGAAGGCCCTGATTCCGAAATCGTCAACCAGATCAAGCAATTGCTGGATACGCGCGTCCGTCCCGCCGTGGCGCAGGATGGCGGCGACATCACGTTTCACGGTTTCGAGCGCGGCGTCGTCTACCTGCACATGCAGGGCGCCTGTGCCGGCTGCCCGTCTTCAACGCTCACGCTGAAGATGGGCATCGAGAACCTGCTGCGTCACTACATTCCCGAAGTGACCGAGGTGCGGCCGGTTGCCGCCTGATCCGCTGATACTGGGCTTTGACACATCGGCCGCGCATTGCGCGGCCGCTTTGCTTTGCGGGGCGCAAGTCATCACACAGCGCGACGAAGAAATGGGAAAGGGCCAGGCCGAGCGCCTGATGCCCCTGCTGGCAGATGTCCTGGTCGAGGGCGGCGCCGATTGGACCACGCTGGACGCCATCGCGGTCGGTATCGGCCCGGGCAACTTCACCGGAATCCGTATCGCCGTGTCCGCCGCCCGCGGCCTGGCACTCTCGACGGGGGTGTTGGCGATCGGGGTCAGCAGCTTCGATGCGCTTGCGTTCGGCCTTTCCGTGCCGGTGCTGGCCCTGGTGGCGGCGCCGCGCGGCCAATCCTATGCGCATGTTGTCGAACAGGGCGGCGCGCCGCGGCTTATGGCACCCGATGCGCTGCCCGCCGATCTTGCGCAGAGCGGGCTGGATTGCGTAGGGCACGATTCAGACGCCTTCGCGCAGGCAACCGGGGGGCGTGCGCTGTGCCCTGCCCTGCCCCTGGCACAGGCAATCGCGCGGGCCGCCGCCGCGCGTATCGGCCAGGATATCCCGCGCCCGGCCCCGCTTTATGTCCGGGCGGCCGACGCCGCGCCC
>JADQCD010000018.1 GCA_016278285.1 Actibacterium sp.
TACGGCAACCGGCACGTCACCTCGAACAAGCCGATCACCAAGCCCGAGGACATGCAGGGTCTGAAAATCCGCGTGCCCAATGCGCCGCTTTACATGATGTTCCCCGAAGCCGTCGGTGCAAACCCGACGCCGATCGCCTTCGCCGAAGTTTACCTGGCGCTTCAGCAAGGCACGGTGGACGCGCAGGAAAACCCGCTGCCCACGATCAAGGCCAAGAAATTCTATGAGGTGCAAAGCAACATCAACCTGACGGGCCATATCACGGATGCGCTTCTGACCATTGTCGGCGGCCCGACCTGGGACAGCATGGACGAGGCCGACCGCTCCGCGCTGATCAAGGTGCTCGAAGATACCGCAGCCTGCGCCACGGACCAGATCATCGAGCAGGAGAATGAGCTTGTGGCCTGGTTCCGCGATCAGGGCGTGCAGGTCAACGAGGTCGACCGCGGCCCGTTCATCGAAGCCGTGAAAAAGATGCATAATGGCGAGATGGCCAGCTGGGATCGGGAAACCTATGACCGGCTTCAGGCCATCGGCCAGTAGTATCCGGCATTCCGGCCGGCCGGGCTTCGGGCCCGGCCGGCTGCACGAAGCGCCTGGCGGGTATCCCCTTCGCGAAACCCCGTCGCCGACCCTGAAAGCAGGAGACCGAGCATGGCCGACATCAGGACAGATCACGACGATGGCACGGATCACGATCTGACGCTTGAGGAAGCCGAGATCGACCTGTCCGACATCAAATGGGACGACACGCTGGTATTGCTGGTGTTCTGGGTGCTGGCATTCGTCGTATTCCTTCAGTTCTTTACCCGTTATGTTCTGAACGACTCCCTCGGCTGGACCGAAGAGATCGCGCGGTTCCTTCTGATCGCGGTGACCTTCACCGGATCGATCATGGCTGTGCGCAAGAACAGTCATATCGCCGTCGAGTTCCTGTATCGCTGGGTCCCCCGGCCGTTACGACGCGTGGCCCAGTCCATCATCGACCTGATCAATGTCGTCTTCTTCGGAGGCCTGGCCTATCTGTCGTCCGAGGTGGCCGGCCGCACCCGACAGATGATGGTGTCGATCGACGTGTCGAAATCCATCGTCTACTGGTTCGTCGCCGCCTGTTTCCTGGCGATGACCCTTTACGCGCTGCGCAACGCATGGGTGCATCTGCGCGATGGCACATCCAAGCTCATTGACCCTGAACTGCACGCCTCTGACGTGCCGACAATGGAGTAGCCCCCAGCCGTGGAGATCGCGACCCTTTTCATCGTTCTGTTCCTTCTTCTGGTCTTCGGCGCGCCGGTGGCCATCGCCCTGGCCGGATCGTCGGCCGTCTATCTTCTGACCTTCGGTTCGGTCCCGCCGATGGTGGTGGCGCACCGCATGATAAACGGCGTGGACAGCTTCCCGCTGCTTGCCGTGCCGTTCTTCATCCTGGCCGGCAACCTGATGAACACGGCCGGCATTACCGAACGGATCTTCAACTTTGCCCTGTCGCTGGTGGGCTGGATGCGCGGCGGGCTGGGCCATGTGAACATCGGCGCCTCGGTGATCTTCGCGGGCATGTCGGGGGCGGCGGTGGCCGATGCCGGCGGGCTCGGTTCGATCGAGATCAAGGCAATGCGGGATGCGAAATACGATTCCGAGTTTTCGGTCGGCATCACCGCGGCCTCCTCGACCATCGGTCCGATCATCCCGCCGTCGCTGCCGATGGTGATCTATGGCGTCGTGGCCGGGGCCTCGATCGGGCAGCTTTTCGCGGCGGGGTTCCTGCCGGGGATGGTGATGGCGGCGGCGCTGATGCTGATGGTGGCCTTCATGGCACGGCGGCGCGGCTATCCGCGCGACCAGAAATTCCAGTTCGGACGCATGTTCACGACCTTCCGGCGCGCCTTCCTGTCACTCATGACCCCGGTGATTATCGTCGGCGGCATCCTGTCGGGGGCTTTCACCCCCACCGAGGCCGCCGTTGCGGCCTGTGCCTGGGCGCTGTTGCTGGGCCTCGTCGTTTATCGCACGCTCAGCTGGCGGCGCTTCCTGCGCGTCAGCTTCGACACGATCGAAACGACCGCGGTCGTACTGTTGGTCGTGGCAGCCGCGTCGATATTTGCCTGGATCCTCACCTCGAACCGGGTTCCGGAGGCGGTGGCGTCGTTGCTTCTGTCGACCTCGGATCGCCCCTGGGTGATCCTGCTTCTGATCAACCTGATCCTGCTGGTGGTCGGCTGTTTCATGGAAACCGTCGCGGCGATCACGATCATGGTGCCGGTTCTGCTGCCCGTCGCCGTGGCGATCGGCGTCGATCCGGTGCATTTCGGCGTGATCATGGTGCTGAACCTGATGCTGGGGCTGCTGACCCCGCCGGTGGGCATGGTGCTTTATGTGCTCAGCAGGGTCGCGAAGATTCCCTTCGAGCGCGCCTTCGCCGGCACGGCGCCCTTCCTGATTCCTCTGATCCTGGTCCTGGTGTTCATCACCTATGTGCCCATCGTCACGATGTGGCTGCCCACCATGATCTACAGGTAGGCGCCCGGCGCGTCACCGGCCTGGGCGGGCGCCAGGTGATCGGGCGGGGCGGGGACGGACCGGCTTCATCTTGCCCAAATACTCCCGCCGGAGGCACCGGATTTTCGCGGCCCGCATGCGGGCCGTGAAAAACCGGCATTGAACAAACCGGCGCCAGTTGCTTTGGTGAGACGGCGCGGGCAGGGACAGGTGCATGCGGTATTCAGGGTTCAGACTGTTCAGCGAAGGGATGACCGGCAACCGGGGCTGGCGTCCGGTCTGGCGCGATCCCGAACCGAAACCCGAATACGACGTCATCATCATCGGCGGTGGCGGCCACGGTTTGGCCACCGCCTATTACCTTGCGCGCGAGCATGGGCTGCGCAACGTCGCGGTGCTGGAAAAAGGGTATCTGGGCGGCGGTAATGTCGGGCGCAACACCACCATCGTGCGGGCCAACTACTTCCTGCCGGGAAACTCGGAATTCTACAGCCATTCGCTGAAGCTGTGGGAGGGGCTGGCGCAGGAGTTGAACTTCAACGTGATGCATTCGCAGCGCGGTCTGATCAACCTGTTTCATTCCGACGGCCAGCGCGACGCTTTTGCCCGGCGCGGCAACGCGATGATCAACCAGGGCGATGACGCGATCCTGCTGGACCGGGAAGGGGTGCGTGAAATCCTGCCCTACCTGGATTTCGACAATGCGCGCTTTCCGATTCATGGCGGGTTGTATCATCCGCGGGGCGGAACAGCGCGACACGATGCGGTGGCCTGGGGCTATGCCCGCGGTGCGGATGCGCGCGGGGTCGACCTGGTTCAGAACTGCGAGGTGACGGGCATCGACATCTCGAACGGACGGGTAACCGGCGTTCAGACCACGCGGGGCGCGATCCGGGCAAGAAAGGTCGGGATCGTCGTTGCCGGCCGCTCGGGCCAGGTGGCGGCGATGGCGGGAATGCGCCTGCCGATCGAAAGCCACATCCTTCAGGCCTTCGTCACCGAGGGGCTCAAGCCCGTGATCGACCATGTGGTGAGTTTCGGGATGGGGCATTTCTATATCAGCCAGTCCGACAAGGGCGGGCTTGTCTTTGGCGGCGACCTGGATTTTCACGCCTCCTATGCGCAGCGCGGCAACCTGCCGATGGCAGAGCATGTGATGGAGGCCGGGATGGCGCTGATGCCGATGATCGGCAAGGCGCGTGTTCTGCGGTCCTGGGGCGGGATCATGGACATGACGCCTGATGGCAGCCCGATCATCGACCGCACGGCCATCGAAGGGCTGCACGTCAACTGCGGCTGGTGTTACGGGGGGTTCAAGGCGGTGCCGGGGTCCGGCTTTTCCTTCGCGCATCTGCTGGCGACGGGGCGGCACCACGCGCCGGCGGCACGGTTCCGGCTTGACCGGTTCGCGCGCGGCGATCTGATCGACGAAGAGGGCACCGGCTCTCAGCATAATCTGCATTGAGGGGATAATGCCGGGACGGTGGTGCAGAGCGTTTTCGGGCCGTGCAGAAGCAGAAAGGGGCGCGCAATGAGGATCACATGCCCGCTTTGCGGGGCGCGCGACCGGCGCGAATTCCATTACATGGGCGACGCGGTCTATCTGGACAGGCCCGATCCCGTCGCGCCGGCCGTTGCCTGGGATGATTACCTGCATCTGCGCGACAATCCGGCGGGCGAGACCCGTGATTTGTGGTTCCACGAGGCCGGCTGTGGCGCCTGGCTGGTGGTGACGCGCAACACGGTCAGCCATGACGTTCTGTCGGTGGCGCTGGCCGACGGTATCCGGGGGGGCGCGGGATGAGGATCGTTGGACGCGGAAGGGTGGATCGCACGATCACCGTGCCCTTCACCTTCGACGGCCGTCGCTTCTGGGGACATGAGGGGGATACGCTGGCTTCGGCGCTGATGGCCAACGGCGTTCGCATGGTGGGCCGGTCGTTCAAGTATCACCGGCCGCGCGGGATTTTCAGCGCCGGGTCGGAAGAGCCGAGTGCGCTGGTCACGATCGGCCATGGCACGGCGCGCACGCCCAATGTGCGCGCGCCCATGCAGGAGCTTTACGAGGGGTTGTCTGCCCGCAGCCAGAACGCCTGGCCGTCGCTGAGCCGCGATCTGCTGGCCCTGAATGACCTGCTTGCGCCGTTTCTCGGGGCGGGCTTCTATTACAAGACGTTCATGTGGCCGCGTGCCTTCTGGGAGCGGGTCTATGAGCCCGCGATCCGGCGCGCCGCGGGACCGGGTGCGCTGTCGGGGCAGGCGGACGCGGCCCGATACGACAAGGCCTTCGCGCATTGCGACGTGCTGGTGATCGGTGGCGGACCGTCCGGCCTGATGGCGGCGCTGGTGGCGGGCCGGGCCGGGTCCGACGTGATCCTGGCCGAGGAGGATCGTAAATTCGGCGGCCGGTTGCTGGCCGAGACCGAAGAGGTCGACGGCCAGCCCGGACCGGACTGGGCGGCTGGTGTCGTCGCCGAGCTGACGGCGCTGCCCAACGTGCGGCTGATGCCGCGCACCACCGTCACGGGGGCTTATGACCAGGGCACATATGCCGCGCTGGAGCGGGTCGGGCTGCACCTGGCGGCGCCCCATCCCGATGCCCCGCTGGAGACGTTCTGGCGCATCGTGGCCCGTCGCACGGTGCTGGCCGCCGGCGCGCTGGAACGGGCGATCGCGTTTCCCGACAACGACCGGCCCGGCATCATGCAGGCCGGCGCGGTGCGCGCCTATCTGCATCGCTGGGGTGTGGCAGCGGGGCGCAACGTGACCGTGTTCACCAACAATGACAGCGGTCACCGGACCGCGCGCGACCTGCGCGCCGCCGGGGTCGATGTAGCCGGTGTCGTCGATGCCCGTCCGGACGCGCCCGACAGTGCCGACTACCCCGTGTTCGCCGCGGGGCATGTCGTGGGCACCAGCGGCCGGCACGGCCTGCGCGAGATCAGGGTGCGTCACGCCGGCGGCCAGCGGCAGTTGGCGACCGACTGCCTGGCCGTGTCGGGGGGGTGGAACCCGTCGGTCCATCTGGCCTGCCACATGAATGCCCGCCCGGTCTGGCATGAAGGTATTGCCGGGTTCGTCGCACCCGATGGCGCCGTGCCGGGCATGGCGGCTGCCGGTGCGGCACGGGGCCTGTTTTCGACCGCCGGCTGTCTGGCCGACGGGGCGGAAGCGGCGCGTGCCGCGCTGGCGGATCTGGGCGTGACGGTAACGAGTGTCGAGGTGCCGCGGGCCGAAGACGGTGCGTATGATATTGCACCGCTTTGGCATGTGCCGGGCAAGGGGCGCGCCTGGCTGGATTACCAGAACGACGTGACCGTGAAGGACGTGGAGATGGCAGCGCATCAGAATTTCGCCTCGGCCGAGCATATGAAGCGGTATACCACGCAGGGCATGGCGCCCGACCAGGGCAAGACCTCGAATGTCGCGGCGCTGGCGGTTCTGGCCGAGGCGACGGGGCGCACGATCCCGCAGACCGGCACGACGACCTATCGTCCGCCCTACACCCCGGTGTCCATTGCCGCGATGGGCGCCGGTGGGCGCGGCAAGGGCTTTGCGCCCGAGCGATTCACGCCATCGCACGCCGCCTGCGTCCGGCGCGACGCGCCGATGGTCGAGGCGGGGTTGTGGTATCGCCCGTCGTATTTCCCGCTGAACGGCGAGACAAGCTGGCGCGATTCCTGCGACCGCGAGGTGCGCATGGTGCGCGAGCGTGTCGGCATCTGCGACGTCTCGACCCTGGGCAAGATCGACGTTCAGGGGCCGGATGCGACGGCGTTCCTCGACCTGGTTTATGCCAACACGATCTCGACGTTGCGGGTCGGGCGGGTGCGCTATGGCATCATGCTGCGCGAGGACGGGCATGTGATGGATGACGGCACCTGCGCGCGGCTGGGTCCACATCATTACCTGGTGACCACGACGACCGCGGCGGCAGGGCCGGTGATGCGGCACATGGAATTCGTGCATCAGTGCCTGGCGCCGCGGCTGGACGTGCGGTTCATCCCGGTGACCGAACAGTGGGCGCAATTCGCCATCGCCGGGCCGCGGTCGCGCGATCTGCTGAACGCGTTGCTCGACACATCGATTGACGGGCAGGATTTTCCGTTCATGGCCTGCGGCGCGGTCGGGCTGATGGGCGTCGCGGGACGGCTCTTCCGCATCTCGTTCTCGGGTGAGCATGGCTATGAGCTGGCCGTGCCGGCACGCTTTGGCGCGGCACTGTTCCGTCAGCTTCTGTGCCTGGCCGAGCCGTTCGGCGGCGGCCCCTACGGGATGGAGGCGTTGAACGTGCTGCGGATCGAGAAAGGGTTCCTGACCCATGCCGAGCTGGACGGGCGGACCACGGCCTTCGACCTCGGCCTGGGTCGTATGGTGTCGCCCGGAAAAGACTGCATCGGCAAGGCGGCCGCGCGGCGGCCGGGGTTGTGCGGGGCCAGCCGCGAACAGCTTGTCGGCTTGAAACCCGTGGCGCCAGAGGGGCGATTGACGCCGGGCGCGCATCTCTTTGCCGAGGGGGCACAGGCGGTGCGCGTTAACGATCAGGGCCATGTGACCTCGGCCTGTCACTCTCCGACCCTGGGGCACGAGATCGCGCTGGCCTTTCTCAAGGACGGTCGGGCACGGCACGGACGCCGGATGCGATCGGTCGATCACCTGCTCGGGGTCGAAACGCTTTGCGAAGTCTGCGACCCGGTGTTTTTCGATCCCGAAGGGGCGCGCGCCCGTGGCTAGGCTGCTTGTGACACCCGCCACTGGAGCGTTGCCGGTCACGGCTGGCGGCATGACCCTGTCGCTGACAGACCCGGGCTGCATCACCTCGCTGGCGCCGTGGCGCGGTGCCGGGATGGCCCTGTCCAAGGCGCTTCGGGCGGCGCATGGCGTCGATTTCCCGGACCCGGGACGGATCAGCACGTCCGGCACGACCCGTTGCCTGTGGGCGGGGCGCGATCAGGCGTTTCTTGTCGGCCCGGCGCCCGACAGCGCCGCGCTCGCGGATCATGCCGCCCTGACCGATCAGAGCGATGCCTGGGCCGTAATGCGGCTGGACGGGCCGGGCGCGCGGGATGTGCTGGCCCGGCTGACGCCGCTTGACCTGCGTGCGCAGGTGTTCGAACCCGGCCACACGGCCAGAACGCTTCTGGGACAGATGAACGCGGTACTGAGCCGCGACGCGGCAAATGGCTATGAGATCATGGTCTTTCGTTCCATGACCGCGACCGCGCTGCATGAATTGACCGAGGCGATGAAAAGCGTGACGGCGCAGGGGGGCGCGGACCCGAGCCCGGGATAAGGGGGACCGGAAGGGGAGCAGGATGATCGGTCCCGTCACAAGAGGGGTTTGAAACCGCCTGTCCCGGACCTATACCGGCATCGATATCGTCAACAGGAGGGGCGAATGGCCAACCCTACCGCCGCAATGCTTGTCATCGGGGATGAAATCCTGTCGGGCCGCACGCGCGATGCGAACATGCATTACCTTGCGGGCGAGTTGACCAAGCATGGCGTCACCCTTGCCGAGGTACGGGTTGTCAGGGATCGCCGGAAGGCGATCATCGACGCCGTCAAGGCGCTGAGCGCAGCCCATGACACGGTCTTCACCTCGGGCGGGATCGGACCCACGCATGACGACATCACCGCCGAGGCCGTGGCCGCAGCCTTCGATTTGCCGATCGGCGTGCGTGACGATGCGCGCGCCCTGCTTGCGGCGCATTACGCCGCGACCGGGGCCGAACTGAACGAGGCGCGCTTGCGCATGGCCCGCATCCCCGAGGGGGCCTTGCTGATCGACAATCCGATCTCGGCGGCGCCGGGATTCACCCTGGGCAATGTGCATGTGATGGCCGGGGTTCCGACGATCTTTCAGGCGATGGTCGCATCGGTCCTGTCGACGCTGACCGGTGGCGCGCCCCTGCTCAGCCAGAGCCTGCGGATAGATCGCGGCGAAGGCGAGATCGCCGGCCCGCTGGCGCGGCTGGCAGGCGCGTATCCCGACCTTTCGATCGGCTCTTACCCGTTCCAACGCGACGGGGCCTTCGGCGCGCAGATCGTGATCCGAGGTGCCGATCCCGCGCGGATCGAGGCGGCGATCGCCGAACTGGTGGCGCTGTTCCCCGGGAACGTCGCTTGAGCGGAACGGTCGATTACCTGGCCGCAGCCGAAGCGACATGGCCCCCGGCTTCGACCCGGCGGGTCGGCCCCTGGACCATCCGCGAGGGGCAGGGGGGCGGCAAGCGTGTGTCGGCCGCGACGGCCAACGGACCCGTGGCGGACCGCGATATCGCCTTGGCCGAGGACGCGATGCGCGGGCTGGGGCAGCCGCCGCTGTTCATGGTGCGTGCCGGTGCCGATGCGTTGGATGCACTGTTGCAGGCCAACGGCTATCATATCGTCGATCCGGTCGAGATTCTGGCCTGTCCGGTCTCGATGCTGGCCCGCCCGCCGCCGCCGATCACGGCCTTCCCCATCTGGGAGCCGCTTCAGATCATGCGTGATCTGTGGCAGGAGGGCGGCGTCGGGCCGACCCGGCAGGCGGTGATGGCGCGGGTGCCGGGGCCGAAGGCCGGCGTTCTCGGCTGTTCACGCGACCGCGCGGCCGGTGTCGCCTTTGTGGCCGTGCACGAAAAAATCGCCATGATTCATGCCGTTGTCGTGACGCCCGCGCAGCGTCGGCAAGGAACCGCCGTCAACATGGTGCGGGCGGCGGCATGCTGGGCACAAGATAATGGCGCCGAATCACTTTCTGTGCTGGTGACAAGTGCCAATGCGCCCGCGCGCGCGCTCTATGCTTCACTGGGGATGCGAATTGTGGGAAAATACCATTACTTGGCAAAGGGCACACAAGAGGCCGGAGCAGTTGGGTAACGATGACAATCCTATCGCGCTTGACCTGAAAATGGTCGATCCGCTTCCCGAGGAAACGCGGAAGTATTTCGACCTGTGCGAGCAGAAGCTCGGCATGGTTCCGAACGTGCTGAAGGCTTATGCTTTCGACATAGATAAGCTCAACACGTTCACGGCGATGTACAACGAGCTGATGCTGGGCGACAGTGGTCTGAGCAAGCTTGAGCGCGAGATGATCGCCGTTGTCGTGTCCTCGATCAATCGCTGCTGGTATTGCCAGGTCGCGCATGGCGCCGCGGTGCGGCAATTGTCGGGCGATCCGAAGCTGGGCGAAGCGATGGTCATGAACTATCGCGCAGCCGAACTGGAGCCAAGACAGCGGGCGATGCTTGATTTCACCACAAAATTAACCGAATCGAGCGACAGAATAGAAGAACAGGACCGTGAAGCGTTGCGCAAGGCGGGCTTCAGCGACCGGGACATCTTCGATATCGCCTCGGTCGCCGCGTTCTTCAACATGACGAACCGGGTGGCCGCGGCCACCGACATGCAGCCGAACGAAGCCTATCACGGCGCTTATAGATGACCCCGTTTCGTGCGCTCATACCGGCCGCTTTGGCCGCTCTGGTCCCGCTTCATGCAGGCGCGCAGCAGCTGACGCTGCCGGACCAGGCGCGCATTGCCGGCGAAAAGGTCGAACGACTGGCCAGCTATCAGGTGCCGCTCGGCCCGTGGTCCGATGGCGGATTGCAGACGGTCCGGGCCGAAGGCGCGGTCGTTCAGCGGGCCTGGCAGTTTCCGCTCAACGGGCGGACCACGCTGGAAATCATGGCGCCGCTGCGGACCCAGCTTGTCGATATGGGCTATGAGCCGCTGTTTCAGTGCGAGGCAGATGTTTGCGGCGGATTCGATTTTCGATATGCGGTCCGTGTCCTTCCGGAACCCATGATGCATGTCGACCTGGGCGATTTCCGTTTTCTCGCGGCACGACGCGATGGCGACGACGGCGCGGAATATGCCGCAATCCTGGTCAGTCGTTCATCGACGCAGGGCTTCGTTCATGTGGTGCGCGTTGGTGCCGCGACGATCGCCGCGCCCGCGGCCACGGTTTCGACCAAGACACCCCGACCGCAGGGAACGCCGGCCGGCCCCGGAATGCTCTCGGATCCTGTCGCGCTTGGCCATGTGCTGGAAACGCGCGGCCGTGCCGTGCTTGATGATCTGACCTTCGCCACGGGGTCTTCGACGCTGGGAAGCGATATGTTCGCCAGCCTTTCGGAACTGGCCGATTACCTTCTGGACAACCCCGGGCGCAAGGTTGCCCTGGTCGGGCACACCGATGCAGAGGGTGCGCTGGAAGGCAATATCGTGTTGTCGCGCCGCCGCGCGCAATCTGTCAGGGACCGGCTTGTCAATGAGTTCGGCGTTCCGGCCGCTCAGCTTTCGGCCCGCGGCGTAGGCTATCTCGTGCCGCTCGACAGCAACCTGACCGAACAGGGGCGGCGTGCAAACAGAAGGGTCGAGGTGGTTCTCACCTCGACGCGGTAAAGGTCAGCCTGCGAATCGCGCCCGGTTTGCGCTACCAGCTGTCCGGCCCCTTGCCGGAAAAGCGGGCCACCAGGAAGTCGATGAAGGCACGCACCTTGGGTTGCGTGAAACGCCCGGGCGGATAGACCGCATAGATCCCCAGATTCTCGACCGGCAGATCCGGTATCGCCTCTTCGACCAGGCCTTTTTCCAGGGCGTCGCGGTACAGGAAGCTGGGAAGATAGGCGATGCCCAGGCCCGACATCGCTGCGTTCAGCAATGACTGACCGTCATTGACCGTCAGCCAGCCCGCGGTGCGCACCTGTCGTTTCTCGCCTGATGGTGCAGTGATCTTCCACACGTTCCCCGCCGCCTGGTTTGAATAGTGCAGCAATTTATGTTCGTTCAGGTCATCGATCCGCTGGGGTCGGCCGTATTGCTGGAAATAGGTCGGCGCGCCGATCATCCGTTTGCTGGTTTCCGTCAGCTTGCGGGCGCGCAACGTGCTGTCCTCCAGTTCACCCACCCGGATGGCAAGGTCGAACCCCTCCGAGATCAATTCCACATAGCGGTTGTTCAGAACCATGTTGACGGTGATGTCGGGATATTCCTTCAGGAAATCCCCCAGGATCGGTGACAGGTGATTGACCCCGAAATCCGTCGCCACCGAAATACGCAACAGCCCCGAGGGCGCCGACTGCATCGAGGTGACCAGCGCATCGGCTTCGCCCGCGTCGTTCAGCACCCGCCGGGCCCGGTCGTAATAGGCCAATCCGATCTCGGTCGGTGACACACGGCGCGTCGTGCGGTTCAACAGCCGCGCGCCCAAACGGGCCTCCAGAGATGATACATGCTTGGAGACGGCGGACTTGGAAATGCCCATCTTCTTGGCCGCGTCGGTAAATCCGCCCTGATCCACCACCGTGGCGAAGGCCTCCATCTCGGTCAATCGATCCATGTGATACCCTTTGCGCCTTCCCGTTTTTCTTCCGCTCGGGTATGGTGGGCAATTCGGGCAAGATTGCGGAACCGCACAGACAATACTTGGGTATTGCCGTGGATCGTGTATGGAGTCGAAACATAATCGGCGGCCAGGGGTCGTCCCGCGCCCGTCTTTGCTTCGGTTGAAATCGCGGCAGGTGGATTTTACATCGCCGGTATGACCCACGAACGTCACGAACAGAACACGCTTTCCCCGGCCCTTCACGCGACGGCGCATTGCACGATCGGCTGCACGATCGGCGAGGTTACCGGCCTTGCCATCGGCATCAGCCTTGGGTTGGGGGCCTGGTGGTCGATGGGGATCGGCACCGTGCTGGCCTTCATCGTCGGGCTGACGCTGGCCACGGTGCCGCTTGCGCGGCGGCAATCGCTTTCGCTGGGCGCGGCGTTCCGGATGATCTGGCTGGGCGAGGTCGCCTCGATCGCGGCGATGGAACTGGCCATGAACGCCGCCGATTATCTGCTCGGTGGCGCGTCGGTCAACAGCATTTTCGCGCCGCTCTTCTGGATCGCGCTGCTGGTTGCGGTTCCGGTCGGTTTCGCTGCGGCGCTGCCGATCAACTATTTCATGATCCGGCGCGGCCTGGGCCATCAGCATCACTGACGGCCGCATTCCGCCTTTCATCTTGCCCCAAATACTCCTTGCACGACACCCGGGCCGGGCACTGGCGGCGGCGCCGGATTACGTCGTTTCAAGGCAATGCCGGCGAAAGGCCTTTTTCAGCATGTCCAGCTCGGCGCGCAACAATCCGATCTCCGCGCGTATATCATCCTCCAGTGCCTCGCCGGCGACAATGGTGAAGCTTTCAAGCGTTTCGCCGGTGTCGGTCGCGCGAATCACGAAGGTCTGAACCCCGTCGGACAACAGTTCGGCCGGGATCGGCACCGAAACCAGGAACCGTCCCGCCCCGTCCGGCGCCGGCTCCACCTCGATGTCGGCAAGCGTGCTGTCCAGATGCGCCACCGCCAACGGCGGGGGGGCCTCGGCGGGCGG
>JADQCD010000153.1 GCA_016278285.1 Actibacterium sp.
GAAAGCCGGACAGTGCCGGGCCTGTTCTTCATCGGCGAGGCGGTGGACGTGACCGGCTGGCTGGGCGGTTACAACTTCCAATGGGCCTGGTCGTCAGGGCACGCGGCAGGCACCGCCATCGCCCGGCGCGACAAGGTGCCGGCGGCTTCATCCTGCCCGAAATACTCCCGCCGGAGGCATTGAATCGCCGCGAAGCGGCATGGACTTTCCGCCCCCCGGCAGGGATAGTCGGGAAAGAATATCAACGGAGAGCCAATGAAGATCGCCACCTTCAACATCAACGGCATCAAGGCGCGGCTGCCTGCGCTGCTGGACTGGCTGGACGAGGCCCGGCCGGATGTGGCGCTGTTGCAGGAGATCAAGACGGTGGACGCCGGCTTTCCGCATGCGCCTTTCGATGAGCGCGGTTACAATGTCGAAACCCACGGCCAGAAGAGCTTCAACGGCGTGGCGATCCTGTCGAAGCGACCGCTGGAAGATGTCACACGCGGCCTGCCCGGCGATGAGGAAGACGACCAGTCCCGCTGGATCGAGGCGACGGTGGTGGGAAAGCGCGCGCTGCGCGTCTGCGGGCTGTATCTGCCCAATGGCAACCCGGCCCCTGGGCCGAAATACGACTATAAACTGGCCTGGATGGCGCGGCTGCGCGACCGGGCCGCCGAGTTGCTGGCCGCCGAGGAACCGGCGCTCATGGCCGGCGATTACAACGTGATCCCCCAGGACGAGGATGCAAGCCGCCCCGCGGCCTGGGCAGAAGACGCGCTGGCCCTTCCCGACAGCCGCGCCGCTTTCCGTCGGATCGTGAATCTTGGCTTCACCGATGCATTCCGCATGCGCGTCTTCGGGCCTGGGCATTACAGTTTCTGGGACTACCAGGCCGGCGCCTGGTCCCGCGACGATGGCATCCGGATCGACCATATTCTGCTTAATCCCCAGGCCGCCGATCTGCTGACGGATTGCCGAATCGACCGCGAGATGCGCGGGCGCGAGAAACCCTCGGATCATGTGCCGGTCTGGGTGGAAATCGACGCCTGATAAAGCGGGGTCGGTTCAGTCCCCTGGCTGCGCGGCCTCGACCAGCCGGGCGAAGAACGATGCACCCAGCGGCGCCACGGCATCGTTGAAATCATAGGCCGGGTGATGCAGCCCCGCCCCGTCGCCCGCACCCAGATAGACATAGGCGCCGGGCCGCGCGGCCAGCATGAACGAAAAATCCTCGGCGCCCATGTCGCGGGCTCCGTCGCGGATCACCCGGTCGGCGCCGACCAGTCCGGCGGCCACGTCCGCCGCGAAGCCTGCCTTTTCCGCGTCATTGACCGTCGCGGGGTAAACCACATGGTAATCCAACCGCGCCTCGACACCGAAAGCGGCCGCGCAACCGGTCACGATCTGCTCCATACGGGACCGGATCCGTGCCTGAATCGCGGGATCGAAGCTGCGCACCGTGCCGTTCAGACAGGCCGATTCAGGGATCACGTTGTTTGCGGTTCCGGCATGGATCTGCGTGACCGAGATCACGGCCTCTTCCTGTGCGCTCTTGTTGCGGCTGATGATGGTCTGGATCGCCTGCACCATCGCCACCGCGGCGGTGATCGGGTCGCGCGCCTCGTGCGGCATCGCGCCGTGCCCGCCCTTTCCGATTATGTCGATGTCGAAATCGTCCACCGCGGCCAGCATCGCGCCGGGCGTGGTCTGAAACGTGCCCTCGGGCAGACCGGGCAGGTTGTGGATGCCGTAGACCTGCGCAATGTCAAACCGCTCCATGATCCCTTCCTCGACCATCACGCCGCCGCCGCCGCCCTCTTCCTCGGCGGGCTGGAAGATCAGCGCCACGCGGCCCGAAAAATTGCGCGTCTCGGCCAGATATTTCGCCGCGCCCAGCAGCATGGTCGTGTGCCCGTCATGGCCGCAGGCATGCATGCGGCCCGGCACCGTGGAGGCATGCGGCAGGCCGGTCGCTTCGGCGATCGGCAGCGCGTCCATATCGGCACGCACCCCGATGGTCGGACCGGGCCCGCGACCCTCAATAATGCCGACCAGCCCCGATGTGGCGATCCCCTCGTGCACCGCGTCCACCCCGAATTCACGCAGCTTTTGCGCAACGAAAGCGGCCGTATTCTGACAGTCGAAACCAAGCTCGGGATGCATGTGCAGGTGGTGGCGCCAGGCGGTCATTTCGTCGGCAAAGCCGGCAATTCGGTTGATTACGGCCATGTCTGGACTCCATCGGGGGAAACGATCAGGGTCGCATCCAACCCCACAAGCGGAGCCCGCGCAATGCCAGATGACAGCCTGATCCACGATCCGAACGGTGGTATCGCCCGCCTGCAGGAGATCATGCAACGCCTGCGCGATCCCGACACCGGCTGCCCCTGGGACATTGCACAGGATTTCGACTCGATCGCGCCCTACACGATCGAGGAAGCCTATGAAGTGGCTGACGCGATCGAGCGGCGCGCGTGGGACGAGCTGGAGGGCGAGTTGGGAGATTTGCTGTTGCAAACCGTCTATCACGCGCAGATCGGACAAGAGGCCGGTCATTTCACCTTCGACAGTGTGGCCAACGCGATTTCCGACAAGATGGTGGCGCGACACCCGCATGTGTTCGGCACCGAAAGCCGCGACAAATCGGCAGCGCAGCAGACCCGCGACTGGGAAGCGATCAAGGCCGCCGAGCGCGCCGACAAGGCGCAGCACGGCACGCTGGACGGCGTGGCAATCCACCTGCCCGCGCTGACCCGCGCAGTAAAGCTGCAAATGCGTGCCGCGCGCGTCGGCTTCGACTGGCCCGACAGCGTCAATGTCATCGACAAGATCGTCGAGGAAGCCCGCGAACTGCAAGAGGCACGCGATAGGCTGACCGAGGTGGAGGTGAAAGAGGAATTCGGCGACCTGTTGTTCGCCATTGCCAATCTCGCGCGCCACCTGGGGCTGGACCCCGAAGAGGCGCTGCGCGCCGCTAACGCCAAGTTCACACGCCGTTTCAATGCAGTGGAAGTCGGGCTTGAAGCCCGCGGCAAGCGCCCGAAAGACAGCGACCTGGCGGAAATGGATGCGCTGTGGGACGCGGCTAAAGCCGCGGAAAAGCGTGATCCCAAATTCTGACAAAACAATTCAGGTATTGACCCGATAAAATTACTCGGGTTTAAGGCGGGTCAGCGAAAAACAGGAGGTTTCGATGACTCGCAGACTTATCACCGCGACCCTGACGCTGGCCGGGCTTTCCATCGCCGCCCCCGCCCTGGCCGAGGTCAACATCTATTCCCAACGCCAGCCGGAACTTTTGGCACCGATAACCGAGGCCTTCACGGAATCGACCGGGATCGACGTCAATGTGGCCTACCTGCCCGACGGCCTGACCGAGCGCCTGCTGGCCGAGGGCGACCGCAGCCCCGCCGACATCATCATGACGGTGGATATTTCGCGCATCGCTCGCGCCGTCGAGGCCGGCGTCACACAGCCGGTGAAAAGCGATGTGCTGATGGAAAACATCCCCCCGGCCTTTCGCGATCCGGGCAACGAATGGTTCG
This sequence comes from Actibacterium sp., assembly GCA_016278285.1. Classification (GTDB taxonomy): domain Bacteria; phylum Pseudomonadota; class Alphaproteobacteria; order Rhodobacterales; family Rhodobacteraceae; genus JADQCB01. Next base: position 3,531 of record JADQCD010000153.1, read on the forward strand.
GCGTCACAACCCGTGCGCGGGTCGTCTATGCCAGCAAGGAACGTGTCGCCGACGGCGCGGTAACCACCTATGAGGATCTGGCCGATCCGAAATGGAAAGGGCGAATCTGCACCCGCTCGGGTACCCACCCCTATAACCTGGCGCTGATGTCGGCGATGATCGTGCATCATGGTGAGGAATACGCGCGGGACTGGGCCGCCGGCGTCAAGGAAAACCTAGCGCGCAAGCCGCAGGGCAACGACCGCGCCCAGGTCAAGGCGATCTGGGCGGGTGAATGCGATATCAGCCTCGGCAACACCTATTACATGGGCAAGATGCTTGAGGATCCGGAACAGGCCGAATGGGCAAATTCGGTGCGCATCGTGTTTCCCGAGTTCGAGAATGGCGGCACGCACATGAACATCTCGGCGGTGGCGATGACCGCCGCCGCGCCGCACCCCGAGGATGCGAAACGGTTCATGGAATTCCTCGTCTCGCCCGAGGCGCAGAAGGTCTATGCCGAGACTAATTATGAGTTTCCGGTGCGCCCCAACGTGCCGCGCTCCGATCTGGTGGCGTCCTGGGGCGAATTCACGCCGGATGACGTGAACCTGATGGATCTGGCAGAGCAGCGCCCGGTTTCGCTGCGCCTGATGGAAGAGGTCGGTTTCGACGGCTGATCGCCGCCGGTCCCGAACAGGGGCGCTGGACAATCTCCGGCGCCCTTGCCAGTCTCCGCGCCACCAAGCCGGAGACGCCGATGCCACCCCCCCGCAAGGTCATAATCGATACCGATCCCGGCCAGGATGATGCCGTGGCGATCCTGATGGCGCTGGCCAGCCCGGATGCGCTGGAGGTGATTGGCATTACCGCGGTTGCGGGCAATGTCCCGCTGGCCCTGACCCAGAAAAACGCGCGCATTGTCTGTGAACTGGCCGGAAGGCCCGATGTGAAGGTCTTTGCCGGCTGCGACGCGCCGCTGTCGCGAAAGCTGATGACCGCCGAGCACGTGCACGGCAGGACGGGTCTGGACGGCCCCGCTCTGCCCGACCCGGTAATGCCCCTGCAAGACGGTCACGCGGTGGACTTCCTGATCGACACATTGCGGCGCGAACCGGCCGGTTCGGTCACGCTGTGCGCGCTGGGGCCGCTGACCAATCTTGCCACGGCGTTCCGTGCGGCCCCGGATATCGTGGGACGCCTGCGCGAGATCGTGCTGATGGGCGGGGCCTGTTTCGAGGTGGGAAACGTCACTCCAGCGGCAGAATTCAACATCCACGTCGACCCGGAAGCGGCTGAAATCGTATTCAAATCCGGCGTCGATCTGGTGGTGATGCCGCTGGACGTGACACACAAGGCCCTGGTCACCCGACCACGGAACGCGGCATTCCGCGCGCTGTCGAGCACGGTCGGTCGCGCCGTGGCCGACATGACCGGTTTCCTTGATCGATTTGACCCGGAAAAATACGGAAGCGAGGGCGCGCCGCTGCACGATCCCTGTGTCACGGCCTGGCTGCTGGCCCCGGACCTGTTCACCGGCCGCCGCATCAATGTCGAGATCGAGACGAAGGGCGCGTTCACCACCGGCATGACCGTGGCCGACTGGTGGGGCGTCTCGGGGCGCCGCGCCAACGCGCTGTTCCTCGGCGACGTTGATGCCGGCGGGCTGTTCGCCCTGCTTACCGAAAGGCTGGCCCGGCTATGAGCCTGCTGACCCTTGCCGCACGCGAAGACATCCCGCGCCTGCTGCCGCTGATCGCGTCCAGCCATGCCGGGCAGGGCCTGTCCACCACCGAGGACGATCGCCGCGCCGCGCTGGAGGCACTGCACGACCAGGACATCCAGGCCGCCGTCTGGCTGATCGGGCCGCGCCGCGCCCCGGTGGGCTATGTGGCGGTCAGCTTCGGGTTCTCGCTGGCGCAGGGCGGGCGCGAGGCCACGATCGACGAAATCTTCGTGCGACAGGCCGTGCGCGGGCGCGGCATGGGCAGCCAAGCGCTGCAAGTGTTGCTGCCGATGTTGCGCGAAATGGGCGTTCGCGCGGTGCATGTGACCCTGCCCCACGCTGCGTCGCGCCCCGCGACCCTTCTGCAACGCGTCGGTTTCACCCCGCGCCTTGATGCCGATCTGTTGTCCCGAGCGCTGTGACGGGGGCTGGCAATCGGCGCGCACCGGACCTAGCTATGAAGCAGGGGACGCGCCATGACCATCGCTTTCGACAACAGCTACGCCCGCCTGCCCGGGCAATTCTACACCCGGTTGCCGCCCACCCCGGTCCGCGCGCCGGCCCTGATCGCCTTGAATGCAGACCTGGCGCGCGAGTTGGGGATCGACCCGGGTTATCTGCGCAGTGACGCGGGGCTGGCGGTGCTGGCCGGCAACGCGGTGCCCGAAGGGGCCGAGCCGCTGGCGCAGGTCTATGCCGGGCACCAGTTCGGGGGCTGGTCGCCGCGCCTGGGCGACGGTCGCGCGATCCTGCTGGGCGAGGTGGTCGGGACCGACGGGCGGCGGCGCGACATCCAGCTCAAGGGGGCGGGCCGCACGCCCTATTCCCGGTCGGGCGACGGGCGCGCCTGGCTGGGACCGGTGCTGCGCGAATACCTGGTGTCCGAGGCGATGCACGCGATGGGCATCCCCACCACCCGCGCGCTGGCCGCGGTCACCACCGGCGAGGACGTGCACCGCGAAACGCGCTATCCCGGCGCGGTGCTGACCCGCGTTGCGGCCAGCCACATCCGTGTCGGAACCTTCCAGTATTTCGCATCGCGCGGGGATCTTGTGGGCCTGCGCGCGCTGACCGACCACGCCATCGCGCGCCACTATCCGGGCGCGGAGGGCGCGTTGGGCCTGTTGAAAGGCGTCATCGCGGCGCAGGCCCGCCTGATCGCGCAATGGATGGGTGTGGGCTTCATCCACGGTGTGATGAACACCGACAACATGGGCATCGCGGGCGAGACCATCGATTATGGTCCCTGCGCGTTCATGGACAGCTATCACCCGTCGACCGTCTACAGTTCGATCGACCAGTTCGGTCGCTATGCCTATGACAAGCAGGCCGATATCGCGGTGTGGAACCTGGCGCAGCTGGCCTCGGCCCTTCTGCCGCTGATCGACGCGGACGAAACCCGCGCCATCGACCGGGCGACGAAGGCGTTGCATGCCTTCCCCGACCTGTTCCGCGACGAATGGCTGGCCGTGTTCCGCGCCAAGATCGGCCTTGCCGGCGCAGAGGACGACGACCCTGCGCTGATCCATCGGCTTCTGGACTGCATGGCCGTCACCGGGGCCGATTTCACCAACACGTTCCGGGCGCTGGCGCGGGGAACGGCGCGCGACCAGTTCACTGCCGCGGCCGCCTTCGATCAATGGGAAAACGACTGGCGGGCCCGCCTGACGCGGGACGGCCAGAACGCCAAGGCGCGCAAGGCGCTGATGAATGCCGCCAACCCCGCCGTGATCCCCCGCAACCATCGGATGGAAGAGGCAATCCAGGCAGGGCTGTCCGGCGATTTCGGGACATTCGATCGATTGTTGAACATTGCCACACAACCCTTTGTCGAAACCATGGAAAATTCCGACTTCCGCAATCCCCCGGCGCAAGGGGAAGAGGTGCGCCAGACCTTCTGCGGCACCTGATCCCGACAACGTTCAGCCTGGCAAGCGCGGTCGCCGGTTGATCAAGACGATCCCCGTGGCCACCAGCGCCAGAGGCCCGAGAATGGCCGGGCCGATCGGCTCTCCCAGCACCAGCCAGCCGAATCCGACGCCAAAGATCGGCGACAGGAAGCTGAAGCTCGCCACCCCGCCGGCGGGATAAACCGTCAGAAGCCAGAGCCAGAAGATGAACGCGGCGGTGACGATCACCACCGTCTGGAACGCCAGCCCCCACAGGTGAACCGGCTGCAAATCGCGCACCAACGGCCCGAACAGCGGCGCCAGCGCCAGAAGAATCGGCGCGGACACGACGGCCACCTGCCAGAAAAGTTGCGTCTCGGGCGGCACGCGGATCAGTGGCGTTGCCCGCGCGCACAGCGCGATGCCGGCCCAGCCCAGGGCGGCCAGCAGCGCAAACAGGTCGCCGGCCAGGCTGGCCTGTCCGCCGCCGGCGCTGCGATCGGAAATCGCCCAGGCCACGCCGCCGAAGGCCAGAACCAGCCCGAGGGATTTCTGCCGGGTGATCCGCTCGCCGGGCAAAAGGAAATGCCCGGCCAGGGTCAGCCAGACCGGCATCGAATAGAAAATGATCGAACTGCGCGTGACAGTCGTCAGATCAAGCGCCATGAAAAGGCCGATGAACTCGACCGAGAAGACAAACCCGATCAGCACGCCGGCCCAGATCGTGCCCGCGGCGAAGTCCAACCGTCCGCCCCGGACCCGCAGCCACAGCAAGATGCAGATCACCGCGCCGAGCGAACGCAGACCGGCGAAGAATACCGGTTGAAGGCCATCGTTCACCACCTTGATGACCACCTGGTTGAAACCGAGAAGAGCCGAGAACATCACCAGCGAAACCGCCCCGAAGACGTCGATCCGATCCTTTCGCTGCATTCTCGTCCCCTTCCCCGGCATCGCGGCGCAACCCTTGGGCGCCGTGCGACGGCTGTCAACCCGTGCAGCGCGGGGGCCAGGGGGTGGTTGCCGGTTGCCCGGCGCATTTGCAGGTTTTCGTCAGGCCCGCGGCGGGCTAGAAGGGCGGTCGATACGGACGGGGTGCCGAAATGACCGATACCATCATCGCCCGCTGCGAAGCCAACGGCCTGCGGATGACCGGCCAACGCCGAACAATCGCACGCGTGCTGGAAACCAGCGACGACCACCCAGATGTGGAAGAGCTGCATGCACGCGCCACGGCGGTCGATCCCGGAATTTCGATCGCCACGGTGTATAGAACCGTCAAATTGTTCGAGGAAACAGGAATCCTCGACAAGCTGGAATTCGGCGACGGGCGCGCGCGCTACGAGGATGCCGAGCGTGAACATCACGACCACCTGATCGACATGCAATCGGGTGAAGTGATCGAATTCTGCGATCCCGACATCGAGGCATTGCAGGAAAGGATCGCCGAAAAACTCGGCTACAGGCTGAAGGGCCACCGGCTGGAACTGTATGGCGTGCCACTGGGGAAAAGATCACGCGAAAGCTGAAACTCGGCCTGTGCCGCGCCGGATGGCAAGGCAAGGGATCGCCAGGGCCTGCGCCGATCACCGGAACGGCTTCGACAGCGTGTCGAAAATCAGCACCAGATCCAGGCACAGATTGCGGTGTTCCTGATAGATCAGGTCGAGCCTGGCCTTGCGCGGTATACAGCTTCGGCAATAGATCGCATCGGTTTCCCCGGCGCTGCGGCTGCGCGACAACAGGCGTTCCTCATGCTCATGGTAGCGCGCCGAAGCCAATCCCGTGATCCCCGGGCGCGAGCGCAGAACCCGTGCATAAGTCTCCGGAAAGCGTTCGACATATTCCCGCAACGGCGGGCGGGGGCCGACAAAGCTGATATCGCCCTTCATCACGTTGAAAAGCTGCGGCAGTTCATCCAGCCGGGTGCGCCGCAGGTAACGGCCGGTGGGGGTGATCCGCGCCGTCTTGTCACCGCCCGACACACCCTTGTCGGCCGGATCTGGCCGCATGGTGCGGAACTTCAACAAGAGAAAGGCCCGTTCGGGTGTTCGCATTCGTTCGGAGAGATGCAGAATCGGCCGGCCGTCGCGCAACAGGATGACCACCGCAACGCCGGCGATCAGCGGCAACAGAACCACCGACAGGATTACCGAGAAGACGATATCGAACAGCCGTTTTGCCGGGGTCATAGCGGATCCCGCACGCGCTGCCATTCGGCGACCATCGCGCCGGGGTCGCAGGCCCCCGCGTCAAAGCTGTGAAGGCTGCAAAGGCGCGCGCAGTCCAGCGTCACGCGCTGCACCGCATCGGCGGGTGCCGGGACGAACCGGAACGGGGCATTTGCCGCGCGAAGCAGGCTTTCCATGGTGATCGGCGCCGGGGCCGCCACGTTCAGGAACGGCGGAAGCGGCCCATCATGCCGGGCAAGGCTTTCAAGTGCGCGCGCCAGGCTTGCCACACCGATATAGGACCGCACCGGCCCCTTCGCATCCGCGAAACGGTGCAAATGGACCGGTTCCGTCCGCGACGCCTCGCCGACATTCAGCAGCGCGGCATCGGCGCCGGCCACGTTTCCGATGCGCAAGCAACTCACATCCAGACCGCGCATGCGCCAGGCACGGCACACGTCCTCCATCGCCAGCTTTGCCTTCCCGTAGGCGCTTGTCGGGGCCGGGTCATCTGTTTCGCACCAGTCAGCGGTTTTCGCCGTGCCGTAGATCGCCGCGCTTGACGCAACGATCACGCGGGCAATTCCGGTGGCCTGTGCCGCCGCCAGCGTGACCTCGGTCAGGGCGGCGTTGTCATCCAATGCGCCGCGGCTGCGCGGCGTCACGCCCGCAAACATGAAGATCCCGGCGACAGCCCCGTTGCGGTCGATCCAGCGGCGCAACGAATCGGCGCCGCAAAGCGGCGACCAGGCCAGGCCATCGCCCGGCACAGGGTCCCCACGAAATTGCGGTATGATGCGCAACGCGCCGCAACGGTCATCCTGCCAGACACGCATCAGCATCCGGCCGATATGCCCCGATGCGCCCAGCATTAGCCATTTCGGCGCGTCCCCTCGCCCATGATTCTTCCGCACGGCGCGCAATTCAAACCCTCCGCGACCTGTCTTTCCGATCATAGCGCCCCGGACGCCGGGGCGTAAGCCAGGGCGCCGGGCGTGCGCGACGGACATGACGGGGATCAGCCTTCGTCCTCGTCCTTTTCCGGGTCCAGCCCGTGCCTGCGGAAAACACCGCTCTGTGTCATGAAGAAAGCGAAGATCGCCAGCGTCAGGCCAAAGGTCTTGAAATTTACCCAGGCATCGGTGCTCATGGTGCGCCAGATCACCTCGTTCAGCACGGCAAGACCCACGAAAAAGGCGGTCAAACGCCGGGTCAGGATCATCCAGCCCTCATGTGTCAGGGGCATCATCCCTTCCATCACGTATTGCAGATAGCTTTCGCCACGGATGAGGCCGAAGCCCAGCAAACCCGCGAACAACGTGTAGATCATCGTCGGCTTCATCTTGAAGAATCGGTCGTCGTTCAGCCAGACCGTCAGCCCGCCAAAGACCACCACCAAAACCGCTGTTGCGATCTGCATCCGAGAGACATGGCCCGACAATTTCCACAAAACCGCGGTGGTCAGCAGAATCAGCGGGATGAACCCCGCCGTGACCAGTATGAACCCGTCATATTCGGTGCCCCCGATCACGAAGCTGCGTTTGCGCAGCACCAGGTAACCCACGAAGAAGGCCGCGATCGGGCCAACCTCGAGCGCCAATTTCACGACCGGGTTGATGTGTCTCTTCTGGCTCATTGCTTTGACTTCCTAACCGATGATCTCAACTATCACGGCTCGCGCGGCAATCAATGCCATAAGCGTCCCTTGGCTGGGGCCCAAGGTTTCAGTCAGTGCCATCCGGTCGGTGTCCGCCGCGAAGACAGTCGCCCGGCGGCCTCGACAGTCGTGCCGCGGGGCGCTACGGCTGAAAGCGAACCGAATGGGGGCCTTTTCCATGCTCGACAGGTTGCTCAGCGATTTCGAAACGCCGTTCGACGGATATCCCGTCGAACTTGTCCTGCTGCGCCTGTTAACGGCGGTCGTGCTCGGCGGCCTGATCGGGTGGGAACGCGAGGTGCGCAACAAACCCGCGGGGTTACGCACCCATATCCTGATCGCATTGGCGGCCTGCCTGTTCACCCTGATCGCTTTCGGAATGATCGAGAATGTCGAGCCGGAGAACCAAACCCATGTCCGCACCGATCCGTTACGCCTGATCGAGGCGGTGACCGCCGGGGTCGCCTTTCTGGCGGCCGGCGCCATCATCCAGTCAGGCGGATCCGTGCATGGCCTGACCACCGGCGCCGGCATGTGGCTGGCCGGCGCGATCGGCCTGGCCGCCGGCTCGGGCCGGCTGGCGCTGGCGATCCTTGTCACGATCGTCGCGCTGATCGTTCTGCGTGTGCTGCGCTGGCTGGAAATTCGCACCGGCCGCCACCGGAAACAGGACGACTAGCCCCGCTCACGCCTCGGCTCCGGAAAGGGCGCGCGCGAATTCCTCGGGATCGAAGGGGGACAGATCGTCGATCTGCTCGCCCACCCCGATGGCGTGGATCGGCAGACCGAACCGGTCCGCCAGCGCCACCAGAACGCCCCCCTTCGCGGTGCCGTCCAGCTTGGTCATCACAAGCCCGGTGACATCAGCCAGCTTGAGGAACGTCTCGACCTGGTTCAGCGCGTTCTGTCCCGTCGTCGCGTCCAGCACCAGCAGCGTGTTGTGCGGCGCGTCGGGATCCTTCTTGCGGATGACCCGGACGATCTTGGCCAGCTCTTCCATCAGATCGGCGCGGTTCTGAAGACGCCCGGCAGTGTCGATCATCAGCAGATCGGCGCCATCGGCCTGCGCCCTGGTCATCGCGTCAAAGGCAAGGCTGGCCGGGTCCGAGCCTTCGGGCGCAGTCAGCACCGGCACGCCGGCCCGATCGCCCCAAACCTGCAACTGTTCCACCGCTGCGGCGCGAAACGTGTCGCCCGCTGCGATCACGACCTTCTTTCCCGCGGCGCGGAACTGGCTGGCCAGCTTGCCAATCGTTGTCGTCTTGCCGGACCCGTTGACCCCGACCACAAGCACCACTTGCGGTTTCTTGGAATAAAGCGGCAGCGGCCTGGCGACAGGTTCCATGATCCGGCCGATCTCATCAGCCAGAAGCCCCTTGATCTCGTCCACGGACAATTTCCGGCCAATTCGGCCCTCGGCCATATTGGCGGTCACGCGCATTGCCGTGTCCACGCCCATGTCGGCGGTAATCAGCAAATCCTCGATCTGCTCCAGCATGTCGTCATCGAGCACCCGACGCTTGACGACCCCGGGCTTCGCGCGGCCGAGCAGTCGGCCGATGAAACCGGGCTTGCCCGCCTCATCGCCGATCTCGACACCGCCCGGACCCCAGGTCGGGATCTCTTGCGGGGTGCGGTCAGGCAGCGGTTCGTTCTCGACCGGGATTTCGGGCGGGCTGTCGGGCTCAACCCGGTCGCCGCCGGGGTCGGGCACACCCAGCGGGGCGTGTTCGGGCTGTTCCTCGGGCCGCGGCAATGGCGGCTCGGGCATGGGCGCCGGCGTCGGCTCGGGCGTGGGGCGCG
>JADQCD010000163.1 GCA_016278285.1 Actibacterium sp.
GGGGCTCATGCCCAACCCGTTTTTTCAACTGATGGCGGCCTGGGGCGAGGTTACGGAACGCTCTTTCGCCCGCATGGTGGCCAAACCGGACTGGAACATCCACACCGTGGTCGGCGCCGATGGGCGCGATCATGTCGTGACCGAGGAAACCCTCGTCCAGCGCCCATTCGGGAACCTGGTGCATTTCCGTGTTCACGACCGAAAGCCCAAGCCGCGGCGCGTCCTGCTGGTGGCGCCGATGTCGGGACACTATTCCACGCTTCTGCGTTCGACCGTGTCCAGCCTTTTGCCCGATTGCGAAGTCTACATCACCGATTGGCATAACGCGCGCGACATTCCCGTGTCGGAAGGCAAGTTCGATATCGAGGATTATACCCTCTACCTTGTCGATTTCATGAAAGCGCTGGGGCCGGACATCAATGTGATCGCGGTGTGCCAGCCCGCGCCGCTGGCGCTGGCCGCCACGGCCTATCTGGCCGAAGAGGAACCCGATGCCCAGCCGCGCACCCTGACCCTGATCGGCGGCCCCATCGACCCCGACGCCGCGGCCACCGACGTGACCGATTTCGGCCGCCGGGTCACGATGGGCCAGCTGGAACAGTTCGTGATCCAGCGCGTGGGCTTCAAATACGCGGGGGTCGGCCGGCTGGTCTATCCCGGCCTGCTGCAACTGGCGTCCTTCGTGTCGATGAACGCCGACCGCCACGCCACCGCCTTCCGCGACCAGATCCTGAAGATATCGAAGGGCGAGGCCGGCGAATTCGACAAGCACAACCGCTTTTACGACGAATACCTTTCAGTGATGGACATGACCGCCGAGTTCTATCTTTCTACCGTGGACCGGATATTCAAACAGTTGGAGATCGCGCAGAACCGCTTTACCGTGAACGGCAAGAAGGTTGATATCGGCAAGATCACGACCGTGGCGGTCAAGACCGTCGAAGGCAGCGAGGACGACATCTCGGCGCCCGGTCAGTGCATCGCCGCGCTGGACCTTCTGACCGGACTGCCGGACACGAAAAAGGCCAGCCATGTCGAGCCGGGGGCCGGCCATTACGGTATCTTCGCCGGGCGAAGCTGGCGCACCAACATTCGCCCACTGGTGCTGGACTTCATAGATACCAATTCCCCCGAAGAAAAGACCATCACGCGGCTGAAGTCGGTCTGACTCACAGCACGACCGTGGCCCATTTGGCGGCCGACGGGCCGCGTGTGACCAGATCGGTCGACCCCCTGCCGGCAGGTGCCGTTCAATCGCCGGTTCGGGCCAGCACATCCTCGATGCTTCGCAAGATCAGTTCCAGGCAGTCGGGCGTCGAAAACCGGTGATCGGCGCCCTTGACCAGCGTCAGACGAATATCCTCACCCTCGGCATGATCCAGCAGGCGCAGCGCGACCGACCGGTCCACTTCCGCATCATCGGTGCCTTGCAGGAACAGGGCCGGGAAGGGCAGAGTCAGCGGATCGCGCAAAACCAGATGCTCACGGCCGTCCTCGATCAACTTTCGGGTGATGATATAGGGGGCATCGTCATATTCGCTGGGCTGCGCCAGTTGCCCCTCGCGCGACAGCCGTTCGCGTTCGGCAGGCCCGAAATTCGCCCACATGGCATCTTCGGTGAAATCCGGCGCAGCGGCGATGCCGACCAGCCCGGCCACCCGCTGCGGCAGCGCGCGGGCGACCAGCAACGCGATCCAGCCCCCCATCGACGACCCCACAAGGATCTGCGGCCCCGCGGTCAGCGCGGTGATCGCCGCCGTCGCGTCCTGGGCCCAGTCGCCGATGCACCCATCGGTGAAGGCGCCCGACGATTCGCCGTGGCCGGAATAGTCCAGGCGCAGAAAGGCGCGGCCGGACGCTTTCGCCCACTCTTCCAGGTGCACCGCCTTGGTCCCGGCCATGTCCGACCTGAAGCCGCCCAGGAACACAATACCCGGGCCGGACCCGGCGCTGCGGTTATAGGCAATCCTCCGCCCCTGCGGCGTGTCCAGAAAATCGGTCATGCATCCTCCGTCGATCATTGCGCGCAGCCTATCCAAGGCGTGGCGCGATGCCAAAGCCAAACTCCGACCAACGGGCTTGCCCGGGCGCGCATTTTCGGGTTTTGTCGCGGCCATGAGCGGACCCAGATACACACGCCTGGCCCAGAGCCTGCCCGCGACAGTGCCCTTTGTCGGCCCCGAGACGCAGGAGCGCGCGCGCGGTCGCCCCTTTCGCGCGCGTCTGGGCGCGAACGAAAACCTGTTCGGCACCTCGCCCAAAGCGGTGGCCGCGATGCAGCGCGCGGCGGCCGAGACCTGGATGTATGGCGACGCGCAAAGCCATGACCTGCGGCAGTCATTGGCCGCGCGGATGGCCGTGGACATGGACAATGTCGTTGTCGGCGGCGGAATCGACGGGCTGCTGGGGTCGCTGGTGCGGCTGACGGTGGAACCGGGCGACGCCGTCGTGACCTCGGACGGCGCCTATCCGACCTTCAATTATCACGTCAACGGCTTCGGCGGGGTGCTGCACAAGGTTCCCTATCGTGACGATCACGAAGATCCGGAGGCACTGATTGCCAGGGCGACCGAAACCGGCGCCAGGCTGATCTATCTGTCGAACCCCGACAACCCCATGGGCAGTTGGCATGGCGCCGACCGGATTCAGGCGATGATCGAGACGGTGCCCGACGGCAGCCTGCTGATCCTGGACGAGGCCTATCTTGAATTCGCGCCGGAAAACACCGCGCCGCCGATCAACGTGGATGACGCGCGGGTGATCCGGATGCGCACCTTTTCCAAGGCGTATGGCATGGCCGGGGCGCGGGTCGGTTACGCGGTTGCCCATGCGGATCTGATCGGGTCGTTCAACAAGGTGCGCGACCATTTCGGCATGTCGCGCGCCAGCCAGGAGGGCGCGCTGGCCGCCCTGGGTGACGACATCTGGCTTTCCGGGACGCTGGCAAAGGTTGCCGCCGCGCGCCAGCGGATCGCGGGGATTGCGCGCGACAACGGCCTGACCCCCCTGCCCTCTGCCGCCAATTTCGTGACCATCGACTGTGGCCGAGATGGCGATTTCGCGCGTGCGGTCCTGGCCGCGCTGGTCGAGCGTGACGTTTTCGTGCGGATGCCCTTCGTGCCGCCTTGCGATCGTTGCATCCGCGTCTCGGTCGGCCCCGAGGAGTCGCTGGCGGTTTTCGCCGACACCCTGCCCGATGCGCTGGAGGCCGCGCGCCGCGGCACCAGTTGACCCTGGGGCCAATCGGCGCCGCCTGCGGGAAAGCGGGATCAGGCGGCGATTTCAGCCGCCGCCGCCGAAAGCGCCCCCGATCCGTGGGGGATACCCAGATGGATCAGCCCGGCCTCGATCGTGCCCAGGACGCCAAGCACCATATGCGCATTGACATGCCCCATGTGCCCGATCCGAAAGAATCCGTGCCAGGCCGGGTCGTCGGGCGGGGCCATGCCCAGGCCGATGCCCAGCGTTACCCCGGCGCTTTCGCTCAGCCAGTCGCGCAGCGCGGTCCCGTTGGGCGCGCCGATCCGCACGGCCGTCACCGCGTGCGAGCGCAGGGCGCGCTCGGCGATATTCAACTCCATCGGCCCCTCGGCCGACCACGCCTCCATCGCGGCCCAGATCGCCCGCGCCAGTTGCCCATGTCGCGCCCAGGCGGCTTCGACCCCCTCTTCGTGCACAAGCATGGTCAGCGCCTCGCGCAGGCCATACAGGTGATGCGTGGGCGCGGTTCCGCCGAAAAACTGATAGAATTGTTCGGGGTTGGCCCGCTGCGTCCAGTCCCAATAGATGCTGACCCGCTCCATCGCGGCGCGCACGGCGGCGGCCTTTTCGTTGAAATAGACGAAACCCAGCCCCGGCGGCGTCATCAGCCCCTTCTGGCTGGCCGAAACCATCACATCGACGCCCCAGGCGTCCATCTCGAACCGCTCGCAGCCCAGCGAGGCCACGCAATCCACCATGAACAGCGCCGGGTGCCCCGCGGCGTCGATGGCAGCGCGCAGGCCGGCGATGTCGTTGCGCACGCTGCTGGACGTGTCCACATGCACCGCCAGCACAGCCTTGATCGCGTGTCCCGTATCGGCGCGCAGCCGATCCTTGGCGGCGTTCAGGTCGATCGTGTTGCGCTTGCCGAATTCGATCACCTCGGCATCCACGCCCATGCGCCGCGCGGTCTCGGCCCAGCCCTGGCCGAACCGGCCGGTGGACAGCACCAGCACCTTGTCGTCGGGCGCGCAGGTATTGGCCAGTGCCGCCTCCCATGCGCCGTGGCCGTTGGTGATATAGCTGGCCACATGGCCATCGGTTCGCGCCACCGCCTTGAGGTCGGGCACCATGCCCGCCACCATCTCGACCAATGCGCCTGTATAGATGTTGGGCGCGGGCCGGTGCATGGCCTGAAGAACCCGGTCCGGAACGACCGACGGGCCGGGAATGGCAAGATAGGGGCGACCGTGGCTCAGCTGCATGGGGTGTATCCTTTCCGGCTGGTCAGATTCCAATTACGGTCGCGCCGCGGGGCCGTCAATCGCTTGTCAGACCGGGGCATTCGGGATAGACCGCGCCCTTGTCTCGCCCATGCCGAAGGCGCCCATGCTCAAGCACCTCAAGACCCGCCTGGACAATGCCGAGCGCAAGCTGCGCGAGTCCTTCGGCAATGATATCTCGACGCCGGCTGGCAAGCGCGCGGCGATATGGCATTTCCATCTTATGGATCACGCCTTCTTGCGCACGTTCTGGCGCAACATGGCCCAGATCGCACCCGGCGTCTGGCGGTCGAACCAGCCTTCGCCCCGGCGGCTCAGGCAATACGCGGCAATGGGGATCAGATCCATCATCAACCTGCGCGGTGCATCCTCCAAAAGCAATTACCTGCTGGAGGAAGAAACCTGCGCCGAGCTCGGGATGAGGCTGCACAGCATCCCGATCAGCGCGCGCCGCCTGGCCCCGCGGGGCCACCTGCTGGACCTGCTGGACCTGTTCGAGGTCGTGCAACGGCCCTTCCTGATGCACTGCAAGTCGGGCGCCGACCGTGCCGGACTGGCCTCGGCGCTTTACCTGATGCATGTCGAGGGGCAGCCGGTGGATCAGGCGAAGCGGCAATTGTCGCTTCGCTTTCTGCACCTCAGGAACGACAGCACGGGCGTGCTGGACTACATGCTCGATCAATACGCGGCGGACAACATGGCACAACCGATGACAATCCGCGAATGGATCGAAACCGTCTATGATGCGGCGGTCTTGCAGATGGAATTCGAGCGCGCGCGCGGGCTGCGCAATGGCTGACGACGTTCCGCCCGAAGACTCGCGCCCGCTGCTGCGCTGGATCTGGCGGGGTTATTTGCGCCACCATACCGCTGTGATCCTCGTGGCCCTGGTGCTGATGGGTATCGAGGGCAGCATGCTGGGCGCCATCAGCTATCTGGTCAAACCGATGTTCGAGAATATCGTTGACGGAAACCGCGGGGCGATCCCGCTGGTGGCCATTGCGATCCTGGGCGTGTTCCTGGCCAAGTCGCTGTCGGGGTTCTTTCAGCGCGTGCTGATGACGCGCGTCGGGCAACGCATCGCCGCCACGCTGCAACGCGATCTGGTGGCGCATATGCTGACCCTCGACAGCCTGTGGTTCCAGAAGACGCCGCCGGGCAACCTGATCGAACGGGTGCGCGGGGATACCCTGGCAGCGGCGACGATATGGTCCACCGTGCTGGCCGCGACCGGGCGCGACCTGGTGGCGCTGGTGTCGCTGATGGGCGTGGCCCTGTCGGTGGACTGGGTCTGGACGCTGATCGCTGTAACCGCCGTGCCGCTGGTGGTGCTGCCGGTGATGGCGTTGCAACGGTGGGTGCGCCGCAGCGCCCGCGCCGCGCGCAACGCCGCCGCGTCCATCGCCACCCGGCTGGACGAGATCTTTCACGGCGTCACCACGATCAAGCTGAACCGGCTGGAAATGCGTGAAAGCGACCGTTTCGCCGAGACCGTCGATGGCTTCGTCCGACAAGAGATCCGCTCGGCGACCGGGCAGGCGGGGATTCCGGCGCTTATCGACGTGGTGGCCGGAATCGGCCTGATGGGCGTCATCGGTTATGGCGGGTTGCAGATCATCGACGGCGACAAGACGCTGGGCGAATTCATGAGCTTCTTCACCGCGATGGCATTGGTGTTCGAACCGTTGCGCCGACTGGGCAATGTCTCGGGTGCGTGGCAGGCGGCGCTGGCCAGCCTCGAACGGCTGCATGCAGTGTTCGAGGCGCAGCCCACCATCCTGTCGCCGGCCCGGCCGAAACCATTGCCCGTTCCGGCGGACAAGGCCGAGATCGTGCTGGACGACGTGTCCCTGGCCTATGCGGACATGCCGGTACTGAAAGGGTTGTCCCTGCGCGCCGAACCGGGCCGCATGACCGCGCTGGTCGGCGCCTCGGGCGCGGGGAAAAGCACGGTATTCAACCTTCTGACCCGGCTGGTGGAGCCGCAGTCGGGGCGCATCACCATCGGTGGGGTGCCCATCGCGGACATGGCCTTGCCCGACCTGCGCAACCTTTTTTCGGTGGTCACGCAGGAATCGTCGCTGTTCGACGAATCCCTGCGCGACAACATCCTTCTGGGGCGCACCGACGTGTCGGCGGCGCGCCTGGACGAGGTGTTGGAGGCCGCGCATATCACCGACTTTCTGCCGAACCTGGCGCAGGGTCTGGACAGCCCGGCCGGACCGCGTGGCGCCAACCTGTCGGGCGGTCAGCGGCAGCGCGTTGCCATTGCGCGGGCCCTTCTGCGCGACGCGCCGATCCTGCTGCTGGACGAGGCGACGAGCGCCCTTGATGCCAAGTCGGAGCGTGTGGTGCAGCAGGCACTGGACCGGCTGAGCCGCACGCGCACGACGCTGGTGATCGCGCATCGGCTGACCACCGTGCGAGATGCCGACCGGATCATCGTGATGGACCGAGGCCGCGCGGTCGAGCACGGCACTCATGACGAGCTGATCGCCGGGGGCGGACTGTATTCCGGCCTCTACAAACTGCAATTCGCCACTGAAACCTGAGCCGGAACACCTATATCAAGGGCAACAGGCAGAATGGGGGACCGCATGGGCGAACATGCTGACGACCGCACCGTATTGAAGATCACCGGCGGGGATCGCATCCATTTCCTGCAAGGGCTGGTCACCAGCGACGTATCCGCGCTTGAGGATCGGCTGGTCTATGCCGCGCTGCTGACACCGCAGGGCAAGTATCTGGCCGATTTCCTTTTGACCGAACAGAACGACGCGGTGCTGCTCGATGTGAAAAGCGATCTGGCCGACGCGCTTTTGCGGCGGCTGAAAATGTACAAGCTGCGCGCCGATGTCGCGATTGAGAAGACCGAGCTGAATGTGCAACGCGGGCTGGGCGATCCGCCCGACGGCGCCCTGCCCGACCCGCGCCATCCCGCATTGGGCTGGCGGCGCTACACCACCCAGGAGGGCGACGCGCCGCAGGTCGACTGGGATGCGATCCGGGTGGAACACTGTATCCCCGAAACCGGGATCGAACTGATCCCCGAGGACAGCTTCATTCTGGAAGCCGGCTTTGATCGGCTGAACGGCGTGAACCATCGCAAGGGATGTTACGTCGGGCAAGAGGTGACGGCGCGGATGAAGCACAAGACTGAACTGCGCAAGGGGCTGGTGACAGTCGAGATCGGCGGAGCCGCGCCACCGGGGACAGACATCTTCGCCGGCGAAAAAGTGGCGGGCACGCTGTTCACCCAGTCCGGCGGCCGTGCGATCGCCTATCTTCGCTTTGACCGGGCCAAGGGGCCGATGCACGCCGGAGAGGCCACAATCCATTGGAATGGCTGACAATCTGACAGCCCGGATCGCCGCCCTGCTGGGCGAGGCGGTTGCAGCCCTGGCACCGCTGCACGGCAGCGACCTGTCGGAGGTGAGCGAGGTCACGCTGGCCTCGGGGCGGCGGGTCGTCGCCAAGCGCGGACCGATGGCCGCGGCTGAGGCGCGGATGCTTCGCGCGATTGCCCGGACCGGCTGCCCGGCGCCGCGGGTCATCGCCACCGACGAAACCGTCTTCGTGATGGAATACCTGGAGGAAGGCGCGCGACCGGAATGGGGCGCCGTCGGGACCGGGCTGCGCAAGCTGCATGCGGCGACCGGCGCGCAATACGGCTGGCCCGAGGATTACGCCTTCGGTCCGGTCGCGATCCCGAACGCCCCCGCCGACGACTGGCCCGCCTTCTGGGCCGAACGGCGGCTGCTGGCCGCCCCGGACGCCCTGCCTGGCGACATCCGGACCCGCGTCGAGCGGCTGGCGGCCCGGCTAGCGGGCCTGCTGCCCCAGCGCCCTCGGCCCGCGCTGTTGCATGGCGATCTTTGGGGCGGCAACGTCCTGCACGGGGCCGGCACGGCCTGGCTGATCGACCCGGCCTGCTATTACGGCGATCCCGAGGTGGATCTGGCGATGCTGCACCTGTTCGGACGTCCGGGCGCGGGCTTTGCCGACGCTTACGGCCCGCTGCCGGCCGGCTGGCAGGGGCGCCGCCCGGTCTATCAGCTCTGGCCGGCCCTGGTGCATCTGCGCCTGTTCGGCCCGGGCTATCGCGGCATGGTCGAGGGGCTTCTGACCGCCTGCGACGTCTGAGCGCGCAGCCCGGCTTGCCGCTGGGCGCGCGGGCGCGTTAAGGTCGCGTGACACCAAGCCACGGGGGCCTGCCGATGCGCGTCGCGTCAATCTTTCTCTGCCTGGGCCTTGCCGTCGGATGCACCGATTTCCCGGCGGTCGACGCTGCAATGGGGCCGGGCGCGCGGGACGCGGCTTTTCCCGAATTGTTGCCGATCGACGGGCTTCTGGCCCGTGCGGCGGGCACCACCATCGACCCGGCGACCGGTCCGGCCCTGGCGAACCGCGCGGCCGCGTTGCGCCGCAAGGCGCGCGGGATGGAAGCCCCCGTCCTGACCGCGGACGAGCGCTTGCGCCTTCTGGAGGCACTTTCCCGCCACCAGGGTTGAACGCCTGCCGCGTTGCAACGCCCCGCGCGACACGCTAACACCGCCGCCACCAGCCTGACCCAGCGGAGAGCTCGCTCATGTCTACCCCCCTGCGCCTTGGCATCGCCGGCCTCGGCACCGTCGGCACCGGCGTCATCAAGATCATCCAGACCCACGCGGCGCTGTTGACCGGGCGCACCGGGCGCCCTGTGACGATCTCGGCGGTGTCGGCGCGCACCCGCGACAAGGATCGCGGCATCGATCTTTCGACCTATGACTGGGAAGACGACCCGGTCGCGCTGGCCACCCGCGATGACGTGGACGTGTTCGTTGAACTGATGGGCGGCAGCGACGGTCCGGCAAAGGCGGCGGTCGAGGCCGCGATCGCCGCCGGCAAGGACGTGGTGACCGCCAACAAGGCGATGCTGGCCATCCACGGACAGGCCCTGGCCGAAGCGGCCGAGGCCGCCGGCGGCGTGATCCGTTTCGAGGCCGCGGTCACCGGGGGCATTCCAGTGGTCAAGGCGCTGACCGAGGGGCTGGCGGGCAATCAGACATTGCGCGTGATGGGCGTGATGAACGGCACCTGCAACTATATCCTGACGCGCATGGAACGCGCAGGCCTGCCCTATGAGACGGTTTTCGAGGAAGCCGACAAGATGGGCTATCTGGAGGCCGACCCCACCCTCGACGTGGGCGGCATCGACGCCGGCCACAAGCTGGCGCTGCTGGCGTCGATCGCCTTCGGCACCCGCGTGGCGTTCGACCATATGGAACTGGAAGGCATCGAGCGGATCTCGATCGACGATATCCGTCACGCGGCCGACATGGGCTTTCGCATCAAGCTGCTTGGCGTGGCGCAGATGACCGGCCGCGGACTGGAACAGCGCATGTCGCCTTGTCTGGTCCCGGCGAATTCGCCGCTGGGGCAGTTGGAAAACGCCATGAACATGGTCGTGCTCGAAGGCGACTCGGTAGGGCAGATCGTGCTTCAGGGCGCGGGCGCCGGCGAAGGCCCCACCGCCAGCGCGGTAATGTCCGACGTCCTGGACATCGCGCGCGGCTTCCGGGTCTCGACCTTCGGACGACCAGCGGCCAGCCTGGAACGGCCGGTTCCGGCAAAGGCCACAGCCGCTGCGCCCTATTACCTGCGGATGGAGCTTGACGACAAGCCCGGCGCGTTGGCCAAGATCGCCACGGTCCTGGGCGAATCCGGCATCTCGATCGACAGGATGCGGCAATACGGCCACTCGGACACCACGGCGCCGGTGCTGATCGTGACGCATCGGACCACCCGGGATGCGCTTGATCACGCGCTGCAAGGATTCGCGGCAACCGGTGTCGTTTCCTCCGCGCCGGTCGCCATCCGGATCGAAACGGTCTGACCGCGCCACGTTGCAGCCCGCACAATCCGTCGCGCCGTGCCTTGTGCCAGAGCGTGCGGCCGGGGTAGGACTGGACCAACAGATTTGCAACCGAACGGAACCGCCCATGACCACCCCTGTTGATTTCAATGACCGCATGTTGTCGCTTGGCCTGGCCCGGGTGTCCGAGGCCGCCGCGATGGCCTCGGCCAAGCTGGTCGGACGAGGTGACGAAAAGGCCGCCGACCAGGCCGCCGTGAACGCCATGCGCGACCAACTGAACATGCTCGACATCAAGGGTGTCGTGGTCATCGGCGAGGGCGAGCGCGACGAGGCGCCAATGCTGTTCATCGGCGAAGAGGTCGGCAACGGCGAAGGCCCGGCGGTGGACATCGCGCTGGATCCGCTGGAAGGCACTACACTGACCGCCAAGGACATGCCCAACGCCCTGACCGTCATCGCGATGGCACCGCGCGGCACGCTGCTGCATGCGCCGGATGTCTACATGGACAAGCTGGCGATCGGCCCGGGCTATCCCGACGATGTGGTGTCGCTGGACATGCCGCCGGCCGAACGGGTCCGGGCGCTGGCCAAGGCGCGCGGCTGCGACGCGGACGACATCACCGTCTGCGTTCTGGAACGCCCTCGCCACCAGGAGATGATCGACGAGATCCGGTCCACCGGCGCGGCGATCCGACTGATCACCGACGGCGATGTGGCCGGCGTCATCCATTGCGCCGAGGCCGAGATCACGGGCATCGACATGTATATGGGCGCGGGCGGCGCCCCCGAGGGCGTGCTGGCCGCCAGTGCGTTGAAATGCATGGGCGGGCAGATGTGGGGCCGCCTGATGTTCCGCAACGATGATGAAAAAGGCCGCGCCGCCAAGGCCGGAATCACCGAACTGGACCGGATCTATACCCGTGACGACATGGTAACGCGCGACGTGATCTTTGCCGCGACCGGGGTTACCGACGGCTCGATCCTCCGCGGAATCAAGCGCGAACCGACACATCTGACCACCGAGACGATCCTTATGCGGTCCAAGACCGGCTCGGTCCGGCGCATGACCTATCGCAACCCGATCAAGTGAGGTGGCAATGACCCGTGCGCTGCTGCTGATCGACATCCAGACGGGGCTCGACAACCCGGGCTGGGGCGCACGCAACAACCCCGATGCCGAGTCGAACGCCGCCCGCCTGATCGCGCATTTTCGCGCCGCCGGCGGTCCGGTGATCCACATCCGCCATATAAGCACGAACCCCGACAGCCCGCTTTCCCCGGATGCCGGCGGCACCGGGTTCAAGCCCGAGGCGATGCCCGGGCCGGGCGAGGCGGTTTTCGAGAAATCGGTGAACTCTGCCTTCATCGGCACCGGACTGGAGGCGCATCTGCGCGACGCCGGCATCGATTCGCTGGTGATCTGCGGGTTGACCACGCCGCATTGCGTCTCGACCACCTGCCGCATGGCGGCCAATCTGGGTTTCGACGTGACGCTGGCGCATGACGCTTGCGCGGCATTCGCCGACAATGCCGATACCGGCTGGCGCGCAGGTCTGCCCGCCATGAGCGCCGACGACGTTCATGCAGGCGCGGTGTCCCATCTGCACGGTGAGTTCGTGAATGCCCGCGCGACCGACGACATTCTGACCGACCCGGCCTGATGGCATTCCTGGGCGTCGAAAGTTCTGCCACCAGCCGGCGCTGGATCGGCCCCAATGCCGAGGACGACCGCCTGGCCGAAGCCATGGAACAGGCAACACGACTGCCGCCGGCCCTTTGCCGCGTCCTGGCCCGGCGCGGCGTCGCTCCCGAGGCGGCAGAGGCCTTCCTGGCCCCCGCCCTGCGCGATCTGCTGCCCGACCCGCTGAGCCTGCGTGACATGGGCCGCGCCGCCGAACGTTTCCTTGCGGCGGTCACGGCGGGCCAGCGGATCGCGATCTTCGCCGATTACGACGTGGACGGCGGGGCCTCGGCCGCGCTGCTGCTGGCATGGCTGCGCGAGATGGGTCGCAAGGCCACGCTCTATGTCCCCGACCGCATCGACGAAGGCTATGGCCCGAATGTCCCCGCAATGGCGGCCCTGGCACGCGATCACGATCTGATCGTCTGCGTCGATTGCGGCACGCTCAGCCATGAGCCGATTGCGGCGGCCGATGGTGCCGACGTGATCGTGCTCGATCATCACCTGGGTGGTGAGACGCTGCCGCCCGCGCTTGCCGTGGTGAACCCCAACCGGCAGGACGAGGATGGCGGGTTGGGCCATCTCTGCGCGGCGGGCGTGGTGTTCCTGATGCTGGTCGAGGCCGGGCGGCAACTGCGCAGGGCGGGGCGTCAGGGGCCGGACCTTGTGGGGTTTCTCGACCTGGTGGCGCTGGCCACGGTGGCGGATGTGGCGCCGCTGACGGGCGTGAAC
>JADQCD010000187.1 GCA_016278285.1 Actibacterium sp.
GCGCAGCTTGGCGACCGCCTCGGGCGAACTTTCGTCCCAGACGATTTCGACCTCTGGGTGCATCTCCTGGTAAGGTTCGGCGTAGGCCTTCACCTGGCTTTCCTGATAGGCACCGCCCCAGGATACGATGGTCATCGAGTCAGCCATATCCTGAGCGACGGCCATGGGCGCGGCGGCGAGCGCAGCACCGGTCGTCAGCAGCATGGTTCTGATTTTCATTCGATATTTCTCCTTGTTTGTCGCCCGTTATCTTCATTGCCGCCCCCTTCCCCGGGCAGGAAGAAAGGGCCGTGGCCGCGCGGTCGCCGCTTAGGCGTCGAGCGCACGGCAATCCTGCGGAAGCCAGCCGATCTCGATCTGCTCTCCCGGCTTCAGGCGCCGCTGATCGGGCGCATTCCGTGTCTTTATCACGAAATTCTCGTTTCCGGCGACCCGAAGGCGCGTTCGGAAAATGTCACCCATATAGATGAATTCCAGAACTTCGGCATTCAGCGTATGGGCATCCTCGTGCAGGCGCTCCTTGTTGAACTCCACCCGCTCGGGACGGATCGAGATCAAGGTGCGCTCGCCGGGTTCGGACACATTCACAGGGACCGCGTCGATCAGCTCGCCGCCGTCCAACTGGACGATGCAGGCATCTCCCTTGATCTCCTTGACGGTGCCCATCATCGTGTTGTTCTCACCGATGAACTGCGCCACGAAACTGTTCTGGGGCTGCTCATAAAGTTCGTCCGGCGCGGCCAGCTGCTGGATCCGGCCATCATCGAAGACCGCGACCCGATCGGACATTGTCAGCGCCTCGGTCTGGTCATGGGTCACATAGACCGTGGTGATACCCAGATCATGGGCGAGCTTGGTGATCTCGAACTGCATGTGTTCGCGCAGCTGCTTGTCCAGCGCGCCAAGAGGTTCGTCCATCAAAACCAGCTCGGGTTCGAACACAAGCGCGCGGGCCAGCGCGATCCGCTGCTGCTGGCCACCGGACAGTTGCGCCGGCCGGCGACCGCCGAAATCGCCCATCTGCACCATGTCGAGCGCGCGCTTGACCTTGGTCTCACGCTCGGACTTGGACATTTTCCGCACCTCCAGGGGGAAGGCCAGATTCTCGGCCACCGTCATGTGCGGGAACAGTGCGTAATTCTGGAAAACCATCCCGATGCCGCGCTTGTGCGGCGGGATGTTGTTGATCGGCTTTCCGTCCAGAAGGATATCGCCATGCGTTGCCGTCTCGAACCCTGCCAGCATCATCAGGCAGGTGGTCTTGCCAGAGCCCGAGGGGCCGAGCATGGTCAGGAACTCACCCTTTCCGATCGAAAGGTTGAGATCTTTCACGACAAGCGTTTCGCCGTCGTAGCTTTTCTGTACGCGGTCAAAGACCACGAATCCTTGTTCAGACGCAGCGGTCAAGAAACTCTCCCCTGTTGTTCTCACGCACATTCGGCGCGACTTCATCGGATTCTTCGTCCGTTGATTGAACGGTATCATCATTGCGTCAGAGTGCAACTTGGTTCTTTAAGCGACATGAAATGGAGGATTTGCGACACAAAGTGCAATGATTTTCCCATTCATCCGCTCAAAACAGGCGGATGGAAACAGGTATATGATATATGTAAATTCCCGCCTTTGGCGGGGGCAGGCGCAATTGGCACCGCGGGCTGCCTGCAAAATCACCGTTACGCCCAGAACTTGTGCGCCGCCAGGCCGCTTGCGCCCTGTCGGTCACGCGCCTAGGATCCGCCCCTGGCGCGCGGATCGCGACGCCGCAGACCGCTTTGCGCGCAAGACCGGAGGCCGGACCGATGACGACAGCGCTTGTAACGGGATCGGCCGGATTCGTCGGCTTCCATTGCTGCCGGCATCTGCTGGAGCGCGGGTACCGCGTGATCGGTCTGGACGCGATGACCGATTATTACGATGTCGCATTGAAGCAGGACCGGCTGGCGCAGCTCGGCCCCTTTGACAGGTTCAGGCAGATCACCGGACGGCTGGAGGAACCGGGCCTGTTGCGGGGAATTTTCGCCGCCGAACGGCCCGAAGTCGTGATTCATCTGGCTGCGCAGGCAGGCGTGCGTCACTCGATCGATGCCCCGCGAGATTATCTGCAAAGCAACATCTCCGGCACTTTCGAGCTGCTCGAAGCCGCCCGGGAGGTCCCGCCACGACACATGCTTATCGCGTCCACGTCTTCTGTCTATGGCGCCAACAGGAAGATGCCCTATGCCGAAACCGACCGCGCCGACCACCAGATGTCATTCTACGCGGCCTCGAAGAAGGCGACCGAGGCGATGGCGCATTCCTATTCACATATCCATGGCCTTCCCATTACGATGTTCCGGTTCTTCACGGTTTACGGCCCCTGGGGCCGGCCCGACATGGCACCACACAAATTTACCCGCGCGATCCTCGAGGACCAGCCGATCGACGTTTACAATTTCGGCAACATGAAACGCGATTTTACCTATGTAGACGACCTGGTCGAGGCGCTGTGCCTGCTGATCGACGTGGCGCCGGTCCGCCCCGATGACGGCCGGGTGCCCGAAGGCGACAGCCTGTCACCGGTCGCCCCCTGGCGGGTCATCAATATCGGAAATTCGCAGCCGGTGGGACTCGGCGATTTCATCGCTGCCATCGAGGCTGCCACCAGACGAGTCGCCCGCAAGACCCTGATGCCGATTCAGCCCGGCGACGTGCCCGCCACCTGGGCCGATACCAGCCTTCTGAAGCGCCTGACGGGTTATGTGCCGCGCACCGGCATTACCCAGGGCGTCGCCCGGTTCGTGACGTGGTATCGGGACTACTACGACATTTGACCGGCGCGAAATGCGTATTGGCCGTTGAGCCCTGGCAACAGCCGCATCGGCCTATTCCGCCGCGGGTGCCACATAGTGGCCACGCCTTGGCATGGCGGAATGCTTTTCGGCGTTTTTTTTCTCGGCCATGCGGCGCGGCTGAATGGTCTGCACATTCGGGTCGAAATCGATCGGAGCCGTGGCAAGAATTTCCCTTATCCGATCGGCATCATGATCCGTGCAGGCCTCCATGAGATCCGCAAGTACCGCCTGCAGGGCGTCCCACGGCACGAAATTCTCGGCCGCCGTCATGATCTTCGGATGTTCCGTCCTTCTTGTCGCGGCGCGGTCGATCAACAATTCCTCGTATAGCTTCTCACCATCCCGAAGCTTGGTGAATTCGACACGGATATCGCCCCGCGGCAGGTTTGTCGCGGATTCTCCGGGCGGCACGACGACCGGCTCCAACCCGGACAGGCGAATCATGCGCACGGCAAGGTCGGCGATACGCACGGATTCGCCCATGTCCAGAACGAAAACGTCGCCCCCCGTTCCCATCGCGCCAGCCTGGATCACCAGCGCGGCAGCCTCTGGGATCGTCATGAAATACCGTTCTATTCCGGGATGTGTGACCGTAACCGGCCCGCCTTGTCGGATCTGCTGGCGGAACAGCGGGATGACCGATCCGGAGGATCCCAGCACGTTCCCGAAACGCACCAGCGAGAATCGAGTGGTCGGCTCGGTGCTGGCCAGCGCCTGACAGATCAGTTCGGCCAAGCGTTTGGTCGCGCCCATCACATTGGCCGGGCGGACCGCCTTGTCGGAGGAGACAAGGATGAAGGCATCAACACCGGCGGCAACCGCAGCCTCGGCGAGTATCCTGGTTCCGAAGACATTGTTTCGCACCCCTTCGGCGACATTATGCTCGAGCAGGGGGACATGCTTGTAAGCGGCCGCGTGATAGATCGTTTCCACGCCATGCCGCCGGAGAACGGTTTCGACCCGCCGCCGGTTCTGAACCGATCCAAGCAGCCGGACGACATCCACATGGATACCTTCGCGCTGCCTAATTGCCGATATGGTCTGATCGGCCAAATAAAGGGCGTATTCCGAGATGTCGAACATCAACAGGGCTTTCGGCCGTTGTCTGATGATATGCGCGCACAACTCGCAACCGATCGACCCGCCTGCACCCGTGACCATGACCACCTTGTCGCGGATATTCGCGCCCATCAGATCTTGACGGGGCGGAACCGGATCGCGCCCCAGCAGGTCCTCGATGGCGACATCCTTGATTTCGTGGATCTTCGCCCTGCCCGCCGCGATATCATCCATGACCGGAACGGTCTGCACATGCACCGGCAGCGGCTCCAGCCGGGCGATGATGCGGGCCCGGGCGGCCGCGCTCGCGCTGGGAACGGCAAGCAGCACGGCCTCGATGCCATGGGACTTGATCAGACGTTTCAATGCCTTGGGAGAATGGATACGCAGCCCGCTCATGAAGACGCCGTTCAACTCGGGCGAATCGTCGATGAAAGCGACCGGGGCGTAATCCACGCCGGCGCGCAATTCATCCAGCAACCTGCGGCCTGCTGCGCCTGCACCATAGATCAGGACCGGTGTCCGCTTCTTCCACTGCTGGCGGTGATGCAAGGCACGCAAGGCGAACCGGATTCCGCCGACCGAGGCAAAGGCCAACAGCGCGTAGATGATCGCCACGGAAACCGGGAACGGGCGACCGATGGCTTGATTGAGGATCATCACCAGGCCCGCCGACGCCCCGACGCCACCGATGATCGTTCCCACGGCCAGCGACCCGATATATCGGACCACGGCGCGGTAGAAGCCAATTCTCACGAAAATGAAAATCGAGATCGGGATGGATATCCCGAGTATAAGCCACACTCGGGGGTCCCCGACGAAGGACAGGTTCTCGATGCGGAGAAAGATCGCGAGGACATAGCTCGACGACAGAAGGAGAACATCCGAAGCAACCTGAATTATCCGCTTTTGCGGCCGGGGAAGTTGAAAGAGCTTCGACAGAAATCTTTCAATAAACACGGACTACCCCTTTTAATCATCGCGGCACAATCCGTCGACGGACCGGCCCAAGCTGTGCCTACCGCTCGGCATTCGGCCAGATGGCACGCACGCCGATCCGCATATGACGCCCCGCCAAGCGGACCGTGGACACGGTATCGAAAATGCAAGGCCCGCGCGAGTTACGGTACAGATCCAGATAAATGTCTACCCGCCACCCGGGGTGACCGTGCAACCCTTTTCTGCGATGCCGGGCATGAAAGGTCTCAAACAGGCAAGAAATGGCCTGAAAAACGGGCCTCCGGCACTGTGGCAGGAGGCCCTTCTTTCAAATTCGCAAGATGTCCCGGGGTGTCAGAAAAAGCGGCTGCTTGCTCGCGGGTGCAAAAAGCAGCGACCACAAAACCCCGCCGGTTTTCAGTTCGCCGTCGTCGTGGTCGTGGTGGATGAGGACGAACCGGCGGCCACTGCGGCAACCACGAGAGCGCCCGCAGCCAAGCCCGCGGCCGGAGCGGCGGCAAGACCGGCACCCCCGCCGGCACCGGAGGGAACAATGGCACCGCCCCGTATGACGCCATACTGGGCGTTGATGCCCTCAAGCCGCAGCTGCGCCACGCATTCCAGGGCCTGGTCTTCCGACATGTTGACCGTCACCCGCGCCTGACCGGTCTGCGCCACTTCGGCGGCAACCGCGGCACGGCACTGCTCAACAGTCGAAACTTGCGAAAAAGCCGGCGCCGCTGCGAACGCCGCAAGCGTGGTCGAAATCAAGATTTTCCGGATCTGCATGGATCACTCCTATTAATCTGTCATGGTCGAGGGCGATGCTAGCACTTCGGTAGCCCCAAAAAAAGGGAAACGTGCGGCCGCGATGCCAGATACCAATGTTCTGCTTTCATCGCCCTTCGTGTGCCGCATCCTGTGCGGCAGACCGGCGGACAGTCAATGGGCGCACCGCCCGGGGCCGATCCATTTCGGGAAAATCGCCGCAAGCGTTGCAATTCCACAAGACGGGCGTCGAAATGCCCTTGAAACAACCGCCAGAAAGGCAATCCGGCCGGCGGGAACGCAACACAGAAAATTGCGCGAATTCTCGCCTATCGGGCTTGCCGGGGCGTTGCCGAGCGGCCGGATTGGCGGCTTCACCTTCCGTTTTCGTCATCCGGGCCGGGCTTGCCCACGCCGCGAAACACGAAACGAAACGGCAGCGCCCAGAGAAATCCCAGCGCGATATAAATCCCGATCTCGACCAGGAAAGGCGGGCGGCCCAGCCAGTTCATCACTGTGACGGCCGCCACCACATAGATAGGAAGCCCGACCAGCAGGATCACCAGCGACCAGCGCCGCCTCGCCTTGTAGCTCAGTGACATGACGGCCTCTCGCGGCTCAGTCGGCGAAGGGGTCGGTCACCAGAATGGTGTCCTCCCGCTCAGGCGACGTGGAAAGCAATGCGACCGGACATTCGATCAGTTCTTCAACCCGGCGGACATATTTGATGGCGTTGGCCGGCAGGTCGGCCCAGCTGCGGGCGCCTTCTGTCGAGCTACTCCAACCATCCAGAGTCTCGTAGATAGGCTTGCAACGCGCCTGATGATCGGCGGCGGTCGGCAGATAGTCGATGCGCTTGCCATCCAGCTCATACCCGACGCAGATCTTCAACGTGTCAAACCCATCCAGCACGTCCAGTTTGGTCAGTGCTATGCCATTGACCCCGCTTGTCGCGCAGGTCTGGCGCACCAGCGCTGCATCGAACCAACCGCAGCGGCGCTTGCGTCCGGTTACCGTGCCGAACTCTCGCCCCCGCTCGCCCAGACGCTGGCCGATCGCGTCGTCCAGCTCGGCCGGAAACGGCCCTTCGCCCACGCGGGTGGTATAGGCCTTGACGATTCCCAGCACGAAATCGATGGCACCGGGCCCCACCCCGACACCGGTGGCGGCTTGTCCGGCGATCACATTCGACGACGTCACGAATGGATAGGTTCCGAAATCGATATCTAGCAGGGCGCCCTGCGCCCCCTCGAACAGGATGCGTTTGCCCGCCTTGCGCTTCTCGCTCAGCACCTTCCATACCGGCGCGGCATAGGGCAACACGCTGGGCGCGATTTCTTTCAGCTTCGCGATCAGCGCATCACGGTCCACCGGCTCCAGGCCCAGTCCGCGGCGCAGCGCGTCGTGATGCACCAGCGCGCGGTCCACGCGAAGCTTCAGCGTGGCATCATCGCCCAGGTCGGCCACCCGGACCGAACGGCGCCCGACCTTGTCTTCATAGGCCGGGCCGATGCCGCGCCCGGTGGTGCCGATCTTGGCCACGGACGCCTGCGCTTCGCGTGCACGGTCGAGCTCGCCATGAATCGGCAGGATCAGCGGCGTGTTCTCGGCGATCATCAGCGTGTCGGGCGAGATCGTTACCCCCTGCCCCCGCAGCTTGGCGATCTCCTCGACCAGATGCCAGGGGTCAAGCACAACACCGTTCCCGATCACCGACAGCTTCCCTTCCCGCACGATGCCCGAGGGCAGCAGGCTCAGCTTGTAGACGGTGCCGTCGATCACCAGCGTATGACCGGCATTGTGGCCGCCCTGGAACCGCGCGATCACGTCGGCGCGTTCCGACAGCCAGTCCACGATCTTGCCTTTCCCTTCGTCACCCCACTGGGCGCCGACGACGACGACATTGGCCATGAGCGATCCTTGCGCATTGTATGAAACCCGCGCTGGTATAACGACCTGCCGCGGCGCCCGCAAATGGCAATTCGGCAGGAACCCTGGATGGCTGCGCCGGCGCCTGTCGGGGCAACGTGGCCTGGCGGACGCGGATGAATGACGGGGGTTGCGACGCCCGCCACATCCGCCTAGATAGACCCGTCAAACAACCCGGGTCCGTGAAACCATGGAAAACGTCGTTCTCATCATCCATCTGATCCTTGCGCTCTGCCTGATCGGAATCGTGCTGCTGCAGCGCTCCGAAGGTGGCGGCCTGGGCATGGGCGGTGGAGGCGGCGGCGGCGTGATGTCCGGCCGCGCCGCGGCCACAGCGCTGGGCAAACTGACCTGGATCTTCGCAATCGCCTTCATCGGCACGTCGCTGGTGCTGACCATCATCGCGGCGGAAAAATCGGCGGAAACCTCGGTGCTGGACAGGCTGGGAACGGAAACCAGCGCACCGGCCGAGGAAACAGCCCCGTCCGACGAAATGTTGCTGCCGCCGTCGGACAGCGATACCCCGGTGGTTCCGCCACGCGCCGATTGACCGAACACCACTAAACTTTGATTTGGGTGGTTTTTCTGCCCCAGCATCTTGCGGTCTTGTTGCGGGGCGTGCGCGAATCCGCTATAGATTTAATCCCGTGATGCTGCGGCCGGTCTGGCCGAATCAAGCAGCCGAAAACAGATAGTCACGGGGGATGCCAGGCGCATGGCAAGATACATCTTCATTACCGGCGGCGTGGTTTCGTCCCTGGGCAAGGGCCTGGCCTCGGCGGCGTTGGGCGCGCTTCTTCAGGCGCGCGGCTTCACCGTCCGGCTGCGCAAGCTCGACCCCTATCTGAATGTCGATCCGGGCACGATGTCGCCCTTCGAACATGGCGAAGTCTTCGTCACCGACGACGGCGCCGAAACCGATCTCGACCTGGGCCATTACGAACGCTTTACCGGCGTCGCCGCACGCGCGACCGACTCGGTCAGTTCGGGGCGTATCTATTCCACCGTGCTGGAGAAGGAACGCCGCGGCGATTACCTGGGCAAAACGATCCAAGTCATCCCGCACGTCACCGACGAGATCAAGAATTTCCTTCGGATCGGCGAGGACGAGGTCGATTTCATGCTGTGCGAAATCGGCGGAACCGTAGGCGACATCGAGGGACTGCCGTTTTTCGAGGCGATCCGCCAGTTCAGCCAGGAAAAGCCGCGCGGGCAGTGCATTTTCATGCATCTCACCCTGCTGCCCTGGATCAAGGCCAGTGGCGAACTGAAGACCAAGCCGACACAGCACTCGGTCAAGGAACTGCGCTCGATCGGCATTGCGCCAGATGTGCTGGTCTGCCGCTCCGAGTGGCCGATCCCGCAGAAAGAGCGGGACAAGCTGGCGCTGTTCTGCAACGTGCGCCCCGACGCGGTGATCGCGGCGCAGGATCTGAAATCCATCTACGAGGCGCCACTGGCCTATCACCGCGAAGGCATGGACCAGGCGGTGCTGGACGCCTTCCAGATCAGCCCCGCCCCCAGGCCGGAACTGTCGCGCTGGGAAGACGTGGCCGACCGCATCTTCAACGCCGAGGGCGAGGTCAAGGTGGCCATCGTCGGCAAGTACACCCAGCTCGAGGATGCCTACAAATCCATCGCCGAAGCACTGACTCATGGTGGCATGGCCAACCGCGTGCGCGTGAAGGCTGAATGGATAGACTCCGAGATCTTCGAGCGCGAGGATCCGGCACCATGGCTCGAAGGGTTCCACGCCATCCTTGTGCCAGGCGGCTTCGGCGAGCGGGGCACCGAAGGAAAAGTCCGCGCCGCTCAATTCGCCCGCGAACGTCGAGTGCCGTATCTGGGTATCTGTCTGGGAATGCAGATGGCGGTGATCGAGGCGGCACGGAACCTGGCGGGGTTGACGGACGCCGGCTCGGAAGAGTTCGACCACGAGGCGGGCAGAAAACGCTTCACGCCGGTCGTCTACCACCTGAAGGAATGGATCCAGGGCAACCACACGATTGCGCGCAAGCTGGACGACGACAAGGGCGGGACAATGCGTCTGGGGGCTTATACCGCCAATCTGAAGGAAGGGTCCAACGTCGCCCGCATCTACGGCACCAACACGGTCGAAGAGCGCCACCGCCACCGCTACGAGGTGGATGTGAAATACCGCGACAAGCTGGAAAAGGCGGGCCTCTGCTTTTCGGGGATGTCGCCCGACGGGCGCCTTCCGGAAATCGTCGAATGGTCCGACCATCCCTGGTTCATCGGTGTGCAATTTCACCCCGAGCTGAAATCCAAGCCCTTCGCGCCGCACCCCCTCTTCGCCGATTTCATACGCGCCGCGATAGAGACCAGCCGCCTGGTCTGAACTCCGCTGATCGGCGAATCGAGCGCGCTTCGCGCGCGTGCCTTCTGGCGCTTCGCGCAGACTGGCGCTTCGCGCAGATCGGGGCGCTGCCCCGAACCCCGGAGTATTTGGAGCAGATGAGGAAGGGCGTGACATTTTCATCTTGCTCCAAATACTCTGGCGTAAGGCCGGGATCGCGTCACTACGCGGAGGTTGCGACCAAGCACGGCCGGAAACCGGAAAATAACGCGAGAGGAGAGAGCAACATGGCGAAGGGGTATTGGCTGGGCCACACCGAGATCCGCGATGTCGAGCAATACAGGAAATACCAGGCCGCCAATGCCGCGGCCTTCGACAAGTTCGGCGGCCGCTTTCTTGTCCGTGGTGGCGTGCAGGAGGTCAAGGAGGGCGCGGCAATGTCGCGTTCGGTGGTGATCGAGTTTCCCTCCTACGAGGCTGCGCTGGCCTGTTACGACAGCCCCGAGTACCAGGCGGCGAAGAAACACCGCGAAGGGGTGTCCGATATTGATTTGGTGATCGTCGAGGGATACGCAGACTGATCGGTCGGCCTTTCCTCGCGCCGCGTCAGGCGCTATATCTGTCATCATGTTCGCTGATTTCCTGTCCCGCCTGATCCAGCCTGCCCCTGGCCGGCTGCCCGATTCGGATGCGCGTCTGGCGCTGTCGGCGCTGCTGGTGCGCATCGCGCGGTCCGACGGAGACTATGACGCCGCCGAGGTCGCGCGGATCGACCGGATCCTGGCCACGCGATATGGACTGTCGCCGTTCGAGGCGGTGGAACTGCGCCGCGAGGCGGAAGCGCTAGAAGCAGAGGCGCCGGACACGGTACGTTTCACCCGCGCCATCAAGGATGCCGTCGCCTATGACGAGCGCGCCGGCGTTGTCGAGGCACTGTGGGACGTGGTTCTGGCCGATGGGCAACGCGATCACGAAGAGGATTCCCTGCTGCGGCTCGTGGCCAATCTTCTGGGGGTGAACGACCGCGACAGCGCGCTGGCCAGGCAACGAATGGAAACCCGCAGGTCGTGACCGGTGCGTTGCCGGTTCAGGGCCGGGGCAGGCCCACGGGGCTTGACTTGAATTCCGACCGGTGACGGCGCGTCAGGCGGCCCGGGATGTTGCATTCGCAGGCGTTTTACGCCCTACTCGGCATTTGTGAAGGAATGAAGAATGCTGCCTGCCCCGTGACGGACCTGGACACGCCAGTCATAGAAATCCGCAATCTCCACAAGAGCTTCGGCGAGCTGGAGGTTTTGAAGGGTGTCGATATCGCAGCCCGCAAGGGCGACGTGGTCTCGCTGATCGGCTCGTCCGGGTCGGGAAAGTCCACGTTGCTGCGCTGTGCCAACCTGCTGGAAAACTCGCAACAGGGCGAGATCCTGTTCGAGGGCGAACCGGTGATCTGGAAAGGCACCGGCTTGCACCGCCATCCGGCGGATCGCAAGCAGGTGACCCGCATCCGCACAAATCTGTCGATGGTGTTCCAGCAGTTCAACCTGTGGTCGCATATGACCGTTTTGCAGAACGTGATGGAGGCACCATTGACGGTGCTCAAGCGCGACCGCGCAGAGGTCGAGGAGGCCGCGCGCGGATATCTGGCCAAGGTGGGCATCGGCGACAAGTGCGATGCCTGGCCGGCGCAGTTGTCGGGCGGGCAGCAGCAGCGTGCGGCGATCGCCCGCGCGTTGTGCATGGAGCCGCGGGCGTTGTTGTTCGACGAACCGACCTCGGCACTGGACCCCGAACTGGAACAGGAGGTCGTCCGGGTGATCCGGGCGCTTGCCGAAGAGGGCCGGACCATGATCATAGTCACCCACGACATGCGCATGGCCGGCGACGTCTCCGACCATGTGATATTTCTTCACCAGGGCCGGATCGAGGAAGAGGGCGCCCCCGCCGACATTCTGAACCGACCACAGACCGAGCGATTGCGCCAGTTCCTCAGCGCGACCGTCCCAGCCTGAACGAAACAAATTGCAACCAGGGAGAAAGCAATGAAAATCCAGATAATGACCGCCGCAGCCGTGCTGGCCCTTTCGGCAGGAATGTCGATGGCGGCAAGCCATTCGATGACCGTGCGCATGGGCACCGAGGGCGCCTATCCCCCGTACAACTTCATCAACGATTCCGGCGAGGTTGACGGCTTCGAGCGGGAATTGGGCGACGAGCTGTGCGCCCGCGCCGAACTGACCTGCGAGTGGGTCACGAACGAATGGGATTCGATCATCCCGAATCTCGTTTCCGGCAACTATGACACGATCATCGCCGGGATGAGCATTACCGACGAGCGGGACGAGGTGATCGACTTCACCCAGGCCTATATCCCGCCCGACCCGTCGCTTTATGTCGCCATGTCCGAGGATGTGGACCTGACCGGCGGCGTGATCGCCGCGCAGGCCGGGACGATCCAGGCCAGCCATGTCGCCGAGAGCGGCGCCACACTGGTCGAATTCGCCACACCCGAGGAAACCATCGCCGCCGTGAAGAATGGCGAAGCCGACGCGGTGCTGGCCGATGGCG
>JADQCD010000148.1 GCA_016278285.1 Actibacterium sp.
GACCGGGATACCGCGCCCGTTGTCGCTGACGGAAACCGAATTGTCGGCGTGAATTTTCACCGTCACCGCGTCGGCATGACCGGCCAGCGCCTCGTCGATGCCATTGTCCACGACCTCATAGACCATGTGGTGCAGGCCCGATCCGTCGTCGGTATCTCCGATATACATGCCGGGACGCTTGCGAACAGCCTCCAGACCCTTGAGAACCTTGATGGATTCTGCGCCATACTCTTCTGGCACATGTGCTTCTTCGGCCATGAAAGCCTTCCTCTGAGTGTTTGGCGTCTTATAGGAAAGTTCCGGGGCAATGTCACGCGCCAGACACAATATTTGGTGTTGTGACAGCGGTCGTGACAGAGGGGGCGCAATCGGGTTTTCCCGGGTCCGGCCCTTCGCGAAGGAAGGCGCCGCGATTGCCGCGCCCTCAAGGCCGTAACCGGCCGTCACAAATGCACACCGCCCGGCGCAAGATCTGCACCGGGCGGTGTTCATCGGGTCCGGGCGGGCGCGGCCCGCCGGATATCAATTCAGCCAAGCATCGCCTGCTTGCGGGCTAGCTCGGGGATGTCGGCGCGGCTGACGCCGATATCGGCAAGCTCGCGTTCGTTCAGGTTGGAAAGTTCCTCATAGGTGCGAAGATAGAGCCGGCGACGTTCGCGCGCCTCGCGCAGCCGCTCGACCGCCGCATGAAGCGGCGCCAGAAGATTTCGTTCGATTTGGCGGATGTCATTCACGAAAGCCATTGTGCGTTTCCCTCAAGCTGCTCGGGCCGCGGCCCGTCATGTTCGTTACCGTCAACATAAGCAGATGCTGCAAGCGCACAATGAACACGGCGGAAATGCCGCCATGCAGCGAACACATGGCTCGACATCGTGGGGAACCTAGCTGCGGCGGGCGCCGAGATGCCGCTCACCACGCGCTTTCGCCAGGTGGATCTGGCGCTGACGTTCGCGAAAGCGCGCCCGCTGTTCCGGCGAATGTGAATCCGCGCAGCGGTGACAGGCGACACCTTGTTCGTATTCGGGCCGGTCCTTGTCTTCGCGCGCCAGCGGGTGGCGGCAGGCGCGGCACAGATCATGTGGCCCCTGGCGCAACCCGTGCCCGACCGAGACACGTTCGTCGAACACGAAACATTCGCCCTGCCACAGACTTTGCGCCGCGGGCACGTCCTCAAGGTATTTCAGGATTCCGCCCTTCAGGTGGAACACGTCTTCCACACCCTGGCCCAGCAGGAAGTTCGTGGATTTCTCGCAGCGGATCCCGCCGGTGCAGAACATCGCGATCCGCTTGTTGTGGAAGCGCGCCTTGTTCCGTTCCCACCATTCGGGGAATTCGCGGAACGACGCGGTGCCGGGGTCGATCGCCCCGTCGAACGTGCCGATGGACACCTCATAGGCGTTGCGCGTGTCGATCACCGCCACGTCGGGCGCGGAAATCAGCGCGTTCCAATCCGCGGGCGCAACGTAGTGGCCGACCCGCGCGCGGGGGTCCACGTCGGGCCGGCCCATCGTGACGATTTCACGCTTCACACGCACCTTCATCCGGCCGAAAGGCATCTTGGCGGCATGACTTTCCTTCCAGTCCAGATCATCGCAGCCGGGCAGTGCGCGGACCGAAGCCAGCACAGCGGCGATCGCGGACGGATCACCGGCGATGGTGCCGTTGATCCCCTCGCGCGCCAGCAGCAAGGAACCACGAACGCCCGCGTTTTCGCAACTCTCCAGCAATCCCGGCCGCAACGCGGCGGGATCGTCGAAGCGAGTGAAATGATATAGCGCGGCCACGGTGAACATGGGCGTCGTCATACGCCGCGCACCCCGCCCACCGCAAGCCCGACCATTGACGGCGGGGCCCGCAGGTCCTTAGGTCATACCCGACCAAGGAGGACACGCCATGCGACCCGCCCACGAAGCCCTGATCATCGTTGACGTGCAAAATGACTTCTGCCCCGGCGGCGCGCTCGCGGTGACGGATGGCAATGCCGTCGTTCCGGTCATCAATCGCCTGATGCACGAGTTCGAGGTCAAGGTTCTGACCCAGGACTGGCATCCGCTGAACCACACCTCGTTCGCCAGCCAGCACAAGGGGATGGAGCCATTCCAGGTGACGGAAATGCCCTATGGCGATCAGGTTCTCTGGCCCAACCATTGCGTGCAGGGCACCGATGGGGCCGCGTTTCACCCCGATCTGATGACCGATTTCGCCGATTTGATCATCCGCAAGGGATTCCGGCGCGAAATCGACAGCTATTCGGCCTTTTACGAAAACGACCGCGAAACGCCCACCGGGCTGGATGGTTATTTGCGCACCCGCGGGGTGACCGATCTGACCATGGTTGGCCTGGCCACCGATTTCTGCGTGCAGTTCTCGGCGCTGGACGCCGCGCGCATCGGATACGGCGTGCGCGTGCGCGAAGATGCCTGCCGCGCCATCGACATGAACGGCAGCCTCGCCGACGCCCGCGACGCCATGCGGAATGTCGGCATCGTGCTGGAGGGATGAGCGTGCCGGACATCGCAACCCGGGTCTACAATCACAAATGGAAGATCGACCCGATCGTGCGATCGCTGATCGACACCGATTTCTACAAGCTGCTGATGTGCCAGTCGGTGTTTCACAACAAACCCGATGTCGATGTCACCTTCAGCCTTATCAACCGGACCACGCGAATTCCCCTGGCCGACCTGATCGACGAAGGCGAATTGCGCGAACAGCTGGATCATGTCCGCTCGCTGCGGCTGTCGCGGGGCGAAAGCACATGGCTGCGCGGCAACATGTTCTACGGCAAGCGGCAGATGTTCCGCCCCGATTTCATGGAGTGGTTCGAGAACCTGCAACTTCCACCCTATCACCTGGAAAAGAGGGACGGCCAGTATGAGCTGACATTCGAAGGCAAGTGGCCCGAGGTCATGCTATGGGAAATCCCGGCGCTGGCGGTGCTGATGGAGCTGCGCGGCCGCGCGGTGCTGAACCCCATGGGCCGGTTCGAATTGCAGGTGCTTTATGCCCAGGCCATGACCAAGCTGTGGGAGAAGGTCGAGAAACTGCGCCCGCTCGATGTCCGCATCGCCGATTTCGGCACGCGGCGGCGGCATTCCTTCCTGTGGCAGGACTGGTGCGTGCAGGCGATGATCGAGGGGCTGGGCAACAAGTTCGTCGGCACCTCGAATTGTCTGATCGCCATGCGCCGCGAGGTCGAGGCGATCGGCACCAACGCGCATGAATTGCCAATGGTCTATGCCGCCCTGGCCGACACCGACGAAGAGTTGGCCCAGGCCCCCTATGACGTGCTGGCCGACTGGCACAAGGAGCATTCCGGCAACCTGCGCATCATCCTGCCCGACACCTATGGCACCGAGGGGTTCCTGAAGAACGCGCCGGACTGGCTGGCGGGCTGGACCGGCGTGCGCGTTGACAGCGGCGATCCGGTGGAAGGCGCGGAAATCGCCATCGACTGGTGGAAAACCCGCGGCGAGGATCCGCGCAAAAAGCTGGTGATCTTTTCCGATGGGCTGGACGTCGACAAGATCATAGAACTTCAGAGAAAATTCGAGGGGCGCGTGAAGATCAGCTTCGGCTGGGGCACGCTGCTGACCAACGATTTCCGCGGGCTGGTCGCGGATGACGCGCTGGCCCCGTTTTCGCTGGTTTGCAAGGCGGTCGCTGCGAACGGGCGGCCAACGGTCAAGCTGTCGGACAACCCGCGCAAGGCCATGGGCCCCGAGGATGAGATCGAACGTTACAAGCGCGTCTTCGGCGTGGGTAAGCAAGTGGAGATGGAGGTGGTCGTCTGACACGCCCCCGTGCCGGCGGCCCGTTTGCCCGATTCAGGTCATTGCGGTATACCAATCACCCGCATTCTGCGCGATACAGGCGTGGAAATCCGAGAACCGCGCCAACAGACGAAAAGGCCCCGTAATGCTGAAATTCGCGCAATCCGTTCACCGTCTCGGCACCGAGTCCGCCTTCGAGGTGCTGGCCCGCGCCCAAGCCCTCAGCCAGCAGGGCAAGGATATCATCAATCTCGGGATCGGGCAGCCCGACTTCAAGACACCGCAGCATATCGTCGAGGCCGGGATCAAGGCACTGCGTGACGGGCATCACGGCTATACGCCTGCGAACGGCATTCCCGCGCTGCGCGAAGCCGTGGCCGCCGACCTGAACCGCCGCCACGGGGTCGAGGTGAACCCGGCCAACGTGGTCGTTGTGCCCGGTGGCAAGCCGACGATGTTCTTCGCCATCCTGATGTTCGGCGAACCGGGCGCCGAGATCATGCATCCCAACCCCGGCTTTCCGATCTACGAATCCGTCATCAACTATTCGGGTGCGACCCCGGTGCCGATCGCGCTGGAAGAGGCAAACGGATTTGCCTTTTCGGCCGAGGCGGTGCTTTCGCAGATCACGCCGAGAACCCGCCTGATCATCATCAACAGCCCGGCCAACCCCACTGGCGGCGTCACCCCGAAAGAAGAGATCGACAAGCTGGTTGCGGGGCTGATGGATCACCCCGATGTCGCACTGATGTCGGACGAGATCTACAGCCAGATGCTCTATGATGGGCGCGAACATGTCAGCCTGTTGCAATACCCCGAGATCCGCGACCGGCTGATCATGCTGGATGGCTGGTCCAAGACCTATGCGATGACCGGCTGGCGGTTGGGATACGCGGTCTGGCCGGACAGAGCGGTGGATCATGTGACCCGGTTGTGCATCAACGATCATTCCTGCGTGAACGCGGCCACCCAATATGCCGGGATCGCGGCCCTGACCGGCCCACAGGACGAGGCCCGCGCAATGGTCGAACAGTTTGACAAACGCCGCCGGATCATCGTCGAGGCGTTGAACGACCTGCCCGGCCTGCGCTGCGCCGATGCCGGCGGCGCCTTCTATGCCTTCCCGAACATCGAGGGCACGGGCATGACGTCGCGCGAAGCGCAGGACAGGTTTCTGGCCGAGGCCGGCGTCGCCACTGTCGCCGGCACCAGTTTCGGCGCCTGGGGCGAGGGGTATGTGCGGTTTTCCTATGCCAACAGCGTCGAGAATATCCAGGAGGCGTTGCACCGGATCCGCGAAATCCTGTGACCCCGCCGGGCCGCGCAAAGGCAGGGCGATTGCGGTCCGGCCATTGCCAAGCCCCCCCGCAATGTTAGGTATGAAGGCGAAAGCCTGACCGGATGGGGGCCATGCGCGCGATTCTTCTCGTCCTGATTTTCGCGATCTCAAGCGCCGGAGCCATCCGGGCCGCCGAGGTGCGCCTAGTGCTGACCCGGGAAGATGCCGATCTGGCAAGCGATTTGCGTGCCGCGTCACTCACGGTTTCCACCGCCGCGCAGCCGGACAGCCGCGCCCAGGATGTTCTGGCCGCCGCCCGTGCCGACTATCAACGCCTGATCGGCATTCTCTACGCCCAGGGCTATTACGGCCCCGAGATCAGCATCCGCGTGGACGGGCGCGAGGCCGCCGGGCTGGCGCCTTTCGACGCGCCCGACGAGATTGGCGAGGTTGTTCTGACCGTCACCCCGGGGCCCCGATTCCGGTTCTCGCGCGCCGAGGTGAAACCGCTGGCGCCCGGCACGGTCCTGCCCGAGGGTTTCGCGCCCGGCGCCATCGCCCGGTCCACCCTGATCCAGCGCGCCGCGCGGGCCGGGGTCAATGGCTGGCGCGCGGTTGGCCACGCCAAGGCAAGGGTCGCGGATCAAGCGATTACCGCCGATCACCGGGCGCGCATGCTGGACGCGATCATCCG
The DNA here is from genome assembly GCA_016278285.1 of Actibacterium sp. Lineage (GTDB taxonomy): Bacteria > Pseudomonadota > Alphaproteobacteria > Rhodobacterales > Rhodobacteraceae > JADQCB01. Next base: position 5,747 of record JADQCD010000148.1, read on the forward strand.
GCTGGCCCCCGGCCCCGAACTGAGATTCGGGCGTCTGCTGATCCGGAACGAAAGCGCCGTGCGCCCCGCGCGGATTCGCGCCATCGCCGGCCTGCCCGTCGGAGAGACCTTTTCGCCCGACGAGGTGGAGCGGTCGGCGAAAAGGTTGCGGCGTAGCGGCGCCTTCCGGTCGGTCGCGCTGCGCGAGGCGGAACAGCCGAACCCGGACGGCACCCTCGACATCACCGCGACGCTGCTGGACGAAAAGAAACGCCGGCTGGGCTTCGGTGCCAGGTTGTCATCGCTGGAGGGACTGGGGATCTCGGCCTACTGGCTGCACCGGAACCTGCTGGGCGGGGCAGAGCGTCTGCGGGTCGATGGTGAGGTGAACGGCATCGGCGGCAATTCCGGCGGCATCGATTTCAGCTTCGGCACCAGCCTGAGCCGCCCGGCGACCTTCAGCCCGGATACAACGCTGACCTTCCGGGGCCTGTTCGAGGTTCTGGATGAACCCGACTTCTTCGAACGCAAGATCGAACTCGGTGTCGACCTGAGCCACAAATACACGGAACGCCTGGACGTCAGCGGCGGGCTGGGGCTGCGCTATGCCGAAGTCGACGATGATCTCGGGCGCCGCGACATCCTGCTGTTGACCCTGCCGCTGGGCGTCACATGGGACAGGCGCGACCCGCCGCTCGATCCCGGCGGAGGGTTCTATCTGAACGCCACGGCCGAACCTTTCGTCGCATTCGACGGCAGCACCGCCGGCGCCCGGCTGTTTGCCGATGCGCGGGCCTATCGCGAGATGGGTGAGCGGCTGGTCCTGGCCGGACGCATCCAGATGGGGTCGGTCATCGGGCCGCGCATCGACGACGTTCCGCCCGACATGTTGTTCTTTTCCGGCGGAGGCGGCACCGTGCGGGGCCAACCCTATCAGTCGCTCGGCGTCGATCTGGCCGGGGGGCAGCGCGTGGGCGGGCGGGCCTTTCTGGGCCTGTCGGGCGAGGTCCGCATCGACGTGAGTGACAAGATCGGCCTCGTCGGTTTCGCGGATGCCGGGTTCATCGGGTCCGACAGCATACCGGGTGGCAACGGCGAATGGCACTCCGGCGCGGGGCTCGGCCTGCGTTATGAAACCGGGCTCGGGCCGATCCGACTGGACGTGGCGGCCCCCGTCGGCGGAACCACGGGGGACGGTGTGCAGCTCTATATCGGCATCGGGCAGGCCTTTTGATGCGTATTCTTGCGATTCTTCTGATTGTCATGTTCGGGGCCCTTCCCGCAGCCGCGCAAAGCGACCCCGAGCGGGATCGCGGGCTGTTGCAGGGGTTCATCGAGGACAACCTGTCGCAGGACGGTCGCGTCGTGCGGATCGAGGGATTCGAAGGGGCGCTGTCCTCCGAGGCGACGATCGAAACACTGACGATCGCCGATGAAAATGGCGTCTGGCTGACACTGAACGGCCTTGTGTTGAGCTGGTCGCGCGCGGCGCTGCTGCGCGGGCGTCTTGAAGTGGCAGAACTCTCGGCCGATGAAATTCTGCTGCCCCGCCGCCCCGTTCCCGGAACCGGCGGGATGACACCGCCACCGGCCGAGGCAACGCCCTTCCAGCTGCCCGAGCTTCCGATCTCGGTCAATATCGGCCAGGTGGCCGTCGATCGCCTGGTCATCGGCGCCCCCGTTTTCGGCGAGGGCGCGACCGTGACAATGGAAGGTTCCCTTTCGCTTGCGGGCGGCGCCGGCGATGCAAAGCTGTCGATCCGGCGCACGGACGGCCAGCGGGGCGCGCTGACGCTGGATGCGAGTTACGTCAACGACACCCGGCAGTTGTCGCTTGCCCTTTCGCTTGACGAAGGGGCGGACGGCATTGCCGCGAACATGCTGGACCTGCCCGGTCGGCCGCCGCTGAAGCTTGAGATTTCGGGCGATGCGCCGGTCACTGATTTCACCGCCGATATCCGGCTGTCATCGGACGGAAAGCCGCGCCTGACCGGCCAGGTGGTGCTGACCGAGATTCCGGGCGCGGCCGAGGGCGCCTTGCCCACCCGCCGCATCACCGCGGATCTGGGCGGCGACATCGCGCCGCTTTTCGCGCCCGAGCTGCGACCTTTCTTCGGACCCGAGGTTCAACTTTCGTTCCGCGCCGAGCGGGCGCCAGATGGCACAACCGAGGTTTCCGAACTCTCGTTGTCGGCAGCCGCGCTTGATGTGCAGGGCGACCTGCTGCTGGGCGCCGACGGAATGCCCCGCCGGTTCGACCTGAACGGCCAGATCAGCGGCGACGGCCCGGTGACGTTGCCCCTGTCGGGCCCGCCGACCCGGATCACCTCCGCCCGCATCGCGGCCCGGTTCGATGCCGCCACCGACAAGGGCTGGACGCTAAGCGCGGATCTGAAAGATTTTTCGCGGGCCGGGATGCGATTGGAAAGCCTCCGCATGGACGGCACCGGCACGATCGGCTTGACCGACACGCGCCGGGTGACAGCGTCTATCACGGCCCGCGCCACGGGAATCGAGCTTGACGATGCCGATCTGGCCGCGGCCCTGGGCAATCGTCTGGATGCGAATGCCACGCTGGCCTGGCAGCAAGGCCAGGCGATCCGGGTCTCGTCACTGGACCTGGCGGGCGCGGGCCTGTCGCTGGCGGCAAGCGGACAGATCGGCAGCGTCGCCGACGGCTTGCCGGTGTCCGGCAAGGCCCGCATCGACAGCGACGACATCGCGCGCTTTTCGCGGCTCGCCGGCCGGCCCCTCTCCGGCAGTGCCAGCGCCACCGCCACCGGGCGTGCCGAGGCTTTGACCGGCGCCTTCGACGTGGATCTGACGGCCCGAACGACGGACCTGAAGGTGAACATCGCGCAGCTTGACCCGCTTTTGACCGGCGACAGCCGGTTGCGCATCATCGCCGACCGCGACACTGACGGAACCCGGTTGGAGCGTCTGAGCCTGGACAATGACTCCATGCGGGTTCAGGCCAGCGGCCGGGTCACAAGCTCCAGCGGAAAGATGTCTCTTGAGGCGCGGCTGACCGATCTGGGGCGTTCCCTGCCCGGATTGTCCGGCCCCGCCACGCTGAATACGGACGTGACCTGGCAGCAGGGGACGCCGGTGCAGCTTTCGCAGCTTCGCCTCGAAGGGGCCGGCGTGGACCTGACCGGCAACGGCACGCTGGACCCGGCGAACGCGACGCTTCCGGTGACCGGAACGGCCGATCTGTCGGTGGCGGACCTGTCGGTCTTTTCCAGGCTCGCGAACCGCCCCCTTTCCGGCGCGCTGAACTTGTCGATCTCGGGCAGCGGCGCCTTGCGCCCCGGCGATTTCGATATTGAACTGAACGCCCGGGGCCGCAACCTGGGGGCGGGGCTTGGCGATCTCGACAGGCTGATCGGCGGCGAAAGCACCCTGCGCCTTGCCGCAATACGCACCGGCGCGCGGCTCTTCCTGACCGAATTGCAGTTGGAGACACCACAATTGTCGGCGCAAGCTTCGGGCGGGTTGAGCGAGGCCGAGCCGCTGGAGTTCAGCGTACGACTGGCCGACATGGCCCTGTTGGCGCCCGATTTTCCGGGGCCCGTCACGGCGTCGGGAACGGCGCGGGCAGATGGGCCGGACTGGCGTATCGCGATCGATGCAAGGGGACCGGGCGGCACCACGGCGCGGATTTCCGGCCTCGTCGCGGGAAATGGGCAGCGGGTCGACCTGACGGCCAACGGCACGGCGCCGCTCGGACTGGCCAACAGCGTCATTGCGCCGCGCCGCGTGCAGGGCACGGCCCGTTTCGACCTGGCAATCGACGGGCGGCCCGGACTGGAGGCACTGTCGGGCACGGTCACCACCGCCGACGCACAGGTTTCGGCGCCCACTTTCGGCGTGGCCGTCACGAATCTGGACGCCAGTGTCGCCTTGTCGGGCGGCCAGGCGATTATCACCTCCGGCGGAAATGTCGTGGGCGGCGGCCGGATTGAGGCCAGCGGTCCGGTGCAGCTGTCCGCGCCGTTCGACGCCGGGCTGGAACTGCGGTTCATCGATGTCCTTCTGCGTGATCCGGCGTTGTTTCAAACGACATTGAACGGTGCGGTTTCGGTCAATGGTCCGCTGACCGGCGGCGGACGTATCGACGGCACGATGAATATCGGCCGGACAGAGATACGGATTCCATCGTCACCGGCCGCACCGCAAGGGGCCGTACCCGACGGGTTGCGGCATGTGAACGACACCGCCGCCGAACGGCAGACACGGGCGCGTGCCGGACTGATCGTCAGCGGGCAGGCCAGCGACCTGCAAGAGGGCGGCACCGGGCTCGGGCTGGATCTGCTGATCCGCGCACCAGACAGGATCTTCGTGCGCGGGCGCGGGCTGGACGCAGAACTGGGCGGGCAGTTGCGCCTGACCGGCACCACATCGAATGTGGTGCCGGTGGGCCAGTTCGACCTGATCCGGGGGCGGCTGGACATTCTGGGCAAACGCCTGGTGCTGGATGAAGGGTCGATTCGGCTTCAGGGTGGATTCGACCCGTATCTGCGTCTGGTTGCCACGACCGAGGGTGACGGCGGCACCCTGATAAAAGTGATTATCGAAGGGCCGGCCAGCGCGCCCGAGGTCACTTTTCAATCCCAGCCGGAGCTGCCCGAGGACGAAGTTATCGCGCGCCTGCTGTTCGGGCGGGGCATCGACAGCATCTCGCCGATCCAGGCGGCGCAACTTGCGGGCGCGGTTGCCACGCTGGCCGGCAGCGGGGGCGGCGGCCTTGTCTCGCAATTGCGCGAAGGGTTCGGGCTGGACGATCTCGACGTCTCGACCGACGAAACCGGCGCCGCGACGCTGCGCGTTGGCAAATACCTTACCGACAACATCTATACCGATGTCACGGTCGATTCCTCCGGCAAGAGCGAGGTGCAGCTGAACCTCGACGTCACGCCTCAGGTCACGTTCAAGGGCGCCCTGGGCAGCACCGGCGAAAGCAGCGTCGGTATCTATTACGAACGCGATTACTGATGCGCATCAGGGGCGATTCCAGCAATCGCCCGGCACCACGAACAGCGTCTTTTCGTGCCCGCGATAGGCACCGCTGTCGGGTGAAATCGTGGCCCGCGGCGGTGCTTGGGGCGCACAGGCGGGCGGCTCCTTGGTGCCGGAGACATACAGCACGGTTCCGGTCAGCGTGTCGGGAACGGCGAAATTCATCGCGTAATGGTGCGGCGCGCGCCCCTCGAACGGGATCGAGAAGAACCTTAGCCCGCTGTCACGCCCGGTGTGGAACAGATCCGCCAGAATATCCCGGTCGCGCGCCACGATGGCGGTCTGCCCGGCATCGCGCGCGGCCTGCATGATCGCACGGCTCATCTCTGTGCGGCCCATGTAGCGTGCCAGAACCAGACGATCGCCCAGAATGAAACTGTCGGCAAGGATCGCAGCCAGCGGCAACGCCACGGAGATCGCGCCATTGATGGTGAAGGACGCAACCAGCCAGCCGCGCGAAAGCATCGGCAGAACCGCGACGGTTCCAGCCAGATAGGCCGCCGCCGCCCAGTTCGCATAGGCCTTGGACAACGTCGCCTGGATACACACGATCCCGACGATGGGCAAAGCAAACAACAGCAGCGTCCGCACCGACGGACCGCGCCTGCGGGCCGTCACCGCCAGCCACAGCAACATGCCAAAGACCACCGGACCGACAACCGCGAACTGGCTGGACAGGAAGCTGGCCAACCCGCGCAGGTTGACCCCCGCGCGCGCGGATGGGTCACGCACCCAGTCGGCATTGTCCATCGTGTGCTGAACGGTCGTCAGCCCGTTCTGGATGTTCCACACCACGTTGGGCGAGATCGTAACGAGGAACGCCACCAGCACCAGCACGGCGTCCTGCCACCTGGGCCGGGCTGCCGGCACCAGCGCGGCGGCCAGGGCTGCGCAAAAAAGGAAATAGATCGCCGCGTATTTCGACATGAACGCCAGCCCCAGCGCCAGGCCCGTGCCAAGGGCCAGCCAGCCGCCGGGCCGGGTCAACAAACGCAGATATCCGGCCAAGGCCAGCGCCAGGAACGGAAACATTACCGAATCCGTCGAAATCAGGATCGACGCCAGCGCGACCATCGGCAGCGTGGCATACCCCGCCGCGGTCAGAATGCCCGCCCGCGCCCCGAACAGCCGCGCGGCGATGGCGCCAAGGATCAGTGCCGTCGCCCCGTGCAACAACGGCCCCGGCAGGCGAACCCAGAACGCCGCATCGCTGCCCGCAAGATCGGTGACGGCACGGATCATCCAGCCGATCATCGGCGGCTTGGAATAATAGCCGAAGGCAAGATCCTGCCCCCACAACCAGTATTGCGCCTCGTCCACGAACAGGTCGATCGGCATCAACGCCAGCGCCCCGACGCGCGCGACCGTGATCGCGGCGACAATCGCCAGCGCCGGCATCAGCCAGCCCGACCGTTCAGGCGCCGCGACGTTCGCCATAGATCAGCCAGAGATTGCGGAGATAGATGAACAGCCCCATGGACTGGCCAAGAACGAATACGGGATCCTTGCGATACAGGGCGTAGCAGAACAGGATCAGGCCCCCGAAAACCGAGAAATACCAGAAGGCCAGCGGCACCACCGACCGGCCCGCG
>JADQCD010000130.1 GCA_016278285.1 Actibacterium sp.
CTGGCCGGTGAAGAAGCGGCCGAAATTGTTGCCCGCCTCGATCACCGCGCGGTAGCCCGCGATATTGGCCATCGAGGACAGCGCGTCCATCTTCTGCGCCCGGCTGATGCGCGGGACCATGTCCATCGCGATCACGCTGGCGCCCTTGGACCTGCAAAGCTCCAGCATCTCTTCGTTCTGGGCCGGCCAGAAGAACGAGATAAGCGTCTTGTCCTTGGTCAGGCGCTTGGCTTCGGTCTCGGACGGTTCCCGGACCTTCACGATGACATCCGTGGCCTTCCACAAGGCGGCGGCCGTCTTGACGATCTCGACGCCCGCCTCCTTGTAAGCCGCATCCGAGAACCCGGCCTTTTCACCGGCGCCGGTCTCGATGGCGCAATCATAGCCCAGCTTCTGCAATTGCAGCGCCGATTCCGGGGTCATGGCGACACGCGCCTCCCCGTCATGTATTTCCTTCGGTGCCCCGATTTTCACGTTTTGAATCCCTCTTGTTCGCGCGCGACGGTTCTTCACCATTCGTCCGATTGTTCATATCATTGCGCAACAAAGTTTCACAACCCGATCTTCGGAATCGGGTGACTCGGGCGGCCGGGGCGCCGTTTTAGATTGCGATTGCGCGCCTACCGTTTCCCGCTAGGGTCCGCAAAACAGTCAAGGAGCCTGCGAATGACGGATTTCGACGCCACGAGGGCGATGTTTCACCTGCCGGACGGGATGATCTATCTCGACGGCAATTCGCTGGGTCCGCTTCCGGTCGCCGCCGCCGACCGCGTGGCCCGGACCGTGCGGGATGAATGGGGCGAAATGCTGATCACCGGCTGGAACCGGGCCGGCTGGATGGACATGCCTACGCGGCTGGGGGACCGGATCGGCCGGCTGATCGGGGCCGAGCCTGGCCATGTGGTGCTGGGCGACACATTGTCGATCAAGGTCTACCAGGCGCTGGCCTCGGCGCTGGAGATGACCCCCGGAAAACAGATAATCCTGAGCGATATCGGAAACTTCCCGACCGATCTTTACATGGCCGAAGGACTGGCACGCACACTGGGTGACGGCTATGCGCTGAAGACCGTCGCGCCCGAGGACGTGGCCGCGCATATCACGGAAGAGGTCGCCGTGCTGATGCTGACCGAGGTCGATTACCGCACCGGCCGCCGGCACGACATGGCCGCGCTGACCGCAAAGGCCCATGCGGCCGGTGCGCTGGCGATCTGGGATCTGGCGCATTCTGCCGGCGCGCTGCCCGTGGATGTGGCCGGCGGGCAGGCCGATTTCGCTGTGGGCTGCACCTACAAGTATCTCAATTCCGGACCGGGCGGGCCCGCCTTCATCTATGTCGCGCCGCGTCATGCCGACACCGCGCGGCCGGTCCTGTCGGGTTGGCTGGGACATGAGGCACCCTTCGCCTTCGATCTGGATTATCGTCCCGGGCCGGGCGTCGAACGGATGCGCGTCGGCACGCCGCCGGTGTTGCAGATGGCCGCGCTGGAGGCGGCGCTGGACGTTTGGGACCATGCCGAGATCGACGATGTCCGCGCCCGATCGGTGGAATTGAGCGAACTGTTCATCCGCGAGGTCGAGGCACGCTGCCCGGACCTGGCTCTGGCCTCACCGCGCGACCCCGCACAGCGGGGCAGCCAGGTTTCCTTCCGGTTCCCGGACGGTTACGCTGCAATGCAGGCGCTGACCGCGCGCGGTGTGATCGGCGATTTTCGGGCGCCCGACATCATGCGCTTCGGCTTCACGCCGCTCTATCTGCAACCGGCCGAAGTGATCCGTGCTGCCGAGATCATCGAAGAGGTGATGGCTGGCCGCCTGTGGGACCGCCCCGAATTCAAGACACGCGAGAGGGTGACATGACCGAACCGTTGAACCCGGAAAAGGACGGCGCTCAGATGTCATTCGACGGGCGTATGTCCTATGTCGATTACCTGCGCCTGGACTCGATCCTGACCGCGCAGGCCCCGGTCAGCGACGCGCATGACGAAATGCTGTTCATCGTGCAGCACCAGACCTCGGAGCTGTGGATGCGGCTGGCGCTGCACGAACTGGCGGCGGCGCGCGCGGCGATCGCCGAGGGACAGCTGCGCCCTGCCTTCAAGCTGCTGTCGCGCGTCGCACGGATCTTCGAACAGCTGAACGGCGCGTGGGACGTGCTGCGCACGATGACGCCGTCGGATTACACGACCTTTCGCGACGCGCTGGGGCAAAGCTCGGGTTTCCAGTCCTGGCAATACCGGCTGATCGAGTTCACGCTGGGAAACCGGAACGCGGCAATGCTGAAACCGCATGAGCACCGGCCCGATATCGTCGAAAAGCTGGCCGCCGAAATGGCGCGCCCGTCGCTTTACGACGTGGCGCTGGGGCAGTTGGCGGCGGCGGGGCTGGCGGTGCCGGATGCGGTGCTGTCGCGCGACCTGCGCCAGCCATATCGCCCCGATCCGGCGGTCGAAGCCGCCTGGAGCCAGGTGTATCTGGAACCCGAGGCGCATTGGGAATTGTACGAACTGGCCGAGAAACTGGTTGATTTCGAGGATTATTTCCGGCGCTGGCGGTTCAATCACGTCACCACGGTCGAGCGCGTGATCGGGTTCAAGCGCGGCACCGGCGGCACCTCTGGCGTGGCCTATCTGAAGCGGATGCTGGAGGTGGAACTGTTCCCCGAATTGTGGCATCTGCGCACCGCGCTGTGAGGCATGCACCGCGGATCCGCCGCGGCCGGCCGGGTGATGGCGCAGCCGCGTTCGCGGTATTCCACCAGGCCGTTCACGTCGGTGCCGCGAGTTTTTATTCCGAAGAAGAGCGCGATGCCTGGGCGCCGCGCGATGACATGCCGCATGGCTGGGAAGACATGCTTCTGTCGGGAACCTGCCTGGTGGCCGAAGATGGGCGCGGCCGGATCACCGGTTTCATGACGCTGGCCGATGACGGGCATCTGGACCTGGCCTATGTGCTGCCCGAGGTGATGGGCAAGGGCGTGGCCAACGCGCTTTACGCCGGGCTTGAACGGCGGGCACGACAGGCGGGGCTTGTCATCCTGACCACCGGGGCAAGCCACCTGGCACGGCGTTTCCTGACCGGGCGCGGCTGGCGCGTGATCGCCCGGCAAAGCGTGATCCGCAACGGCGTGGCCTTGACCAATTTTCGAATGGAAAAGGCGCTGAAATAGTCCCGCCCAAGGGGCGCGCGGCCTGCAGCATGCCCGCGGGTTTGCCACCAAGTTTCCCTGTTTCGGCCTTGGCTTGTGGCGGATCGGCCATGCAGGCGCCGCAATCGGTTCTTAAGACGCGAAGGGTAAGCGGAATGCGGCCCGGCCGCGCGCCGGACCAATGGCCCGCAGCGACCGGACAGCAGGGCGAGTCGTCTTCTCGCCCTTACGGCCCGTGACAACGATCGAGTGAACCGAGGAATGGCGAACTACAACATCCGCTTCTACGATCAGGATCCATCGGGCCTGTTGCCCTGGTGGTCGGGCGGATCGTTCACCTGGACCGGTCCCGCCGCTGCTGCTGGCAAGGCCACGGTCACCGATGACGATTTCACGCTGGATGACGACAACAACGGCAATGAATCCGCAATCGCCGACGTGACGCTGGGCGGCAACAGCTCCACAGGCGCGAATATTGACGCCGAGGCCGCCTGGACCCTGCGCGACACCGTCACCGGAGAGACCTTCAACATCGTCCAACTTCAGGTCGAGACCGGCGGCGCCGCGGGAAGTTACACGCTGTCGGAACAGCCATTGATCCCGGGCCGGGCGTATGAGGTGCAGGACTACAATTCCAACCCGAGCGCGGATTGGGGCGATCCGGCCTTTTCCGACGCCGATTACATCTCCGCCGACAACATCGTCGAGGGCACCGGCGGCGCCGACATCATCGATGCGGGCTATGACGGCGATCCGGATGGCGACATGGTCGATGCCGGCTTCGGCGCCGGGCCGAACGGCGATGGCGATGTCATCCAGGCCGGGGCGGGCAACGATACGGTCGATGCCGGGGCCGGCGACGACACGGTTCATGGCGGCACCGGGGCCGACGTGATTTCCGGCGGCGCGGGCGATGACACGCTTCATGGCGAGTCCCGCCCTGGCGGGTCCGACGCCGGGGCGGGGGCGGAATCGCTGAACTGGTCCTTGCAGGGCAGCGACGGCGCCGACCTTTCCGGGGGCTTTACGCAGACGACCGGGACCGTGGATGTCAGCGTGTCCTTCGCCGATGACGGGAACAACGATCCCGATTTTGAAGTGGAAAGCGGCGACACCATTCACACCGCACCGGGCGAGCCGATGGCGGACCAGTCCAGCCTCTATCTTTTCGGTGCGGGCGAAGGCGCGACCTCGACCACCCGCATCGATTTCGCCGCCGCCTCGGGCGCGGGCGTCGGCGACACGGTCCAGAATGTCCAGTTCCGCATCAGCGATATCGACGCCTATGATCGGAACCATCTGGATTCCGTGACGGTCAACGCCTATGACGCCGACGGCAACCCGGTGCCTGTCACGATCACCGCCGACGGCAACGACAGCGTATCGGGCAACAGGATCGACGCCGGCGACAGCCTGGATGCGCCGCAGGATGCACAAGGCTCGGCCCTGATCGAGATCGGGGGACCGGTTGCCGCGATCGAGATCAGCTATGCCAACACGGAAAACGTGCAAGGCCGCGAGGCCGGCACCCACGCGATCAATGTCAGCGACATCCATTTCGAGCCTATCCCCCTGCCCGGCAGCGATACGGCCCCGCTGGCCGCCGACATCATCGACGGGGGCGCAGGCGACGATTTCATTGACGGCGGCATCGGCGATGACGTCCTGTCGGGCGGCACGGGGGCCGACACCATCGCCGGCGGCGCGGGTGACGACACGATCGGCGTGGCGCAGGGCGACACCATCTCCGGCGGTGACGGTGACGACACGTTCCGGCTGACGGATTTCGGCGAAGGGTCCGGCGCGATCACGATTGATGGCGGCGATGGCGGCGAAACCGCGGGCGACATACTGGATTTGCAGGGCCTGATCGCCCCGGGCGATATCGCCTATGACCCCGACGACGGCTCAGGCAGTCGGTCAGGCAGCGCCACGCTGTCCGACGGATCGGTCGTCACCTTCGCGGGGATGGAAAACGTGGTGATCTGCTTTGCCGCGGATACGCGCATCCTGACGCCCCGCGGCGAGCGTCTGGTGCAGGATCTGCGGCCGGGAGATCCGGTCCTGACCGCCGACAGCGGGGTTCAGATGGTGCGTTGGGTGGGCAGGCGCAACGTGCCTGCGGTGGACCGGATGGCGCCGATCCGGATACGTCAGGGACATCTGGACAACAGCCGCGATCTGGTGGTCTCGCCCCAGCATCGCATGCTGCTGGGCGGCTACCGCGCGCAGCTCCTGTTCGGCGAGGGTGAGGTGCTGGTGCCTGCGGTGCATCTTGTGGACGGCCGGAACGTCGTGCAGGAGGCCGGCGAAGCGGTTACCTATATTCACCTGGCCTTTGACCGGCACGAAGTCATCTTTGCCGAAGGAATCCGCACCGAAAGCTTTCACCCCGGCCATGTCGGCCTGGAGGGGATCGACGGCCCCTGCCGCGAGGAACTGTTCCGGATATTTCCCGAGCTGCGCTCGGATCCCGGCGCGTTCGGCCCAACCAGCCGGCGCAGCCTGAAAAAGCACGAGGCATTCGCCCTGCGCGCCCTTTGATCGGCCCGATCAGAGCATCCGGGCGTAATCCGACACCAGCAAATGCAGCGGCGGCACGTCCTCTTCGATCTGGGCGAAACGGCCCACGGGATCGCGAAAAACATTGTCCGTCAGATCGTCGTTGACGGTCGAAACCTCGCCAATCAGCACATCGCCCCCCTCACCCCAGAAGGCGTGCCAGTCGCCAGGCATCAGCGTGACGCTTTCGCCAGGGGACAGGTGCAGTACCTCGCCCGGCGCAAAGTTCCGCTGCACCCCGTCGCACAGCACCGTGCCGCCCGCGTCCGGGCCGAAATCGCCCCGAGCGTCCGAACCATGAAGCTGCACCGCCAGGGTCGCACCGGCGCGGTTGATGATATCCTCGGCCTTGATCCGGTGGGTGTGCATCGGGCTCAGCTGATCGCGGCGCGCAATCAGCAGCTTTTCAGCATAGCACATGCCGCGCCCATCCTGCAGATCGGACAGCCGGCCGTTGCGCAGGGTGAACAGGAACAGCCCCATCCGGTCGAAATCTTCCAACCCGTAATCGGTGACATCCCAGCCCAGGCGCGCCTCGATCACATGCGAAAGCCGGGACTTGCCGGCGCGCATTTCGGATGGGGTGAAATAGGCAAAGGGCGGCAGCGTCATCCCGAAGGAACGAATGAACTCGTCGGCCGATGCCAAGATCTGGTTTATGCGCGAGCGTTTCATGATCCGCCCTTTCCGCCCTGGCCGATCAGCCCACGACCCAATCGCCGAGCGTGGTCCGCAGTTTCTGCCAGTCCGTATATTCCCTGTCCTGATGCGGATCCACGGATTCCCCTTTCTGGGCGGCGATCCAGCGCATCGCCCAGGACCGGAAGAAATCGTACTGAGTAAACCGGAAGGCGCCTGCGACATGCTCGACACGGCCAGGGGTCCAGCCGGTCTTTTCGGCGAAGCGGTCCACGCAATCGGCAAGCCCTTTCCAGTCCGCGGGGTCATCCCCCGCCGCAGAGAGCGACACCGCCAGGAACAGCGTCGGCATCGCGTTCAGAGCGGATGCGTTATCGTGGGCGAAATCGGCCAGTTCCGACTGGAACCGCCCGACATGGATCGACCCGGCCAGAATCGCCTTTTCGAAGCGCGACAGGTCAAGATCGGCAGCCTCGGCGGCGGGGACCAGTTCGACGACATGCGCGGACTCGGCCAGATAATCGGCGACGAATCGCACGATCTTGCGGGTCTGGCCCTCGGTGGTGGCGTAGATGATAACGATCTTCATGGGCACGGCCTTTTCGCATGGGAGTGGTCGCCGAACCATGCCCCTGACCACCGCGCCGCGCAATGAGGTGAATCAAGGCCGCGCCGTGTCAGAATATGCCGTTCGCCTGCTGCAAGCTGCGGACATAGGCGATGATCGCGTTTATGTCGCCCTCCGTCAGCCCCTCAACCGGGGGCATGTCACCAAATTTCCAGTGATGCGCGCGCACCCCTTGCCGCGGCGCCAGCCTGAAGGCCATGTCGCCGTGGTGCGACGGTTCGTAATATTTGTGGACCAGCGGCGGCCCCTTGCCCTGTCGCCCGGCGGCGTTCTCGCCATGGCATTCCGCGCATTTGGCGTTGAAGGCTCTCTCGCCCATCGCCGCCTGCCCTTCCAGCGGGGGAACCGACACCTTGACGATCGCCGCGCCTTCCGGCGCCGTGGAATCGGCCTGCGGCTTTGTCACCTGCCCGGGTTCACCCCCCATGAAAAGGAAGATCGCGGCCGCCCCCACCGCGACCATGGCGGCGACAAGCGCCCCTGTCTTTTTGTTCATTCGACGACTCGCTCCTGACTTCGAACCCTGCTTGGGGCCTCCAGCAGGTGGAAGGTCAAGTCATGCCGTCTTGAGCTCCGGCACGCATTCGCCCTCGGCCCAGGCGCGCACCGCGTTGCCGAAGGCGGTGAACAGGGCGCGAGAGACCGGATCGCAGGCCGCCCGGTATTCGGGGTGCCATTGCACCGACAGCGTAAAGCCCGGCGCATCCTTCACATAGAGCGCCTCTGGCGTGCCGTCGGGCGCATGACCGTCGATCACGATGCGGCTGCCCGCGGTCTTGATCCCTTGTCCGTGCAGGCTGTTGGTCATCACCTGCGTTGCGCCGAACAGCCGGGCAAAGGGGCCGTCACTGGTGAACGTGACCATGTGGCGCAGGGCAAATTTCTCTTCCAGCGTACCATCAGGGGGCATCCGGTGGTTCATCCGTCCCGGCAGATCGCGGATTTCAGGGTGCAGCGTGCCGCCCATCGCCACGTTGACCTCCTGGAAACCGCGGCACACGCCCAAAAAGGGCTGCCCGCGTTCGACCAGCGCCCGGATCAGCGGCAGGGTGACCGCGTCACGGCAACGGTCGAAGGCGCCATGTGCCTCGGTCGCGTCCTCTCCGTATTCCTCGGGATGAACATTGGGCCGGCCGCCGGTGAACAGGAACCCGTCGCAGACCTCCATCAATTCCGTGATCGAGACAAGGCGCGGATCGGCCGGCACCAGAAGCGGAAGCGCCCGCGCCACATCGGCCACCGCCTCGGAATTCATGGCCCCGCCGGCGTGAACCTCATAGCTGTCGTTGAGCAGGTGATGGTTGCCGATGATGCCGACAATGGGTCGCGCCATATCCGTCCTCTTCCTTCCCTTCAGGCGAAGATATAGAGATTAGTCGCCGGCGTGAAGGGGCGGCGCGGTGCACATCGCATGTGCACGGGTATCTGCATGATTTTAGCGCACTTCCGCCTCATGCCTCGCCGGTCAGCCCGGCGGCCTCGATGCCGGCCATGCCGGCAGAGGCGTCATTGTCCGACGTGTCGCCGGTCACGCCCACCGCGCCGACCATCGCGCCCTTGCGATCACGCAGCAAAAGGCCGCCCGGCACCGGAACCAGCTTCCCGTCAAAAACCGCCCCCGCAGCGGCAATGAAATAGGCCTGTTGTTCGGCCCGGGCCATCTGTGCCGATCCGGGAATACCCAGCATGACACAACCATGGGCCTTGGCGTGGGCGATGGCGAACCGCCCGGGACTGGCGCCGTCCTCACGCTCGAAGGCGATGACATGCCCGCCCGCGTCCAGCACGACGACCGACAGCGGTTTCAGCTCCATCTCGCGGCCTTTTTCGAGGGTCTTGCGGATGATGGTGCGCGCGCGGCGCAGAGAGATCGTGGCCATGGCGGCCTCCTTTCACGATGCGGCGGATTGCGCCTTGAGTTGCAGACGCCGGGCGTGAAGCACCGGTTCGGTATAGCCCGAGGGCTGCTCGCGCCCCTTGAAGACCAGGTCGCAGGCCGCCTGAAACGCGATCCCGTCGAAACCGGGCGACATCGGGCGATAGGCCGGGTCGCCTTCGTTCTGGCGATCCACCACCACGGCCATGCGGCGCATGGCGGCCATCACCTCTTCCTTGCTCACCACCTCGTGGTGCAGCCAGTTGGCCAGCGCCTGGCTGGAAATGCGGCAGGTGGCGCGATCTTCCATCAGTCCGACATCGTGAATGTCCGGCACCTTGGAACAGCCGATGCCCTGATCGATCCAGCGCACCACATAGCCCAGGATGCCTTGCGCGTTATTCTCGATCTCCTGAGTGATCTCGTTCTTGTCCCAGTTCCGGCCGGTAGCGACCGGAATGGTCAGCAGGTCGGACAATGTGCCGCGGGCCCCGTTGGCGCGGATCTCGTCCTGCCGGGCGAAAACGTCGACATGGTGATAATGCGTGGCGTGCAGTGTCGCCGCGGTCGGGCTGGGCACCCAAGCGCAGGTGGCCCCGGCCCGCGGATGGCCGATCTTGGCGGCCAGCATGTCCTCCATCAAATCGGGCATGGCCCACATGCCCTTGCCGATCTGTGCCCGACCCTGCAAGCCGCAGGCCAGCCCGATATCGACATTCCGGTCTTCATACGCAGCGATCCAGGCGGTGTTCTTCATCTCGCCCTTGCGGACCATCGGCCCAGCCTCCATCGAGGTATGAATCTCGTCCCCGGTGCGATCCAGGAAGCCGGTGTTGATGAAAGCCACCCGGTGCCTGGCGGCGCGAATGCATTCCTTGAGATTCGCGCTGGTGCGCCGCTCTTCGTCCATTATGCCCAGCTTGACGGTGTATTGCGGCAGGTCCAACGCCGCCTCGACGAAGCTGAAGATCTCGTCGGCAAAGGCAACTTCCTCGGGGCCATGCATCTTGGGCTTGACCACATAGACCGATCCTGTGACCGAATTGCGCGGGCCGCCGTCCTTGTTCAGGTCATGCATCGCGATCAACGTGGTAATCATCGCGTCCATCAGCCCCTCGAACGCCTCTTCGCCTTCACGGGTCAGAATCGCGGGGTTGGTCATCAGATGACCCACGTTACGCACCAGCATCATCGCCCGCCCCTTGAGCGTGGCGGGTTGCCCTGCCGCATCCGTGAAGGTCAGGTCGTCATTCAGGCGGCGGGTGAAGGTCTTGTCGCCCTTCTCGACCTGCTCGGTCAGGTCGCCCTTCATCAGGCCCAGCCAGTTGGCATAGGCCAGCGTCTTGTCTTCGCCATCGACGGTGGCGACGCTGTCCTCGCAATCCATGATCGACGAGATCGCGGCCTCCATCAGCATGTCGCTGATCCCCGCGGGGTCGTCCTTGCCGACCGGGGTGGAGCGGTCGATCACGATCCGGATATGCAGGTTATGGTTCTTCAGGATGATCTCGTCCGGGGCGTCGGCATCGCCCACATGCCCGGCAAGGTGGCCATCCGCCTCGATCACCGTGTCGCCGCCGTCGGTTTGCACGCGAAGCTTGCCGCCCGACAGATTGAAACCGATGACCTGCGCCCATTTCGCATTGGCCAGCGGCAGGACCTCGTCGAGGAAGGACTTGGCCCAGTCTACCACCCGCGCCCCGCGCTTCGGGTCATATCCGCCACCCGCCGGCAGATCCCCCAATGCGTCCGTGCCGTAAAGCGCATCATAGAGCGAGCCCCAGCGCGCATTCGCCGCGTTAAGCGCATAGCGCGCATTGGTGATCGGCACCACAAGCTGCGGTCCCGGTTGGCTGGCGAATTCCGGGTCGGTCGCAGCCGTTTCGATGGTGAAATCCGGTCCCTCGGGGACAAGATAGCCGATCTCATCAAGGAAATCACGATAGGCAGCCGGGTCGGCCTGCGGGTTGGCGGCATGCCAGGCGTCGATCCTGTCCTGCAATTCCTGCCGGTGCTCCAGCAGCGCCCGGTTGCGCGGCCCGAAGTCGTGGATCAGCCGGGACAGACCCGACCAGAACGCGCCCGGCGCCACGCCGGTTCCCGGCAGCGCGTCTTCGTCAATGAAGCGCGCAAGCGCCGCATCCACCTGAAGGCCATCCTTTTCAACCCGCGCTGTCATTTCGAATTCCTCCCGCACTGGATGCATGATGCATGACGACGGCTCAGGATTAGAAAACTTGTCTGCGATAGGCAACAAGGAGTGGGCCAATTATGTCGGAATTGGCCAAAAAACTTGTCCAGTTTTCGAAAACCGCGGCATGACCCATGGCAGGCCCGCCCGCATGTCGCGCGCAGCACGCCGGACCAGCCTGATTACTCGGCCACCGGCTCCGTTCCGACTCCGGGTTCTATTTGCGTCTCGGCGCCCTCGGGTGCGCCGCCGCGCATGAAGGCGGTGCCGACAACAACCACCAGTATCGCCACCCCCGCGAAAATCGACAGGCGGATCGCGTTCATGGCCGGCTTGTGTTTCTTCTCTTCCTCCTGCGGATCGGTATCATTTGCAGACATGGAACCTCCTTTCGGGGGGAACCTAGGGGCGCGGCCACAGTTGAACAACCCCGGCCTCGTGCCTAGAGTTCACGGTACCCGTCCATGCCGGAGACCGTGATGAAAGATACTACACCGCAAGCCGTTCATCTGACCGATTACACGCCGCCCGGATGGCTGGTGGACGAGGTTCATCTGACATTTCACCTGGCGCCAGAGGACACGCATGTGACGTCGCGAATTTCCTTTCGGCCCAATCCCTCCGCGCCGGGGCAAGGCTTTTTTCTGCATGGCGAACAGCTGGAGCTGATTTCGGCACGGATCGACGGGCGGCCGGTTCAACCCGATATCTCGGACTCCGGCCTGACCTGCGCCGTACCCGATGGCCCCTTCGTCTGGGAAGCCGAGGTAAGGATCGCACCCGCGCAGAATACCGCGCTGGAAGGACTTTACATGTCGAAGGGCATGTATTGCACCCAGTGTGAGGCCGAAGGGTTCCGCAAGATCACCTTCTACCCGGACCGCCCCGACGTCATGGCCCCATTCACCGTGCGGATAGAGAGCCCGGACCCGGTGCTGCTGTCCAACGGCAATCCGGTGGACAGCGGTCAGGACTGGGCCGAGTGGCAGGATCCGTGGCCCAAGCCGGCCTATCTGTTCGCGCTGGTGGCGGGCGATCTGGTGGCACAAAGCGACAGCTTCACCACCCGATCGGGGCGGACGGTGCGGTTGAATATCTGGGTGCGCCACGGCGATGAAGGCAAATGCGCCTATGCGCTGGACGCGCTGAAGCGCGCGATGAAGTGGGACGAAGAGGTTTATGGCCGCGAATACGACCTGGACGTGTTCAACATCGTCGCGGTAGACGATTTCAACATGGGCGCGATGGAGAACAAGGGGCTGAACATCTTCAACTCC
>JADQCD010000303.1 GCA_016278285.1 Actibacterium sp.
ATGGCGTCGAGATCGGCAGTCGGTCGGGATGTGTGTCGTTCCTTTCGTCAGGTTCTGGTGCGGTCTGCTCTGTCGGACGCAAGTGACATTGGCCGAAGTTCTCCAGGACGAAGCAATTTTTTCGATTTTCTCGCTTCGACTGGCAGAATGGTTCGCGGCTCACTGTGGACATTTTGGGTGCCCGCAGTGATCTTCCGGTCCCAGGTTGAAGTTGGTATTGCCCAGATTGCCGGTTGGCATTGCGCAGAGTAAAATCCCCAGTATCCCCGAGAGACCTTCCATGGACCAGTCCGACCAGGAACTTGATCGCCTCAGCGCGCTTTTGCATGCGCTGCCCGCCGAGAACATGCCCATGACGCTCAGCGAACTCGATGGCTACTTAGTCGGTGTTCTTGCCTGCCCGGACATGATCCCGCCCTCGGAGTGGATGCCTCGTGTCTGGGGTGAGACGGGAAAGGCGAACTTTTCCGACCAGAAGGCCGCCGAGGACACGATCGGCGCGGTGACGGCGCATTACAACTCCGTGGCTGAGGCGATAAATCGCTCGCCTTGGGTCGAACCAATCTACGAGGTTGATCCCAATAGTGACGAAGTCATGTGGGAGCCTTGGGTCGATGGCTTCACGCGCGCCATGGGGTTGAGAGCGGATGCTTGGAATCGGCTTCTCGATCAGGCTGACCAAGAGACGCGAGCCACGATGATCTTCCTGTTGGCGCTTCAGGATATCTACACCGGCCAGAGCAAATTCACGGATGACGAGATCGACGAGATTGACCTTGAAGCACCCGATCTGATCCCGAACTGCGTCGCGACGATACTCCATCAGTCCCGGCCTGAGCTATCCTTTCGGGAGTCTGCAAATCTCCCCGACATGCCGTTCAAGGCCGGCACTAGGCCAGGTCGGAATGATCCATGCTCCTGCGGGTCGGGCCGCAAATACAAGCAATGTTGCGGTCGGGTCTGACGGATCGCCCAAGCTTCTTACGGCCCGAAGCTGACGTTGGCCACCACCACCAAATGCTGCGGTGCGGCCCGTCGAACCGGACTTTCGAGCAACACGAAGCATTTCCCAGCCATCATTAACCGTGACGTGTTAGGATGTCCCGAAACGGGGAGAGCGAGCCATGATCGCGGGTGCACATGCAGTCTTGTGGGTGAGGCAAGACGGGCCAGGAAATGACGCCTGCCGTTTTGCCGATGCTGATGGAGGGTACCTGATTGACGGTTCGTCTACGGACGCGGACCAGAATACCCTGCGTTACCGTATTCGCGCCCGAGGCGATGGAACGACACGGCGCGTCCGCATCGGTGCAAAGTCCCGCATTTTCGTTCGCCGCGCGCCTGATGACACATGGATGCTGAATGGCACAACGGTTCCGGCAGTCACTGGTGCCAAGGATATTGACCTTGGCTTCACGCCCGCGACCTTCACCTTGCCGATCCGCCGCCTCAAGCTGGGCGTTGGCGACGAAGCCGAGGTCCTGGTCGCAAGATTGGATATTGAAAAGGAGCGGCTAAAGCCGCTCCACCTCATTTTTCGACGCACTTCGAATAACGAGTACGAATGCTTGAAGACTGAAACAGGCACCACATCGCACCTTTTGGTGGACGCACAAGGCATCGTTCGAACCCACAAAGGGCATTGGATTGCACAGGCTTGATGCGCTCTGTAGGCGTACGCAAGGTCAGCGTCTTATCGGGACGGACCGGCCCAAAGCCGACAGTCAACGTTGGACGTCGGTGCTGCGGTGCGGCCCGGTTTTGCGGCCATTCGCTGCGCCTGCAACATACTGAGCTGGCTGAACTTAAAATATGTTGAACAAGGTGAGCTGTCGCAGCAATTGCGCCACTGGCTGTTTTTACTCCGCCACCGCGGCGGCGATGATTTCTGCCTTCAGCGTCAGCGCACACATACATGCCCCGCATCTGCCCACAGCATACGCCGCACAGGACGTTGATCCTGTGCCGCTATAAGGTCAGCTTGCGGCAGCGAGCGACTTTTTCGGGTCGTGGAACGGGATCGGCACAACAGTCCCGCCGCGGGTTTCGCCCAGCTTGTCCACCCTCAACTCCGTGCCAATGTCCGTATATTCGAAACTCAGCATTCCGAGGGCGATGTTCTTGTCCAGCCGCGGGGAATAGACCGCCGAGGTAACCGTGCCGACCTGCGTGCCATCCTTCATGACCGGCCAGAAGAAATCGTTGGTGCCGACGAAAGGAGCCCCCTCGATCTCCAGACCTACAAGCCTCTGTTTTACACCCTTCTCCTTGATCCTGGCCAGCGCATCCTTGCCGACGAAATCGGCCTTCATGTTCAGATTGACCAGACGGTCCATGCCCAGCTCGTAAGGGTTGTTCGCCAGGGTCATGTCCGCGTGATACGACAGCATTGCCGCCTCGATCCGGCGAATACCGGAGGTGTGGCCCGGTCTGAGGCCCATCGAGTAACCGACATCCAGGATGTGTTCCCAAAGCCGGCCCCCAGCGGACCCGTCGCGCAGGTAGATCTCGTAGCCCAGCTCGCTCGTCCATCCGGTGCGCGAAATGATCAGGGGAACGCCTTTCCAATCGTATTCCATGAACCGGAAGTATTTCAACTCGGTCGGAGCGTCGCCAAAGGCCGCGCGAAGGATGTCGCGGGACTTGGGGCCCTGAAGCTGGAGGGGCGAGACATCGGGCTCGGACAGCTCGACATCCATACCGGCATTCACGGCCACGCCACGCGCCCAGAGGAGCACATCGCTGTCCGCAATGGACAGCCAGAAGTGATCTTCGGCCAGCTTGAGAAGGATCGGGTCATTGATGATCCCGCCGTCCTGATCCGTAATGAGGACATACTTGCACTGTCCGACCTCGCAATTCGACAGGTCGCGCGAGCAGAGATACTGGGTAAACCTGGCCGCATCCGGCCCTTTAATTTCAACCTGGCGTTCGACCGACACGTCAGCCAAGGTCGCGTGATTGACGAGATTCCAGAAGTTCTGCTCCGGATTTCCGAAATCGCGGGGGATGTACATGTGGTTGTAGACGGAAAAGCCCTTGGCCCCCCAGCGAAGAGCTGCGTCGGAATAGGGGGACTTCCGGACCTGAGTGCCGAAGCTGAAATGCGCAAATTCCAGTTCATGTGCCATGGTGTGTATCCAGATTGATTGGTAGGGGGTCAGACTTTCTGGCGAACCAGATCGCGAAGTTCGTTTTTCCGGATTTTGCCGGTGGTGGTTTTTGGAAGCTCGCCAAAGATAACCTTCTTCGGACGCATATACCCGGCAAGTTTTGCCTTGGCATGGGCAAGCAATTCTTCTTCGGTGACCACGCCCGACAGTTCGACGAAGGCGCAGGGCACCTCGCCCCATTTTTCATCCGGCATCGCCACCACGGCAACGATGCTGACGGCGGGGTGTGAATAGAGCGCCTTCTCCACTTCGATGGAGGGGATGTTTTCCCCGCCCGAGATGATGATGTCCTTTGAGCGGTCCCGGATGTCGATGTAGCCATCGGTGTGCTGCACCGCGATGTCGCCGGACCAGAACCACCCGTCCTTAAGTGCCTTGGCGGTTTCCTCGGGGGCCTTCAGATACCCCTTCATGACGATGTTGCCGCGAAACACGACCTCGCCCAGCGTCTTGCCATCCCACGGCACGGGTGCGCCTGTCTCGGGGTCGAGGACCAGCACGTCTTCCTCAAGCTCGTAGGCAACACCCTGACGGGCCTTCATCTCGGCCTTCTGCTCTGCGGGAAGCGACGCCCAGCCGGGTTTTTCGGCGCAGACGACAGCGGGGCCATAGACTTCGGTCAGCCCGTAGACATGCGTGATGGAGACGCCCATCGCCTCCATCCCCTTGATGACGCTGGCCGGAGGCGGGGCTGCTGCGGTCATCATCTTGATCTTTTGCGGGAAGTCCCGCTTTGCCTCCGCACCGCTGATCATCGACATGATGATCGGTGCGCCGCAGAGATGGGTGACGCCGTGATCGGCAAAGGCGTCATAGATCGCGTCCGCCCTTGGCGCGCGCAGGAACACATGTGTTCCGGCCAGCATGGTGATCGTCCAGGGAAAGCACCAGCCGTTGCAGTGAAACAGCGGCAACGTCCACAGATACACGGGATAGTGCGGCATTTCCCATGTCACCACGTTGTTGACCGCGTTCGTCCATGCGCCGCGATGGGAATAGACCACGCCCTTTGGCCGCCCCGTGGTGCCAGAGGTGTAGTTCAGCGCAAGCGCGTCCCATTCGTCATCCGGCAAAGTATAGGTGAAATCGGGATCGCCCCCGGACAGCAGGTCGTCATAGGTCAGCGTGCCGATCCTGTTGCCGCCCGGTCCTTCGCTGTCCTCGATATCGACAATCAACAGGTCACGATCCAACTGCGCGACGGCCTCGGCCGCCATCGCCGAAAACTCGGTATCGACCAGCAGGACCTTCGCTTCGCCGTGAGCCAGAATGTAGGCGATCGTGTCGGCATCGAGCCGCGTGTTGTTGGCGTTCAGAACAGCGCCCAGAATGGGTACCGCCAGCGCACATTCCAGCGCCTCGGGGATGTTCGGTGCGATCAGGGCAACGGTGTCGCCCTTGCCGATGCCGCGCTTGGCCAAAGCGGAGGCAAGCCGCTTGCAACGCGCCGCAACCTCACCCCAATTGCGCCGGATACGCCCGTGGATCTGCGCGGGCAGCTCGGGGTGAACACGCTCCACACGCTTGAGGATCGAAACCGGGGAGAGGGCCGTGTGATTGGCTGCGGTCCGCGCAAGCTCTGGGCCTTGATACATCATTCGCCAGTCCATTCGGGCATGGGTTCCTTGCGGGTGAAGGCGCCGATGCCCGCCACGGTATCTTTCGCCATCATGTTTTCCGCCATCGTGCGGCCAGCAAAGGCGTAAGCCTGCTCCAGCGGCATTTCGAGCTGCTCGTAGAAGGCACGCTTGCCGATCTTGACGGCAGCCGGGGATTTGTCAGCAATGATGCGCGCTATTTCCATGCTTGCGCCCTCCAGCTCTGCCAGGGGCACGACACGGTTTACGAGACCCATTTCAGCGACGCGGGCTGCGGGAAGGAATTCCCCCAGAAGCAGCATTTCCATCGCCAGTTTGCGGGGCACATTGCGCGCCAAAGCGACCATCGGGGTCGAGCAGAACAACCCGATGTTCACACCCGACGTGGCGAATTTCGCATCATCGGCGGAGACGGCCAGATCGCAGGACGCCACAAGCTGGCAGCCCGCCGCCGTGGCGATCCCCTTGACCTCGGCGATCACGGGCTGCGGCAAGCGCACGACGCGCAACATCATCGCCGAGCACTTGGCGAAGAGGTCCTGGAAATACTGGAACCCACCGTCCTCGTCGGCGCGGCGCGCCGTCATTTCCTTGAGGTTGTGACCGGCGCAGAAATGATCCCCGGCGCTGCGCAGGATCACCGCCTTGACCGATCGATCCTGCGCGACGTCGTCCAGCGCATCCGACAGCGCCGCCATCATCGCCTCGGACAGGGCGTTGATCGAACGCGGCGCATTCAGGGTCAGGGTGGCGACGCCGTCGGTGTCATTGCGCGCCACCAGATCGGATGGGGTCAACTCGCCTTCGTAAGCCATTGGGTCGTCCTTTCAGACAAGGCGCACCGCACTGGATGCGCGGAAGTTCCGGTCAATTCGGTCGGACGGCGCCACCGGCCGTTCCTGTTTCACGGGGTTTCAGATCGCAAGGTCCAGCCGGGGTTTCCAAAAGGGCCGGAACAGCTCGATCTTGGGGCATCTGTCCATGACCACCTTCAGGCCCGCCTCTTCGGCAAGCTTGGCGGCGCGGTCGTCATAGACGTCAATCTGTCCCCAAAGCACCTTGGCCCCGATTGCGATGGCCTGTTCGGTAATAGCGTAAAGCTCTTCCTTGGGCCGGAAGACTTCGACCATGTCGACCGGGCGGTCGATGTCCTGCAGGGACCGATAGACCGGTATGCCCCGGATTTCGGTCACGGCCGGGTTGGGGTTGACCGGGATCATGTCATATCCGGTCTCGTGCAACACGCGCAGCACGCCATAGCTGAACTTGGTCTTGTCCGCGCTGGCGCCGACCATGGCGATGGTTTTAACCGAACGGAGGATCTCCGTCAGGTAGGCTTGGGAATAGTCGTAACGGCGGTCGACATCGGCTTCGGGCATGTCAGGGCTCCTTCGGGGTGGCGATGTCCGCTTTCAGTTCATGCGGCTGAAGCGGATTGAGAAACGGGTTTCGGTAAAGCGTGCTGTGGCTCTCCACGCCGATCTCCAGCGTGCAGTCGGTCACCGGCCTTGCCACGCACAGCAGTACGTAGCCGTTCGCAATCTGGCGGTTGTTCAACGCGACCTGCCGGCGCTGGTCGACCTCGCCCGAGGTCAGACGAGCCGCGCAGGTGATGCAGCCGCCGTATTTGCAGCCATAGGGCAGATCGACCCCCTGCTCGCGCAGCGTGTCGAGCAGGGGACGACGCGCCTCGACCGTGCAGGTCGCGCCGCCGCGGTTGGCGATGGTTATGGTGCGGGTGTCGCTCACAGCCAGATATCGCTCGTGCAGTCGCCGCCGGGATAGCGGGTTTCGTGGCAGCGGCTTGGCCCGTTCGGCTCCTTGCCGAAATCGACGATGAAGTCAGGGTTGATCGTCATGCCGCCGTTCTCGACATCGCAGTCGATCATGACCATCACGCCGCCCTGCGTGCGGATATCGGGATAGAACTGGTTGTCCCATGTGGAGAACAGCGACGTGGTGACATAGAGCCGCTTGCCGTCCAGCGACAGCTGGAACATCTGCGGCCCGCCCGCAACCTTGACGCCGTTGACCTC
Source organism: Actibacterium sp. (assembly GCA_016278285.1). Classification (GTDB taxonomy): domain Bacteria; phylum Pseudomonadota; class Alphaproteobacteria; order Rhodobacterales; family Rhodobacteraceae; genus JADQCB01. The sequence goes on from JADQCD010000303.1 coordinate 6,808, forward strand.
CGGCGCCTTGCCCAGAAGCCCGCCCAACCAGACCTGACCGGTCAATTTCGGATGATGCGGATCGGTAATGTCGTATTGGCGCATGTCCCCATGCAGCCAGTTGTTGAGATACAAATACTTGTCGTCCATCGAAACGAGGATCGCCGACATCACGCCCGGCACGGGAATGGGCCACTCGGGATGCGGTTCGTTCGCGACGTCGATGACCTTTTCCCATTCCCATTTCCCGGCATCGGACTTCCAGAAATGGATCACGTTGGTAGACAGCGCAGCACCACAGAAGCCATGCGTGCTGTCGGGGTCGTGCAGGAACTTGACCTCAAGCGGGATCAGCCCGTCCTCGCCCAGATACATCGTCTCGACCGGCACGCGCTTCTCGAAATCCCAGATATGAAGGCGTCGACCGTATTTCAGGTAGCCCACTTCTTCGAGGTCGAAGCCGGGCATGAACGTGTTGGGGGCTGCCCATTCCGAGCTGATCATCACGTTGTGGCGCGGCTGATACCAGAAATCATAGCCGAACGGGATGTCGCCCATCGATGCTTCCCAGCGGCCGACAATCTCGAAATCCTTGTTCAGATGCAGGTAGCCGCCCGGTGCTTCGCCTTTGGCGTCGCCAAGGAAGGAGATGATGATCTCGGACCCCAGACAATGCACCGTGTGCGGCCCGCTGAGGTCTGTCTTTGACTTGATTTTGGCGCCGTCGATCACCTTGTGCAGGCGCGGTGCGCGCGGGTCGGTCGCGGTGTCGACGACATGGATGTTGTTAGACCGCACGCCCGGCACCAGCAGGTACTTGCGCGACATGGATCCGTCGTCATGGCAGGACGAACAGGCGTTCCAGCCCATATGGTGCAACTCGTCGCCGATCCCGGGCATTTCCAGGCGGTGGATCACCTGGCTATAGGTCGGGCTTTCGGGGTCTGCGTCAACCGTCGCCAGGTAGTCCGGTTTTTGAATGCCCGTCCCAGTATAAATCGCGATGGTATATAACAGCTTTTCCCTCGGCGCCTTGATCGCCTCGGCCGGGCTTGCATAGCCCGGGCCGCAGCACACTCCGTCCATCATCACATTCCTCCCTTGCGATAACGCCCAAATTCCCGTACTTCGATAAACAGATTCTCACAAGGTAAAAATCATGCATCTGGAACGCCTCACTTGCATTCTCGAAATCGTAGGACAGAAGGGGGAGGCGACGGTGGCCGAGATTTGCGCCCATTCGGACCTGCCAAAGCCGTCCGCCTACAGGTTGGTGCAGGACTTGGTCGGCGTCGGCCTGCTGGAACCGGTCGGGCGTGGGCGGTTCACGATTGGCACTCGCCTGAAGGGGATTACTTACAGCGATCATTCCGACCGCGCGCTGCTGGAACTGATCACGCCAACGCTGAAACAGGCCGCCACACAGTTCGGAGCCGCGTTCTTCCTGTCGCGGCTGCGCGGAAAATCCGTGGAAATCATTCATGTCGAGACGCCGGACACCGGTGTGTCCTATCTCCATCCCGGTTTGGGAAAGCGCCCCCTGCATGCCTGTTCGTGCTCGAAGGCCGTTGCCGCTTTTTCGCCAGACCTGTTTCTGACCGGCGAAATGGAAGGCCGGTTGCGCGCATACACTGAATTCACCCTGACCAACGTGCATGACCTGGAAGCGGAGTTCGAAACCATCCGCCAGCGCGGTTTTGCGGAATGCGTGGAAGAAATCGAGCGCGGCATGTGCTCGGTCGCGGCCCCGCTTGCGCCAAGCGGGCCGGGAGCCACGATGTCCATCGGTGCGACCGGATCCGTGCGGGTGTTCACGCCTGTGTTTCGTGAAAAACTCGGCCCGCAGATCACTAAAATCGCGTGCGGAATATCGGCAAGCCTTGGCTGGAGCGTCTTGCAGGATACCAGAAAAAAAAGCCTATCCTGACCTCCACTTGGCCTGCGTCTTGCGCCGGCCAACCTTGGCGCAGGACGCAGCAAGGAAACCGCGGTCTTTCGGCCTGTGCATGTCCGCTTTTCTCAATCTGAGATATCACGCGCGAAGGTGCAGCGAATGCCTCCTATCCTGAAGGTTTTTCGATGCGGGCCGGGGCACGACTTGGCCGCCATGCGCTGGCGGCCCGCGTTGACAAACCTCGGAAGGAGGAAGCCGCGGGGGTCCTGGATCAGGCTATGGGGAAAGTGCGCGGACGGTCGGGGCGACGGCAGCATCCGGGGTGCGACTGATGGCGAGCCAGGTGCCTGATACGGTCGCAAACCCAGCCGGTGATCTCAACAAGGCTGTGCGTTTCGGGGTTATTGCCGCCTTGTGTCGCGCTGGAAATGAACGGGCACACTGTGTTCGGGCCGGGTTTGCTGATTGCAGCCGGTGGTGTTCCGTGATGGATGACGGGCGATATGTCATGCGGCTTGCTCTCTCGGTGGCGCGCGTGACATCGGTTTTTGCCCTCGGCGGAAGATCTCGATGATGTGCATGGGGCCGCCGCAGCAGGGGCATGGCTCGCGCAGCGTGAGCGGGGCGATCTCGGTCTTTGGTTCCGGCACGGCGACCTGTTCAGGCTGCTGGACGCAGAGCAAGGCGCGGATCCTGGTGATGTTGGCCTTGCGGGTCGAACTGGCCAGCAGGCCGTAGTGCCGGATGCGGTGGAAGCCGTCGGGCAGAACATGGATCAGGAACCTGCGGATGAACTCCGGCGTGGCCAGCCGCATGACCTTCTGCCGGTCGCCCGATTTGATGCGGTAATCCTTCCAGCGGAAGGCCACGGTATGGGCATCGGCGCTGACCAGACGTGCATTCGAAATCGCGACCCTGTGGGTGTATCGGCTCAGATAGGCCAGCACAGCCTCGGGCCCTCCGAAGGGTGGTTTGGCATAGACCACCCATTCGGATTTGCGAAACGGGGCGAGCCAGGCCGTAAATGTATCCGCATTGGCAAGCTCGGCCAGATCTCCGAAGAAGGCCATCTGACCGGCCCGGTGCAGATCCTTCAGCCCTTCCAGAAACAAGCGTCGAAACAGCCGCGACAGAACCCGCACATGCAGGAAGAACCCAGGGCGGCAGGCGACCCACCTCGTTCCATCGGGAGACAGGCCGCCGCCCGGAACAATCATGTGGATGTGGGGGTGATGCGTCAGCGCCGATCCCCAGGTGTGCAACACGCTGGTCATGCCCACCCGTGCGCCCATGCGCTTGGGGTCGGCAGCAATGGTCATCACCGTTTCCGCCGACGCCTTGAACAACAGCCCGTAGACGGCCCGCTTGTTCCAATAGGCGATCTGCGCCGGCAGCCACATAGAAAAACGCTGAAATGACGGACTGCGCCAGCCAAGGGCGCCATTGCCGCGGAGCGGCTTAGTCCTTCCGCCCTTGACTGTCGGACCGTCGCAACCGGCCCATTCCAGACCTTGGCGTGGACTGCCTGCGCCGCGGCGCAGCGCTCCGGCGGTCAATTTTAGCAACTGTTACTTCAAGCCGAGCCGGAAGCCGTTTTTCGCGCGCTTCGCGAGATCTTCCGGCACTCCGGCTCGCTCTGCATAACGCTCCCAGGACATGACCACATCCCGAATCTCAGCAAGCATCTTTTGAGCTCGGCTCTTTCCAATATCAGCAAAAGACGCGAGGGCGATCAGGTCGTCATCAGAAAAATCCTTTGTCTTTCCATTGATCGACATCTGGTGCTGAGACGTCCATGAGCCAGACGGATTATATGCATACACCACATCGAAGGCTGGCGAGAGCGTCCACTTTCCGGATCGGTCCATGAGGTATGCGATGTTCTTTGTATGATCGTCCTGGTTCCGGATTATCACGTTGAAATAGGCACGACGAACCTGTTGCTCCAGATCTTTGCGCGGGAGCTTCAGCAGTCTTCCTGTCTCAATCGCCTGCTCGTAGGAATAGGCGCGCGCCATGTTGAAATCGAAGTGACGCATCGCACACAAGGACTGCATGTGAACCTTCTGGCCTTGCCTCGTGCGGTCGAAGCGCTTCGTCATGAAATGGGCGCGTCCGCCCTCCTCATAGAGCTGACACTCCGACATCTCAACGCCAGCATCCTTCGCCATCACGTAACAGGCATATTCCAGGCGCCCGAATCCCATCGGATCGGCAAGCTCCTTGTCCTTGTTCCCCGAAACGCCGTCGAACTTCATAAGCCAATGCTGGAAGCCCTCGGCGACTTCCACCTGGCCAGACCTGAACTCTCCGGTAGACGGGTTCCATGCCAGCACAGCCTTTGCACGCGCTCCTCCGGCCGAGGTGCCCACCCGCAAGATGTCCCGCAAAGCAGCCTCATCTTCCTTGGAGCCATTGAGTTCACCGTGAAGCCCTTCACGCTCCTCGATGACTTCCTGTGCAAGATCGACGAGCGTCGAGATCGACAGCTTGTCTCCCGGCTCCTTCCGCATACCGGCCTCAGGTTGATACTCCAGCGCACCCATGCCCCGGCTCCCAGTGTAGCAAAGCCGCTCGACTGAATTCATGGCCCCCCTTGGGCGGCCCTCGCGAGCCAACCATGCATCAATCACCGCGTTACCGAACTTATCCGGGAGGCTGTCGGCCAGCATGCCGGGCAAGCCCTTGAAGGAGTCTCGCGACAAGGCGGGAAAGCGAAAGATCCCAGGCCCGACAGGCATCGTCAGAGGCGAGACCTCGATACCAGCGGACTGGAAGGCTCGGTCATATTCGAAGAGCGCGATACCCTGCGCCTCCTCCCATGTCACCGCGCCGATGGTTCTCCCCCACAGGACTACGCGCGCGGTCGTCATTCAGACCCCTCTTCGTCTCCCCAGGTCCAGGTCTCTCCGGACTTCGGTTCCTGCTGCGGTGCAACCCGCTTGCGCTCGGAGAGTGACCGACCTCCCTCCAGACGTGCCATTGGACTGGAGCTTATATCCGGCACCAGCACGTCCAGGTTCCCGATCAGTCTCAGCGTCACCAGCGCGCGCAGCAACGTCTCGGTTGAAGTGTTGCCGCCATCGAGAAGACGCTGCAACGTGGGACGGGATACTCCCATTTCCTCGGCCATGTCGGCCATCTTGATCTTGCGGGACAGGCGCCAGAGGTTGATTCTCCGCCCCAGCTCCTCGGAAACCCGCTCGATCGGAACCCGACCAAAGTCTTCGCCGCGTAACATATGTTTTACCTTATGTCGCCTTAGACGCCTGAATGTAAACTATGCATTACATTGATAAAGATCAACCCTCATCTATCAAAGTAACATATGTTTTTCTTTTAGGCGGTAATCAACGTTTAATGTAATGTTTATGCAGCATATTCCTCCTCAGCCGCAGAGCGACTTTGCCCCGGCTCCGGCATGCATTGCTATCTGGTTCGCAGCTTCGCTACTTGGGAGTGTCGAGATTTAGCTGCCCTGCCTCCATCTGCGAGCGATACAGGCCGCCAACGGGTCTCCTCTTGTAGAACACAGAAATGTCGATCTCGCTCTTGCAGCGAATGACCGGTCCCCGCCGATTCTGTGGAAAAACAACGTGTTGCCAGCGCAGAAAGTGGCGACCTGAAGAGCG
>JADQCD010000265.1 GCA_016278285.1 Actibacterium sp.
CATGGCCGGGCTGAACCAGACGATCATGCTGTCGCTGTCGATGGTGGTGATCGCCGCGCTGGTGGGCGCCGACGGGCTGGGCGTGCCGGTGGTCCGGGCGCTGAACTCGGTCAATACCGCACTCGGGTTCGAAAGCGGTTTCGTCATCGTCGTCGTGGCGATCCTTCTGGACCGGATGCTGCGGGTGGAGAAACGCAAATGAAGACCATGCTCGAATTCGACCGGGTCTCGATCGTGTTCGGCGACGATCCCGAGGCGGCCCTTCCGCTTATGGACGCGGGCCGCGACCGCCCGGATATCCAGGTCGAAACCGGCCAGGTGCTGGGCGTGCACGATTGCACCCTTTCGATCGAGGAAGGCGAGATCGTGGTGCTGATGGGGTTATCGGGATCGGGCAAGTCCACGCTGCTTCGCGCGGTCAACGGGTTGAACCCGGTGGCGCGCGGCGAGGTGCTGTTGCATGACGGCGATGCCCTGATAAGCGTGACCCACGCCGATCCGCCGACGCTGCGCCGGATCAGACAGGAACGGGTGGCCATGGTGTTCCAGCAATTCGGCCTTCTGCCGTGGCGCACGGTGCGCGAAAACGTGGGGCTGGGCCTGGAACTGCGCGGGATGAAACCCGCCGAGCGGCGCGAAAAGGTCGACTTCCAATTGGAGCTGGTGGGGCTGTCGGACTGGGCCGAGCGGCGCATCGCGGACCTGTCGGGCGGCATGCAACAGCGCGTGGGGCTGGCCCGCGCCTTCGCCACCGAGGCCCCGATCCTGCTGATGGATGAGCCGTTCTCGGCGCTGGATCCGCTGATCCGCAACCACCTTCAGGACGAACTGGCAGACCTTCAGCAAAAACTGAAGAAAACCATCGTTTTCGTCAGCCACGACCTGGACGAGGCGTTCAAGCTGGGCGATCGGATCGCCATCATGGAAGGCGGGCGCATCGTGCAATGCGGCACCCCGCGCGACATCTTCTCGACACCGCAAAACGACTATGTCGCGGAATTCGTGGCCCACATGAACCCGTTGGGGGTCTTGACCGCGCGCGACGTCATGGGCGAGCCGCTGGAACAGACCTCGGGCAGCATCGACGCCGAGGCCCCGATCGGCGACCTGATGCGCCAAGTGGTCGAAAGCCGTCAACCCGTCGCCGTGACCGAAGCGGGCCGCGTTATCGGCGCGGTCTCCGAGCACTCGATCCTGAGCCGCCTGATGTGACCCCGGTCACAATGTGAAGCTCTGGTGCGGCGCGGGAATCGTGACATCGGTGCCCTTCAGTGCCTTTCCGAATTTCCGGGCGACCTCGGGCTCGCCATGGACCAGGAAGGTTGTCCCCGGCTTGCCCGTCGCCCGGTGCCAGTCCAGCAATTCGTCACGATCGGCATGGGCCGAGAACCCGTTGATCGTATAAATCCGCGCACGGACCGGAATCCAGTCGCCGAACAGCTTCACCTTGTCCGCGCCATCGATCAGGATGCGCGCAAGCGTGCCCTCGGCGGCGAAACCCACGAAAATCACGCTGCAATCGGCATGCGCCAGGTTGTGGCGCAGGTGATGACGCACCCGTCCGCCGGTGCACATGCCCGAGCCCGCCATCAGCACCGCGCCCGAGCGGATTTCGTTCAGTTTCATCGATTCCGATGCCTCGCGCACCATGTGCAACCCGGGCAGCCTGAACGGATCGCGGCCTTGTTCGAACAAGGCGGTCACTTCGGGTCGATAGGCTTCGGGGTGGTGCCGGAATATCTCGGTCGCCGAGATCGCCATGGGCGAATCCAGGAAAACCTTCAGATCCCGGTCTATCGCGTGCCGCGCCTCGCCCTCGCGCAGATAGAACAGCAATTCCTGCGCACGCTCCAGCGCGAAGGTGGGAATGACGACATTGCCACCACGATTCAGCGTGTCGTTCACGGCATCGTGAAATTCACTGACCGAGTCGTTCAGCGACCGGTGATTGCGATCGCCATAGGTGGTTTCCATCACCACCACGTCCACCCTGTCTGGTATCTGCGGATCACGCAGCAGCGGCCGGCCCGCGTTTCCGATGTCGCCGGAAAACAGGATGCGCTTGCCCCCTTCTGCGGCCGGCGCCTCTACCAGCACGCTGGCCGAACCCAGGATGTGCCCGGCATCGTGAAAGGTGGCAGTGATGCCGTGCCCCAGGTCGATCGGGGCGTCGAACTCGGCGATACGGCCGAACTGGTCGAAGGAATTGAGCGCGTCCAGAACACCGTAAAGAGGTTCGGTTCCGGCCTTTCCGTGGTGGCTTTGGCGGCGCGCCTCTTCCTCGTGCAGATGCGCGGAATCAAGCAGTACCAGCCGGGCCAGCTCGCGCGAGGCGGCGGTGGTGATGATCTCGCCGCGGAAGCCCTGCCGCACCAGCAGCGGGATGCGCCCGCAATGGTCCAGATGCGCATGGGTCAACAACAGGATGTCTATGCTGTCGGGCTCGAACCCGAAGGGGGCGGCATTTTCCTCATCCAGCTCATGCCCGCCCTGGAACATGCCGCAATCGACCAGGATGCGGCGCCCGGCGCATTCCAGCAGATTACAGGATCCCGTCACGCCCTGAGCCGCGCCGTGAAATGAAAGTTTCATGCATCCCCCTGACGCTGCCGGATTGATTCCTGACACCCGGGCCTTCTTTGTGCATTGACCTGCATCATGGCGTGGCAGCGGGCGAAGGGTTAAATGACCTGCCACGGATCGCGGGCCATGCCGGAGGGCGCGCACTGTGAAAAGGCCAGGAACGTCAGAAGGTATGGATAGCGGCAACAGGGCAACGGCCGAACGACCCGCCGGGCGCGTCAGCCAGGTTTCGGGTTCGGTGGTGGATGTGCGCTTTCCGCCGGGTGCCCTGCCGCCGGTCAATACCGCGCTGGAGGTTCTCTGGGACGGGCCGAACCGTCTGGTTCTGGAAGTTCAGAGCCACCTGGACAAGACCACCGCCCGGTGCGTCGCGATCCAGCAGACTTCCGGCCTGGCATGCGGCACCGAAGTGACCAATACCGGGGCGCCGATCCGGGTGCCCTGCGGCGAGGCGGTGCTGGGCCGGCTGATCAACGTGCTGGGCGAACCGATCGACCACGGGCCCGATTTCGGCCCCGCGGTGCCGCGCCGCGGCATCCATCACGCAGCACCGCCGCTGGATGCGCAGCGTGCCGGGGGCGAAATCTTCCTGACCGGAATCAAGGTAATCGACCTGATGGCGCCGTTGGTGCGGGGCGGCAAGGCGGGCATGTTTGGCGGTGCCGGCGTCGGCAAGACGGTTCTCATAATGGAAATGATCCGCTCTACCGCGGAACGCTACAAGGGCACATCGGTCTTTGCCGGGATCGGCGAACGCTCGCGCGAAGGGCACGAACTCTGGCTGGACCTGAAGCGCTCGGGCGTGATCGACCGCACGGTGCTGGTCTTCGGCCAGATGAACGAGCCGCCCGGCGCGCGCTGGCGGGTCGGCCTGTCGGCGCTTACCGTGGCCGAACATTTTCGCGACGAGATGGGCCAGAACGTGTTGCTGCTGATCGACAATGTGTTCCGCTTCGTCCAGGCGGGGGGCGAGGTATCGGGCCTGCTGGGCCGCCTGCCCTCTCGCGTGGGGTATCAGCCGACCCTGGCCACCGAAATCGCCCGGTTGGAAGAACGTATCGCCAGCGTCAGGGACGCGGCCGTGACTTCGATCCAGGCGGTCTATGTGCCCGCCGACGACTTTTCCGACCCGGCCGTGGCCGCGACCTTCTCCCATCTGGACAGCGCCATCGTGCTGAGCCGCGACATGGCCGGCGAAGGCCTTTATCCAGCCATTGACCCGCTGGCCTCGACCTCGACGATCCTTGACCCGGCGGTGGTCGGGCAAGCGCATTACGACACCGCCCAAGAGGTGCGCCGCCTGATCGAGCAATACCGCGAATTGCAGGAGATCATCTCGCTTCTCGGCATGGAGGAACTTTCGGCCACCGACCGGCAGGCCGTCGGCCGCGCGCGGCGGTTGATCCGCTTTCTGACGCAGCCCTTCGCAGTCACCGCGCAGTTCACCGGGGTCGAGGGCGGGCCGGTGCAGCTGGACGATACGATCGAAGGCTGCCGCGCGATCATCGACGGGCAGGCCGACGACTGGGCCGAGGATTCACTTTACATGATCGGCACGTTCGAGGACGCCCGCGCCAAGGAAGACAAGGCGAAGGATCGCGCGGCATGAAACTTCGCGTCGCCACGCCGACCCGGTTGATCGTGGACGTAGACGACACCCGTCACGTCCGTGCCGAGGATTCCACCGGCGCGTTCGGCATCCTGCCCGGCCATGCCGATTTCGTGACCGTTCTGCCCGTTTCGGTGGTCACATGGCGAAACGGAAACGACGACGAGCATTTCGTCGTGGTCGGCGGCGGCGTGCTGCTGGTCGAGGACGGCGCGCGCGTGGAGATCGTAACCCGTCGCGCCGTCACCGATGACGAGATCGACCGGCTGGGCGACCGCGCCCTTGCAGATTTCCGCGAGGCCGCAGAGGTCGAACAGGCAAGCCGCGCTTCGGTCAGCCGCCTGCACGCGGTCACGATGCGCCAGATCCAGCGCGTGCTTGATGCCTCCCGGCATGTTTCGCCCGATTTCGGTGGCGCCGGCGAGGAGACCGGACAATGACCGGCCCGGACTCCGACAAGGAGCATGACGAATTGGAAAGGGCGATCCGCCTGCGACGCGAACGGCGCGCGCGATGGGAACACGAGGGCGAACGTTCGCTTTGGGAGAACCTGTCGATGGTGGGCGCCCTGGGCTGGCTGATCGTGGTGCCGATGCTATTGGGCATTGCGTTGGGACGCTGGCTGGACACGATGCTGGGCACGGGGATTTTCTGGACCGGCGCCGGTATCGGCCTGGGTGCTGGCCTCGGGTTCTTCATGGCGTGGAAAAGGATGAACCAGCGATGAACGGCCCGTTGTCCCTGGCCGTCTGGCTGATCGCCGGGATCGCACTGGGCGCGGTCCATCTGCTCTTGCTACGGCACAGCGTGCGCGCCTTGCGGGCGGGCGGGGGCAAGGTGGCGGTGTGGGGCGCGCTTGCCCTGCGCCTGGGGCTGGCGGTAGTGCTGTTCGTGCAGGCCGCGCAGCAAGGCACCGGCCCGCTGCTGCTTGCACTGGCCGGGTTCATTCTGGCGCGGACGGTTCTGATGAAACGGATCAGGGTGGAGTAATGGACCAAAGCCCGCTTTTGCCGGATATCCTGTTTCACATCGGCCCGGTGCCGATCGACCGCGCCGTGAGCACAACCTGGGTTATCATGGCGCTGCTCTGCGCGCTGGTGGCGCTTACCCTGCGCGGGCGTCGGGTGGAGGCAGGCGGGGTGCAAAGCATCCTGGAGATCCTCGTCGAAACCATCGAAAGCCAGCTGCGCGAGATCCTGCGCCGCGACCCTTGGCCATTCATGCCGCTGCTGGGGGGCATGTTCATCTTTCTCAGCCTGGCCAATCTTGCCGCGATCGTGCCGGGCGGCAAGCCGCCCACCGGCCACATCGAGACACCCGCCTCGCTGGCGCTGATCGTGTTCTTCTCGGTCCACTACTACGGCATCCGCGCGCGCGGGCTGGGCGCATATCTTCGCAAATACATCCAGCCGAACCCGTTCCTGTTGCCGCTCAACCTGCTGTCCGAGCTTACGCGCACCTTCTCGCTGATGGTGCGGCTGTTCGGAAACATGATGAGCCACGAGTTCGTCATCGCCATCGTCCTGATGCTGGCCGGGCTGTTGCTGCCCATACCATTCATGGCGCTTGGTATCCTGATCGGGCTGATCCAGGCTTATATCTTCACCATCCTCGCCACGGTCTATATCGGCGCCGCGATCAGCGGCACAGAGGCCTGACAAAAGGAGTTTTCCGGTCATGATAGAAATTGTCAGCATCATCGGTGCGGTCATCGCGGTATCTTTCGGGGCGATAATGCCCGCCTATTCCGAAGGCCGGGCCATTGCCGCGGCGATGGAGGCAATCGCGCGCCAGCCCGAAGCGGCCGGAACGCTCAGCCGGACCTTGTTCGTGGGGCTCGCGATGATCGAAACGATGGCGATCTATTGCCTGGTGATCGCGCTTCTGCTGCTTTACGCCAACCCGTTCACCGGCTGATCCATGCAGATCGACCTCTGGACCCTGGCCATTCAGGCCGTCAACTTCCTGGTTCTTGTATGGCTTCTGTCACGCCTGCTGTTCCGGCCGGTCCGACGGATCATCGAGAGGCGCCGGACGCTCTATCGCGAGCATATGGAGGAGGCGACGAAAAAGGCCGAACAGGCGGATGCAGCCAAGGCCGATTTTCAGGCAAAGGCCGAAAGGCTGGAAGCCGAGCGGACCGAAAAGGCCGCGCAGGCGCACAAGGCGCTGCAGGCCGAGCGCGAGGAGATCCTGCAAAAGGCCCGCGACGAGGCAAACGAAATGCGCGCGAACGCGCGCAAGCAGATTGCCGCCGACCGGGACCGCGCGCTTGCGGCGGCAAAGGATCAGATCATCGAGCTGGCCGCGGACCTGGCCCGCAAGGTCTTGACCGAAACAGCCGCCGACAGCACGGGTCCGGCCACGCTGCAACACTTGCTCGACGCGTTGCCCGAGGATCGTGCGGCGGCCCTTCGCGAAGACCTTGCACCGGCAAATGCGCGATTGCGCGTGGTGACCGCGGCGCCGATGTCAGCGGATCGCCAGAAATCCTGGACAAAGGCGCTGCAACGGAGCTTGGGCACCGACACCGATCCGCAGTTCGAAGTCGAGCCAGACCTGCTGGGCGGGGTCGAGTTGCGCCTTCCCCACGAGGTTCTGGACCTGTCATGGGCCGGAAAACTGGACGCCGCGGCAAAACGGATCCGCGAGGATGACGATGAATCTTGAAAGCGACATCCGGGAATGGCTGCCGCGGGTCCGTGCCCGTCTTCAACGGGCCGATCTGGCGCCGCGCCTTCAGGCGGTAGGCCGGGTCGAAAGGATCGGCGACGGGGTCGTCACGATCTCCGGCCTGCCCGACACCCGCCTGGATGAGCTTTTGCAATTCGAGGACGGCACGCTCGGAATCGCGCTCAGGATCGGTGAGGATGCGATCGGCTGCGCCCTTCTTGACCATGGCGAAGCGATCCGGGCGGGCAGCCGTGTCCACGGCACGGGGCGGATCATCCGCGTGCCGGTGGGCGAGGCATTGCTGGGACGTGTCGTCGACCCGATCGGCCGCCCGCTCGACGACGGCCCGCCCATCGACGCGGAACGCATGGACCCGATCGAACGCCCCGCCCCCGGCATCGTCGAGCGCGACCTGGTGAGCGAACCGTTGCTGACCGGCCTGACCGTGATTGACGCGATGATCCCGTTAGGCCGGGGCCAGCGCGAGTTGATAATCGGCGACCGGCAGACCGGAAAGACCACGGTGGCGATCGACACCATGATCAACCAGCGCGGCTCGGACGTGGTTTGCATCTATGCTGCGATCGGACAGAAATCCTCCAGCGTGGCGCGGGTGATCCGGGCCCTGCGGGCACATGATGCCTTCGACAACTGCATCGTCGTCATGGGCGCCTCGGACGCGACGCCCGGCACGCAATGGACCACGCCCTATGCCGCCTGCACCATGGCGGAATATTTCCGCGACCGCGGCCGGGACGCGCTTCTGATCTTCGACGATCTTACCAAACACGCCATCGTCTATCGCGAAATCTCTTTGCTGCTGCGCAAGCCGCCGGGCCGCGAAGCCTATCCGGGCGACGTGTTCTATCTGCATGCGCGACTGCTGGAACGCGCGGCCAAAATGTCCGAAGATCTGGGCGGAGGGTCGTTGACGGCGCTGCCGATCGCCGAGACGCAGGCGGGCAATCTGACCGCCTATATCCCGACCAACCTTATCTCGATCACCGATGGCCAAGTCTATCTGGAGCCCAAGCTGTTCTACGAGGGGCAGAAACCCGCCGTGAATGTGGGCATGAGCGTCAGCCGAGTCGGCGGCGCCACCCAGGCTCGAGCGATCAAGGAAATCGCGGAATCGCTCAAGCTCGACTACACGCAGTTCCTGGAGCTGGAGGTGTTCACGCGCTTCGGCACGATGGTCGACGAACGCACCGCCAAGCGGATCGAACATGGCCGCCGGATTCGCGCGATCCTGACGCAGCCGGAATACAGCCCGCTTTCGCTGGCCCTGCAAGTCGCGCTTCTGCTGGCGGTGGCCGAACGCAAACTGGAGGCCCTGCCGCCGGACCTGATTCCCAAGCTGCGCGCGCGCCTGGCCGAGGCCCTGGACGCGCAATGCCCGCAAGCGGTATACAACATCACGCAAGGCAACACAGTCTCGCAGGACGACCGCGCTGCGATCGTCGCGGTGCTGGACGATTGCATTGCCGCACTGACGCCCCGGGGCTGACATGGACCAGTTGCCGCGTATCAGGGAACGGATCGACAGCATCTGGGGGCTACAGGATCTTGTGGGCGCGCTGCGCGCCATGGCCGGCGTGCATCTGCGCGAGGCGCAGGAGGCCTTCGCCGGGACCCGGGCCTATGTGAAAACCGTCGAACGTGCCATCTCTGCCGTGGCGCCACTGACCCGGATGCCGGCCACCCGCGGTGACGGGCCGAGCCTGTTGCTGGCAATATGCTCCGAGCACGGCTTTGTCGGCGGGTTCAACAAGGAAATCCTGCAAGAGGTCAAGAAACACCGCGCACCGGACGAGGAATTGCAGCTTGTCGGGCAACGCGGCGCCAACCGCGCAAGCGAAACCGGACTGGCCGCGAAAACGGTCCATCCAATGACCTCGCGCGTTGGCGGCATCGCCGGGCTTGCGCGCCGCATCAGTGCCGGACTTGCCGGCGCATCGACGGTTCGGATCGTGTTTGCCACCTACCGGGCCGGCGCCGGGTTCGAGCCGACGATCCGGCCGATTCTGCCCTTGAACCCCGGACAGTTCGTCGATGAAACCCCGCGACAGCCACCACTGCATCACCTGGCGCCCGACGCCCTGATGGAAAGCCTGGCCAGCGAGTTCCTTTTCGCCGAGATCGCGAACGCGCTGATGGAGAGCCTGGCCAGCGAGAACGGGGCGCGCCTTCGCGCCATGGAGGCCGCCAGCCGCAATATCGGTGACCGGCTAGAAAAGCTGCGGTCCGAGCAGCGGGTGATCCGACAGGCCGACATCACCTCGGACCTTCTGGATGTCGTCACAGGGGCCGAAGCGGCCGCCGAAGAATAACCGCCAGACAGTTCCCATTCCGTCGCGACACGCAGCGCATCGCCTCTGACATCGCCTGCGGACAGGTGCGCGGCGTCACGGAACCTCGTGTCCCAGTGCGGCCTCGTAAAGCCGGAACCAACTCTCGCGATCCAGCCGCACATCCAGCGCATCCGACAGCCGGGCGATCCGGGAAAGCCTGTTGGTGCCCATGACCGGAACGATTCCGGCCGGATGCGCCAGAAGAAACGCCACCGCAACGGCGGCCCGGTCCACGCCTGCGGCCGCTGCGATCTCGTCAAGCACAATTGCCAGCGGCCCCGTGGCCTGCATCACGGCCCCACCGCCCAGCGGCGACCACGCCATGAGATGCTGGCCCTGCCGCTGATGAAAGGCCAGATCCCCGTTGCTGAAGGCGTCGGGCGCACCAAGCCCGATCTCGATCTGATTGGTGACAAGCGGCGTTTTCATCGCCGATTGCAGCAACATCCAGTCCCAGGGGCGGAAATTAGACACCCCGACCGCGCGAACCTTGCCGCCCGCCACCAGCGCATCCAGTGCATCCCCGGTTTCGTGATGATCCATCAACGGATCGGGCCGATGGATCAGCAACAGGTCGATCTGGTCGATCCCCATTTCGCGCAGCGACGTCTCGACCGATCGCCCGATATGCGCACGCGAGGTATCGTAATGCTTGACCTGCGCGCCGGAATATCGGCCAACCGGTGCGACAATGTCGCATTTCGTTACGATTTCCATCCGCTGACGCAGATGCGGATCGGCCTTCAACGCACCGCCGAGAATACCCTCGGCCCGGTAATCGCCATAGATATCGGCCTGGTCGAAGGTGGTGATCTCCTGGTCCAGACAGGCGGCAATCTTGGCGGCGACATGGCCGGGTGAAACGTCAGGATCATCCGCCAGCCGCCACATGCCATAGGCAATACGGCTAATCGACAGGTCCGCCGAAAGCGCAACCCGCTCCATCAGCGCCGCGCCTCGGGCCGCCCGGCCTGCAAGATGATCCCCGTCTTCATTCCCGCACAGTCCCTTCTTGCCGGTTCGGACCCGACCATGATCCGCCCGCGGGGCTTCATGTTCAACTCCGAAAATCCGCGCACCCCACCGAAGTCGGGATGCTGACGGCACCGATCCCGGTTTTTGAGTATTTGGGGCAAGATGAAGGAACAATCCTGCTGCGCCTCCGGCCCGGACATACCGCCGGCGAAAGCGCCCTGCCCGAGCCCCTTTCCGAAGGGAAAGGGGCGAGAGAAGAACTTGTGCGCCGAAGGCGCACACCGCCAGGGTCAATTCAGTTGTTTCTCGATCCGGTCCAGCGTGCGCATGGCCGGGAGCACCCGGCCCACCGAGGCATTGGGTTCGCGCCCTTCCCGGATCGCGCTTATGAATTCTCGGTCGATCAGCTCGATACCGTTGCTGGACACCGCGACATCGCTCAGGTCGATCGGGTTTTCGTAGCCGTCGAACAGGTCGTCATAGCGCGCGATATAGGTGCCGTTGTCGCAGATATAGCGGAAGAACGTGCCGAACGGCCCGTCATTGTTGAAGCTCAGCGAAAGTGTGCAGAGCGCGCCCGCGGGCGTTTTCAGGCCGATCGACATGTCCATCGCGATTCCGAGTTCGGGATGAGCCGGCCCCTGAAGGCCGAAACAGTCCGAGACCGTTTCTCCGGTCTGATACTGGAACAGGTCCACCGTGTGGCAGGCATGATGCCACAAAAGGTGATCGGTCCAGCTGCGCGGCTCGCCCTTGGCGTTGGTGTTGGAGCGGCGGAAGAAATAGGTCTGCACGTCCATCTGCTGGACGTGCAGTTCGCCCGCATCGATCCTGTTCTTGATCCATTGATGCGACGGGTTGAACCGGCGCACCTGTCCGGCCATGCACAACACGCCGGTTTCTTTCTGAACCCGAACAATCTCTTCGCTGTCGGCAAGGGAATCGGCCATCGGGATCTCGACCAGGGCCGGTTTTCCGGCCTTCATGCAGGCGATTGCCTGCGCGGCGTGCATCTGCGTCGGCGTGGCCAGGATCACCGCATCCACGTCGGCGCGCGCAAGGCATTCATCAAGGTCGGTTGCGGCGTGGCCGATTCCTCGTTCGGCAGCCAGCGCATCGATCTTTTCGCGGGTCGGCCCCATGACCGAGGTGACCTCGGCCCCCTCGATCGCGGAAAGCGCGTCAAGATGCTTTATCCCGAAGGCGCCATAGGCGCCGGCAACACAAATCCTCATTGATCGTTCTCCAGTATGACAAGCCCTGCCCCGGTATTGGATGCCGGGACGTGATAGTGGCGATACACTTCGTGCACCTTGTCATCCAGCGCGCCGCGCATCACCAGCCACATGATCAGTTCTATCCCTTCGGACCCGGCCTCGCGCATGTATTCGACATGCCCGATATTCGCCAACCTCTCGACGTCGCCAGACAGATCGTCCAGGAACGCCTTGTCGAAATCCGGGTTCACCAGCCCGGCCCGTTCGCCCTGCAGCTGATGCGACATGCCGCCGGTGCCGAAGATGGCCACGGTCAGATCCTCGTCGAATTCGTCCACGGCCCTGCGGATCGCCTTGCCCAGCTTGTAGCAGCGCCGGCCCAGCGGTTGCGGGTATTTCACCACGTTGACCGCCACCGGGATCACCCGACAGGGCCATTCCTGCGGCTGGCCACACATCACCGACAGCGGCACGGTCAGGCCGTGGTCCACGTCCATTTCCAGCGCGGTATTGATGTCGAACTCGTCGAAGACCAGCGATTCGATCAGATGCGAGGCCAGTTCCGGATAGCCCTTGACGTTGGGCACCTTGCGGCGGCCATAGCCTTCGTCGGCGGGCAGGAATTCGGGCGCGGCGCCGATGGTGAACATCGGGGTGAGCGAGATGTCGAAAGCCGCGGCGTGATCGTTGTAGACCACGATCACCACGTCCGGGTTGGCCTTGCGCATCCATTCCCGCGCCGGTTCATACCCGTCGAAGAGCGGTTTCCAATAGGGGTCCTGCGTCTTGCCGTTATCCATCGCCGCACCCACGGACGGGATGTGCGAGCAGCCGACGCCGCCGATGATCCTTGCCATTATTTCCACTCCGATTTGGATCGGTTTCCTTCGACGCTGCGCCCGC
>JADQCD010000152.1 GCA_016278285.1 Actibacterium sp.
TTGACGTGGACCCGTTCCGCAAGCATTGCCTGCTGGAAGGGCTGGACGATATCGGCCTGACCTTGGAAAAGGCTGCCGCCATCGACAGGTTCGAGGAAAGGGCGGCGACCCAACGGCCTTGGGTCTGAAACGCATCAAGCCACAAGATATGGGGTCGTCCATCCGGGCGGCCCCTTTTTTCCGCTTTTTTGATGTAAACCGGCGACAGTTCTCCATGAAATCGCCGCAAAAATTTATTGAACCTTAACACTGTATTGATGAGTTAAGCGAAAGTAGGCAAAAATTGGGCGAGGTTAAGGCAATCCGCCACAAAGATGCGGGCACCAGATGGAACAAGGTCGCGACAACGCATCGCGGCCGTCCGAATTGGGGAATAAAGGCAGTGATCACTCAGATTACGGGCGCCGTCGCGCGTGCCATGCTTGTGGTGATGCTGGTTGCGACGCCGTCGCTTCTGGTGACGGGCATGTCATCGGATGCGGTTCAGATCGTCGCGCTGGTCGGCCTTCTGGCGGCAGCGCTGGTCTTGTTCGAATATACCGCGACCTATCCGGGGCTTCTGGAATTCCGGGACGCCCCCCCGTTCAACCGCATCCGTTTCTTCGCCATGTTCATCACGGTTTTCCTGCTGTCATACATGGCCCGCGCAGATATAGACCCGAGCGTGGCCAGCCGCTTCCTCGCGTCCATCGCTCTGCTGATCGGGCAGATCCTTGATTTCCCCTACAGCCCGGTTCGCCTGTTCACGCTGATGCTGCCCGCGGGCGACGGGATCGTGTCGCAGGCCGATATTCGCGCATCGGCGGGACTGGCCTATTTCATCTCGATCGTGTCGGTAGCCCTGTTCTCGATCATCCTGCGCAGCAAGCGTTGGCCCGTCAGCAACGGATCGTTCAACGTGTGGGTGAACCTGCCCACCTTCGACCCCACGTCGGGCGGCGACGTCATCGAGCGGATGCAGGGATTGGCCCGGATCGACGTGGCCCTGGGGGTTCTGGTGCCGTTCCTGTTGCCGGCGACCGTGACCATCCTGACCCTTTACTTTGACGGGCTGACGCTCGAAAATCCGCAAACCCTGATCTGGATGGTATCGGCATGGGCCATTCTTCCGGCCAGTCTCATCATGCGCGGAATCGCATTGTGGCGGATCGCCAAACTGATCGGCGAACAGCGACGCCGGGCCGTGCCAGGCTACGAAAAGGCGTTTCAGCCGGCCTGATCGCCGCGCTTCTGTCCGGCCCGCTTTTCGCCGATCCCCTGCGCATTGCAAGCTTCAATACCGAGCTGAACCGCCACGGGCCCGGCCTTTTGCTGGGCGACATCCTGTCGGGGGACGATGCCCAGGTGCGCGCCGTGGTGGATGTCATCGCGCGGGTGGCGCCCGATATCATTGCGCTGCAGGGGCTGGATTACGACCATGACGGCGCGGCGCTGGCTGCGCTCGGGCGGGCGCTGGCCGCAGCCGGCCATGCCATGCCGCATCGCTTTGCCGCGCGTCCCAACGCGGGGTGGCGCACCGGGCTGGATCATGATGGCGACGGGCGCAGTGACGGACCGCGGGATGCGCAGGGCTATGGCCGTTTTCCCGGCGAAGGCGGCATGGCGGTGCTGTCGCGCCATCCGATCATGACCGACAGGGTGCGGGATTTCTCAACCCTGCTCTGGACGGACCTGCCCGGCGCGCGGCTGCCGTTGCGCGACGGAAAACCCTTTCCCGATGCGGCGGTGCAGGCGGTTCAGCGTCTGGCCTCTGTGGCGCATTGGGATGTTCCGGTGCGGGTCGGTGACACGGTTCTGCATGTTCTGACCTATCATGCCACGCCACCGGTCTTTGACGGCCCCGAGGACATGAACGGATTGCGCAACCGTGATGAGCTGCGGCTATGGCAGCTCTATCTGTCCGGCAGGCTGAGCGTGCCGCCGCCAAAGGGGCCTTATGCGCTGATGGCGGATACCAATCTGGACCCGGTCGATGGCGACGGGCGCCATGCGGCGATGACCGAGCTTCTGGCAGGCCCCTGGTTCACCGATCCCGGGCCGCGCTCGGCAGGGGCGGCCGCCGCCGGGTCCGGCGATCAGGCTGGGAACCCGGCGCTGGACACGGCCGACTGGCCCGAGGATGACGGGCCGGGCAATCTGCGCGTGGATTATGTCCTGCCCGCCCCGGATCTGAAGGTGACGGGTTCCGGCGTGTTCTGGCCGGCGCCCGGACAAGACGGCGCCGAAAGCGCCGCCGCTGCCTCGCGTCACCGCCTGGTCTGGGTCGATATCGACCTGCCCTGAGCCCCGCAACCGGACACACCGAACACCGCGCCTGGATCATTTTCGGTGAGAAATCCATCCGCGGTAAGGTAAATGAAACCGTGCCGTCCCCTTCGGAGCCACGGCGAGACAGGCAGGCGTTGTCCATGCTTCCGTCCTGGTCCAAACTTGTTCCGGTGGCCAATTCGGGCACCCCATCCCTGGCGAAGCTGACGGGAACCTGAAGCCTGTGCCTCGCGACTGTCAGCCCTGCGTCAGCCAGGTCTGACAACAGCGTGCACTAATACCGAGGAACCCCAAGCGTCATGCGAATTCTGCTGATCGAGGATGACACCGTTCTGGGCGCCGCCGTTCGCGACCAGATCGCCGGTGACGGCCAGTCCGTGGACTGGTTCACGCGGCTGGACGCAGGCCGCGATGCGATGGCCGGCACCAGCTATGATCTGGTCCTGCTCGACCTGATGCTGCCCGATGGGCGCGGGATCGGTTTTCTAAAGGCGATGCGCGCCCGCGGCGACGTGACGCCGGTCATCATCATGACCGCGCTCGACCAGGTTTCGGACCGGATAGAGGGGCTGAACGCGGGTGCCGACGACTATCTGGTCAAACCCTTCGATCTGGCTGAACTTTCGGCGCGGATCGGATCGGTCGCGCGACGTTATACCGGCAACCCGAACCCGATACTGACCCATGGCCCGCTGGAAGTGGACCTGGCGGCGCGAAACATCCGGCGCGGAGGGACGACCGTGCAACTGACCGCCCGTGAATGGGCCCTGTTCGAGGCCTTTCTGGCCCGGCCCGGGCAACTTCTGTCAAAGGCGCAACTGGAGGAAAAGCTCTATGCCTTCGACGCCGAGGTCGAAAGCAACACCATCGAGGTTCATGTCAGCAGGTTGCGCAAGAAACTTGGCGCCGGCGTGATCCGGACCGAGCGCGGAATGGGTTACCGGCTGGGGCCGCCATGACCATGCCCCGCAGCCTTCAGATCCGGCTTGCCATGGCGATCGGCGGCCTCTTGATACTGCTCTGGGCAACCGCGGCCTTTCTGACCGCGGCGGTACTTCGACATGAGATGAACGAGGTTTTCGATTCGGCATTGCAGGAAACCGCGCAGCGCGTGATGCCGCTTGCCGTCATGGATATCGTCGGGCGCGAGGAGACCGGCATTACCCAACGGCTGGCGACTTTCCGCGCGCATGAGGAACTGCTTGCCTATATCGTCCGCGATGCACAGGGCCGCATATTGTTGCAATCGCACGCCGCCGACCCCGCGATGTTCCCGGCCTATGACGGACCCGGATTCCGCCAGACCGACACTCACCGGCTTTACAATGATGAGGCGCTTCAGGGCAGCATCCGGATCACCGTGGCCGAGCCGCTGGATCATCGTGTCGCGGCGGCGCGTGAAATGCAGATGGCGCTCGGGCTGCCGCTTGTGGTCGTGATTCCCGTCGCGCTGGTGGCGATCATTCTTGCCGTCCGGGCCAGCCTTTCGCCGCTGCGCCGCTTTCGGCAACGGCTGGATGCGCGCAGCGTCCGGGATTTGTCAGCCGTGCCCACCGAGGATCTGCCCATTGAAATCGCCCCGGTGGCCGAGACGCTGAACGGGCTGCTGAACCGGTTGAAAGCGGCGTTCGACGCCGAGCGCAGCTTCGCCGCCAACGCCGCGCATGAGCTGCGAACGCCGCTCGCCGGGGCCATTGCCCAGGCACAAAGGCTGCGCTCGGAGTCCAGCGATCCCGCCACGCGGGAGCGCGCCGGCGAAATCGAGGTCACGCTAAAGCGGCTGACCCGCCTGTCCGAACGTCTGATGCAGCTTGCCCGGGCTGAAGGTGGGCGGCTGCGGCTGGACCGGAACGCGGACCTGCGCGACGTGGCGCGCGTCGTCATCGGGGATTTCATCCGCACCAATCCGCCCGGACGCATCGCGCTTGACCTGCCCGACACGCCGGTCATGTCAGACCTTGATCCCGATGCCTTTGGCATCATCTGCCGGAACCTGGTCGAAAACGCGCTGCGACACGGGTCCGAAACCGACCCCGTCGACGTGACACTGACCGCGAATGGAAGGTTGATTGTTGAAAACGAAGGGCCCGTTCTGCCGCCTGAAATGCTGGGCCGCCTGACCGCCCGCTTCGAGCGTGGCGCGGCAAGTGCTGACGGCAGCGGCCTTGGCCTTGCCATCGTCGCCGCCATCGCGACGCGGATCGGCGGCAACCTTGTGCTGGAGTCGCCCCGCCCCGACCGGGAAGCCGGCTTCGCGGCCAGCTTGCAGCTGCCGGCCGCGCAGGTCGTCCGGAATCCAGCGCCCGCGACATGAAACCCGGCGATCGAAGGACGGGCGCACGAAAGCCCGGGCAGAGAGCAGAGCGTTCAGGCCGCGGAAACCGGGTTCCCGTCGAAACAAGTGATGGCGATCCCGGCCTCGGCAAGCGCATCGCGCACCGCTTGCGCGATGGAAACCGCCTGCGGCGTATCGCCATGCAGGCAAACCGTATCAATGCGAGTGGTGATGTGTTTGCCGCCTTGCGTGATGATTGCGCCGGCGCGGATCATCTCCACCATCCGTCTTGCCGCGGTTTCGGGATCATGAATGACGGCGCCGGCCTGACGACGGTCCAAAAGGGTCGCATCCTCTGCATAGGCACGGTCGGCAAAGATCTTGCAGGCCGCGCTGCACCCCAGCTCGGCGGCGGCTTCCTGCTGCGCGGTTTGCGCCAGCACCATGACGATCAGATCAGGGGCGACAGACAACGCCGCCTCGTAACAGGCGCGGGCGATGGCCTTGTCCTCTGACGCCATATTGGCCAGTGCTCCGTGCAGCTTGAGGTGACGCACGACCGAGCCGTTGGCACGCGCGATCGCCTGGGCGGCACCAAGTTGATAACGCACGAGATTTCCCAGGCTATCGAGCGGGAAATGCATCCGCTTGCGGCCAAAGCTCTGAATGTCGGGAAAGCCGGGATGTGCACCGATGCCGACGCCGCGCATGGCGGCCGCGCGCATCGTTGCCGCCATCACCTCCCAATCGCCCGCGTGGTGGCCGCACGCGATATTGGCAGAGGTCACGATATCCAGCAACGCCGCGTCGTCACCCATCGTCCAGGGGCCGAAGCTTTCGCCCATGTCCGCATTCAGGTCGACAGCCTTTATCATTGTTCGACACCTTACAGTTCGTCACCGGCGGTCACGCCGCTGATCAGTTGCAGGGAAAGAAGATCGCGGACATCGTGCGGATCGCGGATCAGCGGCGTGACGGCCCGGACCAGCCCGGCAACACGTTCACGCGCGCGGGTTTCAGCCTCGACAGCTTGCTCAAGCGAGATGAAACGAAAGCTTAGCGCAGCGCCCGGCGGCGCCTGCGCTACATTCGGCAGATCGCAAGGCAGAACCGAAGCGATGCGCGGATATCCCCCTGTCGTCTGGCATTCGGCCAGCAGCACGAAAGGCGTTCCGTCCCCGGTGATCTGTATGTCCCCCGAAACGACCATTTCGGACAGCACGCTCAGCCCCGCTTCAGTGTGGAACCCCGCGCCCCTCAGCGTCAGGCGTATGCCCATGCGACTGCCGCGGGCGTCGCGCAAGAATTGCGTGGCCTCGAAGCGCGCAACCTCGGACGGCGCAAAGAAATCGGTCTGAAGGCTGGACACCACCCGCACGATCCCGCCACCGAACCGTTCGATCGTCGGCAGGCGCAGCCCGATCGCGTCCGGCGCGGGGTCCGCGCCAAGCGGCAGCCGGTCGCCGGCTTGCAGCGCACGGCCGATACCGGCCGCCAGATGGGCGCTTCGTGCGCCCAGCCATTTCGGTCCGTCGATGCCGCCCCCCAGATGCAGATAACCGAAGCTGCCGGTCTCGACACCACCCACCGACAAGCGTGCACCGGCGGGCAGCCGATGGCTGGCGTTCCAGGCGATCGGCGCCCCGTCGATCGTGGCCCGCATCGGCGCACCGGTCAGTGCGAAGCGGATATCCGCACTGGCCTCGAACTGCCCACCCATGCCCACCATTTCGAGAACCGCGCACGCCATGTCCTGCCCCAGCAGCGCGGCCCCTTCGGCCAGCGCCAGCCGATCCACTGCGCCACCCCGCGACAACCCGACCCCCAGATAGCCCGGCCGACCCATGTCCTGAACGGTCACGCCGGGCCCGGCACGGTGGACGACAAGTTCGCGTGTCATGCGATTGCCGCGGCAATTGCGCCGCCATGGGGTCGTCGCGCATCGCGCTCAGTTTCTCACGATCCGTCTGTTCGAAAAGCACCTCGTCGCCGGGGCGCAGCACGAAGGGGTCTTCGGCCTCGGGACGGAACGGACGAAAAGCGGTCTGCCCGACATGGCGCCAGCCGGTCGGCGCGCTGACGGCAAAAAGAACCAGTTGACGAATCGCGACGGTCAGGGCGACCCCCGGCAGGACGAGAATGGCCAACAGCCCTCTTCAGCTGTCCCGCCACGGGCGCGCCCAAGCCACGGCATCGCCGCCAGGCGGGCACCTTCGCGCGCTCATCCCGCCATGTAAAGAGGTGGACGCTGCCGTCCTGCACTTGCATTCCTTCCGGCTGGCGGAATGCATGGCCGAAAGGATCAGGTGATCCTCGTCCCTCGGCGGGACGCCTGCGGCTTCACATGTCTTTGCTTCCGGTATCGATCAACCAGCCACCCGGGCCTGCCACACGGTCAGGCAGGAACTGGATCATGGTTTCGCGGATCATGCAGAGTGTCACAATGCTAAGCGTGATCTCATCGAACGAGATACTGGAAATCCAGCTCATGGCAAAGCTCCCGCATTTTGGCTGAATCGGGTGTGCAGAAAAAACAGGGCCGAAATATGACAAAGTCTGGCAATTAGACTTTCGTAGTCCCCGGACGGTTGACCGTCCGATTGAGCCGGGCAACGGCATTGGGCGGGTTCCGCTTACATAGGCATTGCAGTTATGCTGAACGAGGCATCAAACCAACGAAGATTGAGAGGCGACGATGATAAACGGATACCGGCGAAAGGATGATGCGCTGGTCGGCACGCCGGACGCCACCGGAAACGGCGTGATCTGGATCGACGTGCTGCGCCCGTCCGAAGAAGAGCGCGCGTCATTGTCCGAACTGATCGGGCTGACGCTGCCCAGCCGGGCCGATCAGGAAGAGATCGAGCAATCGTCGCGGTTGTATCTTGATGGCGGAGTTCCCGTGATGACCGCCCTGTTGCCGGCGCGAAGCGACCAGAAGGAACCGGTGACGGGGCCGGTCACCTTTGTCCTGACGCAAGACCGGCTGATCACGATTCGGCATCACGATCCACGCCCCTTCACCACATATCCACCGCGTGCGGGGCGCAGCGGGGGCGATTGCGCGACCGCCGACGCGGTTCTGATCGGCCTAATCGAAGAGATCATCGACCGGCTGGCCGACATCACCGAGCAGGCCGGCCAGGAAATCGATCTTATCTCGCGCCGGACTTTCCAGAGTGAGGATGGCGCGAAACACAACGACCACCGCGGAACGCTGCGCCAGATCGGGCTCAATGACGGGTTGCTGATGCAACTGCGCGAAAGCCTTCTGACGATAGAGCGTCTGACCGGCTATCTGGCCCCGGTGCTGGACAACCGCAAGACGGACAAGGGGCTGCGCGATCGGCTGAAGACCCAGACCCGTGATATTCGGACCATCTCGGAACAGGCGGGGTTTCTTCAACAGAAGACCGGATTGCTTCTGGATGCGACGCTGGGTTTGATCAACATAGAGCAGAACGCCATAATCAAGATCTTCTCGGTGGCGGCAGTGGCCTTCCTGCCGCCGACACTGATCGCTTCGATCTACGGCATGAATTTCACGCATATGCCGGAACTTCAGTGGCGCCTGGGCTATCCGCTCGCGGTGATCCTGATGATCGCCTCGGCAGCATTGCCGATGTGGTATTTCCGCCGGCGCGGCTGGCTCTGATCTGCGAAAGGCTCTGCCCGATGACCGGCGGCCGGGTGTTCACAGTGGTCGGCCCGTCAGGCGCCGGCAAGGACACGTTGTTGCTGGCGGTGGCGGCACGCCTGCCGCGCCTGCGCCGGGTGCGGCGTGTCATCACCCGGCCCGCCGCAGCGGGGGGCGAGGATTTCGAGAGCATATCCATGGCCGAGTTCGCGCGCCGCCGCGCCGCCGGAGAGTTCGCATTATGGTGGGCGGCGCATGGTTTTCACTATGGCATTCCCCGCGCAATCGACGCGTGGCTGGCCCTGGGCGAGGATGTCGTCTTCAACGGCTCGCGCGCGGTGCTGGGCAGCGCCGTTGCCCGGTATCCGAACCTGCGGGTGTTGCATGTCACCGCATCGCCGCCGGCTTTGGCGGAACGGCTGGCGCGGCGCGGTCGTGAAACGGCCGCCGAAATCGCCGAACGGTTGGCCCGCAGCGATTTTACCCTGCCCGACGGGTTGGACGTGACGGTGATCCGAAACGATGGAATACTTTCGACTGCGGTGGCCGAAATGATTGCCGCGATTCAGGGCGAAGGCACATGACAGCGGCGATGATCGAGAAGAGGAAATACAAAGCGGACAGCTAGGCGGCGCGCTCCATCTGCTCGGTCAGCCGGTTCAGCATCGCCAGGCACTGGTTCAGCTGTTCGATCGAGACGAACTCGTCTGGCTTGTGGGCCTGCGCAATCGCGCCGGGCCCGCAGACCACCGCCGACATTCCCATGTCCTGAAACAGCCCTGCCTCGGTTCCGAAAGGAACGGTCAGCGCGGCGTTCTGGCCGGTCAACTCCGCAAGCAATTGCCGCGCGGCGTTCTTGTCCATCGGGTCCAGGCCGACGACTTCACCGATCACGGTGGTGTCGATGCCCGCGCCGGGATGGACCGCGCGCATCGCGGGCAGCAGCACCTCGTCGCAATAGCGCGCCATCTCGGCCTTCACGAAATCGGCGTCGCCGGGCTGCACCGGACGCATTTCCCATTCGACCTCGGCCTTGCCGGGGATCACGTTATGGACATGCCCGCCGTGGATCCGGCCCAGGTTGATCGTGGAGAAGGGCGGGGTGAACGGGCTGTCGGCAGGCGCGCGCCCCTTCAGCGCCTCGCGCAGCTCCAGCAGCTTGCCGACATAGCGCACCGCGTATTCGGCGGCGTTGACCCCCGCGCCGGGGTCCGATCCATGCCCCTCCAGCCCGTGGAACTCGGCGGTATATTCACAACAGCCCTTGTGCGCGTCGATGATCTTCATTTCCGTGGGTTCGCCGATGATGGCGATGTCCGGGCGGATCTCGCGCGCCTTCAACTCTGCCACCAGCGCCTGGCCGCCAAGGCAACCGACCTCTTCGTCATAGGTGAAAGCGAAATGCAGAGGCCGTTTCAGATCGGCCTGAGCGAAACGCGGCGCCATCGCCAGTGTGCAGGCGATGAACCCCTTCATGTCACAACTGCCGCGCCCGAAGAGCCGCCCATCGGCCTCGCGCAGGGTGAACGGATCCGACGACCAGTCCTGGTCAGTGACCGGGACCACGTCGGTATGGCCCGACAAAACGATGCCGCCCGCTGAATCGGCAGGGCCGAGGGTGGCAAAAAGATTGGCCTTCCGGCCGGTTTCATCCTCCATCAGATCCACCCGCGCGCCCAACTCGGACAGCAGCGAGGCGATACGCACGATCATCTCGTGATTGCTGTCGGAGGACACTGTGGGATAGGCTACCAGATCCTTCAGCAAAGCGCGCGCTGCGTCGAGCATGTTACCTCTTCACGAAAAGCTGGCGTGGGCGGTCGCAGAAAGTCTCGGCCGGTCCGGACGGGGTGATGAGAATTGGCTCGGTAATCTCCATCCCCCAGTTTTCCATCCACAGCCCGGGCATGAAATGAAAGGTCATGCCCGGCTCCAGAACCGTCTCATCCTCGGCGCGGAAGCTGATCGTGCGTTCGCCCCAATCCGGCGGATAGGACAGGCCGATGGGATAGCCGCAGCGCGCGCTTCGCGTGATGCCCGCAGCCTCCAGCGGGGCGGCCAGCGCATTGGCCACATCGCAGGCGCGGTTGCCGGCGCGCGCGGCCTGAAGCCCGGCTTCCAGCCCCTCGACCAGCGCGGCCTCGGCGCGCAGCAGGTAGTCCGGCGGTTCACCGAGAAAGACGGTGCGGGAAAACGGCGCGTGATACCGGCGATAGCAGCCCGACATCTCGAAGAACGTCGCCTCGCCGGTCTCGAACGGGCGGCCGTCCCAGGTCAGGTGCGGCGCGGCGGCATCCGACCCCGAGGGAAGCAGCGGCACGATGGCCGCATAATCGCCCCAGTCCTCGCCCACGCCGCGAATGGCCTGGCGGCTGATCTCGGCCACCAGCTCGTTCTTGGGCAGGCCGGGCTCGACCAGTTCCAGAACCTTGTCGACGAGGGATTCGGATATGCGCGCGGCGCGGCGCATGAAATCAAGCTCTTCGTCGGATTTCACCCCGCGCTGCCAGTTTACCAGACCGCCGGCGTCGATGAGTTGCGCGTCGGGCAATTCCTCCAGCATGGTCAGATAGGCCCTGGCCGAGAAATAATAGTTATCCATTTCAACGCCGATGCGCTTGTCGCCATAGCCCAGATCCTTGATCATCCGGGCCAGCGCCTGCATCGGGTGGCGCTCGGTGGATTGCACATAGATGTCGGCATATTGGGCCACATGCGCGTTATCCATCCACACGGTACGCACCGCGCCATTGGCATCCTGACCGCGGCCCCACCACATCGGATCCGCGTCGTGAAAGACCAGCACACCCTGATGCACATAAAACGACCAGCCATCATAGCCCGTCAGCCAGGCCATGTTGGACGGGTCCTCGACGAACAGCATGTCCAACCCCTGCGCAGCCATGGCCACGCGCACCTTGTCCAGCCGGCGCTCATACTCGGCCAGGCTGAAGGGCGCCCGGCTTTCGGCCAGATAGGGGAATTCGTAACTGTCATCCATCACGGCCGTCTCTCTCCTCGTCAATGCCCACGCCGCCCTTTCCCATGTTGACTTGGGGTCTGGTCGCGTGCTGCTTTGGGGGGCGGGTCGGCTTGCCGGACCCATTGAACCACGACTCAGGATGCGGCTTTCGAAGGTCCGTTCCCCAACAGAGGCGACAGGAAATTGCCCCATAACGACAGAGGGAGCGGATGAGCCGGACGCTAGCCGACATAAGTCGCGGCCGCAACCGCATTGGAACGCCGGTGCCGAACCGGCCCGCCGCACCGGTCGGCACGCGGGCGGGGGTAGCCGGTCGAAACCGCGGCCAGGCGGTCGGAACTGAACGGATTACCGGCGCATGACCCGTCTGGACCAGCGCGATCTGGACATTCTGCGCATTCTCTGGCGCGAGGGGCGGATCACCAAGGCGGCCCTCGCCGCGCGCATCAACCTGTCGCCCACACCCTGCTGGGAACGGCTCAAGCGGCTGGAAAGGGCGGGAATCATCGAAGGCTATGGCGCGCGGATTTCGCTGCGCACGCTGGGCCCGCATGTGATGGTCTTCGTCGCGGTGGAACTGGACAATCATCGCACCGAAACCTTCGCCGGGTTCGAGACCGCCATCCGGGGCCACCGCGAAGTCACGGGATGTTGGGCATTGGGCGGCGGGTTCGACTATCTGATGCAGGTCGTGACGCCCTCGATCGACAGCTACCAGAGGTTGATCGACGGGATGCTGGCGGCCCGAATCGGACTGGCGCGGTACTACACCTATATCGTGACGAAGCCGGTCAAATCCTCTGGCCTGCCGCCACTGGACCTTTTGCTCTCGGACGAAAATCAGACGAATTGACTGGTTTAGTGCGATTGAATGGATGAATCGCCTATGTACCGCCACGGGTTTGGTCACACTCTCGGCGCGGACGGAAGTATCTTCGGGGCATGTTTCTTAACGGAGGTTCGTCCATGTCCCGCCACCAGAGCGCTCCGAAATCCGCGCTGAACGACCTGAACGACCCGCGCCTGGTGCGCCAGTTCTGCTATATCGGCGGCAAGTGGACCGGCGCGGGCGACAGTAACACGCTGAACGTGACCGACCCTGCCACCGGCGCCTGGCTGGGCGAGGTGGCCAGCCTGTCGGC